>NZ_JAUZVI010000010.1:0-158956 GCF_031844485.1 Nocardioides sp. AE5
CTGCTCACCAGTCCCAAGCGATTCCGCAGTTGGGTCTGTCAGGAATTTTGTGTAACTGGCTCGGCGTGATGCCGCGGACTGGGTCCGTGGTGGAAGGAGCATCACGTTATGAGCGAGCACGAGTCTGAGAGTACGACGGTTCCGGTGGTTCGGGAGCCGGACATGGTGGCCTTGGCCGAGGCGTTGGTGGCGTCGGCGTCCGGGCGCGGGATTGCGTTGACGGGTGAGGATGGGTTGTTGACCGCGCTGACCCGTCAGGTTCTTCAGTCGGCGTTGGAGGCCGAGATGGCTCACCATCTGGGTTATGACCGGCATGATCCGGCGGGTCGCAATCGGGGGAACTCTCGTAATGGGTCGACGCCGAAGACGGTGACCACTGAGATAGGTAAGGTCACCGTCGATGTCCCCAGGGATCGGGAGGGGTCCTTCGAGCCGCGGGTGGTGGCCAAGCATCAGCGTCGGTTGGCGGGGTTCGATGAGGCGGTGATCAGCCTCTATGGGAAGGGCATGACTACCGGCGACATCGCTGCCCACCTGGGCGAGGTCTATGGGACCGAGGTCTCCCGTGATCTGGTCTCCACGGTGACGAACAAGGTGGTGGCGGAGATGAAGGAGTGGCAGGCTCGTCCGCTGGATCCGGTCTATCCGGTGATCATCATCGATGCGATCGTGCTCAAGGTCCGTGAGGGAGCGGTGGCCAACCGGCCGGTCTACGTGGCGATGGGGGTGAACCTGGACGGGTTCCGTGACGTGCTGGGCATGTGGATGGGTCCCTCGGGTGGGGAAGGTGCGAAACAGTGGATCAACATGCTCACCGATCTGAAGAACCGTGGCATCCTCGACGCATGCATCGTGTGCTGCGACGGCCTCAAGGGGCTCCCGGAGGCGATCAACGCCGTGTGGCCCCAAGCAGTGGTGCAGACCTGCGTGGTGCACCTGGTGCGCAATTCCTTGCGCTACTCCTCGCGGCAACACTGGCAGAAGATCACCGGCCAGCTGCGGCGCATCTACACCGCACCGACGCTGGAGGCCGCCGAGGTCGAGTTCGAGGAGTTCACCGAGCAGTGGCAGGGCAAGTATCCGGCGATGATCAACCTGTGGCGCAATGCCTGGGAGGAGTTCATCCCGTTCCTGGACTTCCCCGTGGAGGTCCGCAAGATCATCTACACCACCAACGCGATCGAGTCGCTCAACGCCAGATTCCGGGCCGCTACCCGGCGCCGCGGACACTGCCCCGACGAACAGGCGGCCCTCAAGGTGCTCTACCTCGCCGTGCGACACCGGGAAACCAACCGACCCAACCCCACCGGCCGCATCGCCGGCTGGAAGAACATCCTCAACGTCCTGTCCATGACCTACGGCAACCGCCTAGGAATCAACTAAGCCGATGCCCACTTACACAAAGAATCGGACAGACCCAGACCTCTACCTACGCGTCCAGCTCGACGCCACCTTCCGCGACCACATCGAGGCACAGATGCAGGCCGAGCTCAGCGACGCACGCAACCAGGTCGAGCGGCGACGAATCGAGCTCAAGAAGAAGCACGAACAGCTGAACCGCGAGCGCGGCAAGCTCATGGAAGCCCACTACGCCGGAGCCATCCCAGTCGACCTCCTCAGCCAAGAGCAAGACCGCATCAGCAAGGCACTCGCCAGCATCAAGACCGAACTCGACGCCACCAACGAGAAGTGGGAGGTCATCGAGAGCAACCTCGGGCTGGCACTCGACCTGGCCACCGACACCCAAGCCGCCTACCTCAGCGCACCCGAGCACATCCGGCGCCTGTTCAACCAAGCCTTCTTCGAGAAGATCCTCGTCCTGCCCGACGAGAACGACCGCGTCGGCGTACGACTCGAAGCCAAGCTCGCCGAACCGTTCGACACGGTCCTCACAAACGCCAAGAGGCCCGCCGGTCATCCCGGCGAGCCTCTTGACTCTTCTTCAATCCACTCGGTGGCACTTACTCAGTCCATTTGTTTGAGTAAGGACACCGTGGTGGAGCTGAGGGGATTCGAACCCCTGACCTTCTCATTGCGAACGAGACGCGCTACCAACTGCGCCACAGCCCCATGCGTCGACGTACTCACGCGCTGAGAAAGATAGCACCCACCCGCGCGGCGTTCCGAATCCGGGGCCGACGACAACAAGTGAGCTTTCGCGCATCAATGATTGAGCGTTCGCGACGCAACGGGTGAGCGTTCGTGTCAGCCGTTGACGACCCGGGGCTGGTCGCCCTCGTCGCCGCGGGCGGCGGCGTCGGCCTCGCGGGCCAGGGCGGTCGACTCCTCGCTGTGGCCCGAGGTCCACACGTCGTCCTCGCCCAGGTCGATGGTGCGCACGCTGCGACGGACCGCGGCGGGCTTGGTGACGTAGGTCGGCAGCGTCACCGGGACCGGGTCCCACAGTTCCGCGTCGACGGCGGCCATGACCGAGGTGTCAGCGTCGGCGGCTACCTCGTCGAAGCCCTGCTCGTTGCGGTCCACGTCGTACGACGCGGGGACCGACTCATCGACCTGTTCGGCCTCCTCGGCACGCACCGGGGGCCCGACGAGCACCGTGTCCGCAGCGATCTCCTGGCGGACCATCAGGCGGCAGGCGACCAGCCACGCGACCAGCAGCGCCACCGGCGCCGCGACCCACGGCCAGCCAACGACCCCGCCCAGGGCGAGGCCGGCAACGAGGAGGTTGAGGCCGAGCACGGTGCCGAGCACGCGACGGCGGCGCTGCGCGGCGACCCGGGCGGCCTCGCGACGGGCGGCCAGGTGCCCCCGGCTGGGCCGCCGCGGGCGGGCCGTCTCGCCGACGGGAGCAGGACTGCCCTTCACGGTCACGGTGGCAGGGGTCTGGCCGCGGCCGGGCTGGACCACCAGGCGCGCCCCGGTGGCGCCCACCGGTTCGCGACGGGCAAGGACGCGCATCGTGTTCGAGAACCGATCCACGGACCGGCTCCGGGCGACCTCGTCGTGGTGACGCAGCGCCTTGGGGATCAGGTACACGGCCCACGCGATGGCAAGGGCTACGAAGATGATTCCGGACAGGTCCACGCCTCAGAGGTTAGGAGCGATAACCCACATTGAGGCGGATGTCCATAGGTGTGTCGCAAAACAACTGGTGTGACTCGTGTGATTTGAGGTGCCGAAGCAGGGAGGGTTCAGGACTCGAGCCGCTTGACCATGCCGCCGGGGCACTCCTCCACGGTGACGGCGAAGAGGCGGTGGTCGCGCCACTCGCCGTCGATGTGCAGGAACCGCGGCGCATAGCCGACCTCGACCAGGCCCAGCTTCTCCGCGACCCGCAACGAGTTGGTGTTCTCCGGGCGGATCGCGATCTCGATCCGGTGCAGCCGGGCGATCATGAAGCAGTGGTCGATCACCATCGCCACCGCCAGCGGGATCACCCCGCGCCCCGCGAAGCGTTGGTCGACCCAGTAGCCGATCGAGGCGAACTGCGCCGAGCCACGCACGATGTTGCTCACCGTCACCTGCCCGGCGAACTCCCCGTCGACGACCACGGCGAACGGCATCGCCTCGTCCATGTGGGCCAGCCTGGTCAGTCGCTTGACCATCCCGCGGAACGTTGCCGGACGCCCCTCGGATCCCGGCGGCACCGTGGCGTCCCACGGCCGCAGCCAGACCGCATTGCGGTTGCGCGCCTCGCGCCAAGCCCGGGCATCCGAGAACGCCAGCGGGCGCAACTCCACCCCACCGCGGCGCAGTGTCACCGGCCAGGCGCGGGTCACCGGTGGTCTCCCCCGGCGATCTGGTCCACCGCATGCGCCACGATCGGGGCCAGCACTTCCAGTCCGTCGGCGACGCCCCCGCGCGAACCGGGCAGGGTCACCACCAGGGCCTGGCCGATCACTCCGGCGACGCCACGCGACAGCGCCGCGGTCGCGATGCCCCTGCTGATCCCGTCAGCGCGGATCGCCTCGACGATGCCGGGCACCTCGCGCTCCAGCAGGGGCCGCACCACTTCCGGCGTACGGTCCGTCGGGGTCAGCCCGGTGCCACCGGTGGTCAGCACCACCCGGGCACCCGCTGCCACCGCTGCGGTGACCGCCTCCGCCACCGGCTCGCCGTCGGGTACGACGACCACCGGCGCCGGCGCGAACCCCCACGAGCGCAGCGCCGCCACGATCAGGGGACCGGTCTCGTCGGCGTACACCCCGGCGGCGGCGCGGTTGGAGGCTACCACCACGGCGGCAGGCATCCCGCTCACACCGACCACGTCTCCGCGTGCCAGTCACCGGAGGTGCCGCCGGACTTGGCCACCACCCGTACGTCGCTGATCACCGCTTCCTTGTCGACCGCCTTGACCATGTCGATGAGCGTCAGCGCCGCCACCGAGACCGCGGTGAGCGCCTCCATCTCCACGCCGGTGCGGCCATTCGTGCGCACCGTCGCGGTGATCTCGACGGCGTCGTCACCCACCGCCAGGTCGACCTCGACCCCGGAGACCGGGAGCGGATGGCACAGCGGGATCAGGGCCGGGGTCTGCTTGGCGCCCATGATCCCGGCGATCCTGGCCACCGCCAGCGCATCGCCCTTCGGCACGCCCTCGCCGCGGAGCAGGGCGATCACCTCGGCAGAGACCAGCACCCGTCCGGTGGCGGTGGCGGATCGCGAGGTCACCGGCTTGGCCGACACGTCGACCATCCGGGCCGCACCGGAGGCGTCCACATGGGTCAACCCACGCCGGGGCTGCCCGTCGGGCACCGCTCAGAACTCCTCGTCGAGGAGCATGACCTCGACCGAGTCGCCGGGCTTGAGCGTGGTGGTCTCCGGCGGGATCACGATCAGCGCATTGGACTCGGCGAGGTCGCCGATCAGGTGCGAGCCGTGGCCACCGACCGGGGTCGCCACCCGCGCGTCGTAGGTCGCCCGGACGAACTGCGTCTTCCCCTCCGGCGAGCTCAGGCCGTGGGTCAGCCGGCAGGTGTAGCGCGGGCGTTCCAGCACCCGGCAACCCATCAGCTTGCGGATCGCCGGCAGCACGAAGACCTGGAAGGAGACGTACGCCGAGACCGGGTTGCCGGGCAGGGTGAAGATCGGGATCCGCTCGTCACCGATCAGGCCGAACCCCTGCGGCTTGCCGGGCTGCATCGCGACCCGGCCGAACCAGACGTGGCCGATCGACTTCAGCGACTCCTTGACCACGTCGTAGTCGCCTTCGCTGACGCCGCCGCTGGTGACCACCAGGTCGGCACGGACCAGTTGGTCGTGCAGCGTCTCGGTGAAGACCTTCCGCTCGTCCGGCACCGCACCGACGCGGTAGGGGATGCCGCCGACGGCGCGGATCGCCGCGGCGAGCATGTAGGAGTTGGAGTCATAGATCGAGTCGCTGCCCAGTGGCGTGCCGGGGTCGCGCAACTCGGAGCCGGTGGAGAGGATCACCACGCGTGGCTTGGGACGGGCCTTGATCGTGGCCCTGCCCACCGCGGCGAGCAGGCCGACGTGGCGCGGGCCGACCACGTTGCCCTCGGAGATCAGCACGTCGCCGGCCTCGATGTCCTCACCGGCGCGGCGGATGTTTGCGCCCTGGCGGGGGGCCTTGGTGATCCGCACCTGGGCGACACCCCGGTCGGTCCACTCATACGGCACCACCGCAGTGGCACCCGACGGCACCGGTGCGCCGGTCATGATCTTCACGGCCGTGCCCGGGGAGAGCGCCAGGATCCGGTTCTGTCCGGCGCCGATCTCCCCCACCACGGGCAGGTGGATCGGGTGGTCCTCGGTGGCGTCGACCACGTCGAGGTAGTTGATCGCATAGCCATCCATCGCGGAGTTGTCGAAAGCGGGCAGTGGGATCGGTGCGGTGACGTCCTCGGCGGTGGGCAGGCCGCACGCATCCAGCAGCGACTGCTCATAGATGCCGAGCGGACGGATCGTGGCCAGCACCCGGTCAAGGTGCTCACGGACCGGAATCAGATCACTCACCCAGGACACTCCCCGAGGCCACCCGCTGCGCCGTGGCCTGCTTCTCCAGGGCCACCTGGCCGATGACCCGTACGCCGTGTTCGAAGGTCCAGTCACCGTCCACGGTGAGCGACGTGGCGCCCCGCAGCGAGGGCGCCCCCTCCGGGAACCTCTGGTCGAAGTCCCGCACCAGACGATAGACGTCCCGGTCCAGCGCGACATAGGGCAGCGTGTCGGAGACCTGTTCCAGGAGGAAGTCCGCGCCCAGGTCGAAGACGTCCGAGCGGAGCACCAGCAAGTCGTCGGTGGTCTTCACCGGCACGAAGCGGTCGCGGCCCACCTCGATGGTCCGCGCGCCCTCGAACACCTCGATCGCCGCACCCATCGCGGTCTCGGCCTGGATCACCTCCGGCGAACCAGGGTCGGCCGGGTCGACGTGCTTGACGTTGCGGATCAGCGGCAGGCCGAGGATCCCGTGCCGCTCGGCCAGGGCACGCCGGAGGGCACGCAGGTCGATCCACAGGCTGTTCGTGCTCATGAACCGGTGGATGTTCAGGTCGGCCAGCAGCCCGACCTCGCCGGGAAGGACCTGCGCACTCTCGCGCAGGATGATCCGGCCGTCACTGCGCCGCCGGGCGAAGTGGCCGCCCTTGCGGTCCGAGGCCGTGCGTCGCGTCGCCTCGATCGCGAACGGCGCGCCCGACTCGGCGAACCAACCGGCCAGCTTCGGGTCGGGGATGGCGCCAAGGTTGTCGGAGTTGGAGACGAAGATCCGCTCCATGCCAGCGTCCAGGAGCCGCTGCAACATCCCGGAGTCGACCAGCGCGGTGTAGATGTCCCCGTGGCCCGGCGGGCACCACTCGAGCTCGGGGTCCTCGGGCCAGGCGACCGGCGAGAGGTCATCGACCAGCAGCTTGGGAACCTTGTTCTGGAGGAACTCCATCGGCAGGTCACCCACCGGCAGGTCCTCATAGCGCTCCAGCGCCTCCATGGTGTCGGCCGAGGTGCGGAACGAGTTCATGAAGACAAGCGGCAGCGGCGCGTCGTACTGCTTGCGCAGGGCCAGCACCTGCCGGGCGATGATGTCGAGGAAGGAGAGCCCGCGGCGCACGCAGAGCAGCGACTTGGCACGGTCCATCCCCATCGACGTGCCCAGGCCACCGTTGAGCTTGATCACCGCAGTGGTGGCCAGCGCCTGTGTCGCGGTCGCGTCATCGACGCGGATGTCGTTGATGGACTCCATCTCGAGGGCCTCGATGGTCTCCTCGGCGATGTAGCCGGTCTCCCCCGCCTCCAGGAGGCGGAAGTAGTGTGCGAACACCTCCCGCGCGGTCTCGTCGATCCCGGCATCGGCCATCTTCTCGAGCGCGCGGTTCAGCGCTGAACTGCCCATGCGGCCGATCGTACGTCGCCGAGGCGGCACGTGTTGACGCGCATGCACGTCGAGCCGGCATGTGTTCACGCTTTCCTGCGTCGAGGCGGCACGTGTTGACGCATTCTGACGCCGAGGCGGCGTCAACTGACGCCGCCTCGGCGAACGGGGCACGGCACACTGGGTCCATGTCCGGATCCAAGACAGCACTGCGCGACCAGGTGCTCACCGAGCGCAACCGGCTGACCCCGGCCGAACTGTCGGCCAGTGCTGTCGCACTGAGTGAGCACCTACTGGCCACGCCACAGGTACGCCGGGCGGCCAGCGTCGCGGCGTACGTGTCGGTGGGGCGCGAACCCGGCACCGGCCTGCTCCTGGACGGATTGCGGGCGGCCGGCAAGCGCGTGCTGCTGCCGGTGTTGCTGGCGGACAACGATCTGGACTGGGCGGCGTACGACGGACCACTGGCGCCAGCGGGGCGCGGACTGCTCGAGCCGACCGGACCACGCCTGGGCGCCGATGCGATCGCCACCTGCGACGTGGTGCTGGTGCCCGGGATCGCGGTGGGCAGCGACGGGATGCGGCTTGGCCGCGGTGGCGGTTCCTATGACCGCGCCCTGTCCCGGGTGCCGGTCGGGACGTTCACCTGTGTGTTGTTGCACGAGCACGAGGTCCTCGACCGGGTGCCTGCCGAGGCACACGACCGTCCGGTCACTGCGGTGGCGACCCCGGCCGGCGTACGCCGCCTGCCGCTCCCCACGTCCCACCCCGGCATGCCCAAGTGACGAGGCCGGGACCGCAAGGGTGCATATGCGCAGTAGTGGCCCTGATCTCGCGCTTCCCGGGGCCGCAAGGGTGCATATGCGCGGCTGCGGTCGCTCCACACGCGCCGCGGCGCCGGTGAGACCGGACTCAGCCGGCCGGGTGGAGCACCAGGCGATGCTCCGCCGCCGCCTCGACCGCGCCCCGGCTGAACGCCCAGGCCAGCGTCTCGCCACGCACCCACAGCTCGGTCTGGTCGGTGTAGTTGCGGTGGAAGGCGTGCCCGGAGTTGCCGGTCAGGTTGATCCAGCGGGAGCGGTCGAGGTCGGCCATCGAGACCACCATCCGCATCGACGGCGCCGAGGTCACGTGATAGCCCTCCGCTGCGTCCCAGTTGGTCGCGTTCACGGTGGACGAGCCCCCGGAGACCTTCCAGCCGGTGCGGTTGAAGAGCGCCTCGACCGGACCGATCCCCGAGGTGCCCAGGGTCTGGTTGACCAGGTCGAGCCGGTGCAACTTGCCCCATTCCCAGTCGGCCGGGTCGCGCGCCATCTTGCGGATGATCTCGTCGCTGGCCGCCAGCAGCGCCTGCTCCAGGATGTCGTCGCGGCGCTCCACGACGTCCTCGGTCCCGGCGTCGTCCCACCACGGGTTGCGCGGGTCGGCGAGCAGCCGCTCCATCACCAGCCACCATCGCGACCCGCCGTCGGGCCACAGGTCCTCGGCCATCTCGTCGTGGAAGGTGAGCTCGAGCAGGTTGCGCCAGACCACGTTGAAGTACGCCGCCCCAGCCGAATCCGCCTGCTGGCGGAAGTCCCACTCGGCGAGCACGCCCTGGCCGTCGCTGCGATAGCCGGGCGGCAGGTTGATGTCGAGCAGGTAGGGCACCAGCACCGGGGCGAGCGCGTTGAAGTCGTCGTTCTGGAACTCCAGCATCTCGTCGACGGTGACGTCGGCCTCGGCCTCGATGAGTTCGCGGATCCGGTCCGAGCGGTAGCCGTAGTCCCAGTCGTCGGTCAGGTGCAGCGGATAGTCCTCACCCACCACGGCCTGGTTGGCGGTGACGATGAACCCCTCCTCGGGGTCGAAGAGCTTGGGCAGGGCGTCGAAGGCAATGTAGCGCCCGCTCCAGTCGTTCTCCGGCAGCCATCCCGCCGCCGGCTCGCGCCCGTCGTTGCCGGACTTGCGGATCGGGATCCGACCCGGCGCTTGGTAGCCGATGTGTCCCTCACGGTCGGCATAGACGAGGTTCTGCGCCGGTACTGCGAAGTGCGATGCGGCAGTGCGGAACTCCTGCCAGTTCGAGGCCTGGTTGAGCAACAGGATCGCGTCCGCGGTCGGGGCCGGGTCGAGCGCCGTCCAGCGCAGCGCGACGGCGTGTGCCCGCTCCTCGCCGTCGTCGTTGTCGGCCCGGTCCTCGTCACCGGTGGAGTCCTCGTCGCCAGTGGAGTCATCGGCACCGGTGGCTCCCCGACCCACGTCGCCGGTGGTGGGCACTGCCGCCTTGGCGCCGACGGTGCTGAGTTGGCTGGAGACGTCCGAGATGAGTGGCCCGTGGCTGGTCTCGCGGATCTTCAGTTCGAAGTCCTCACCACCGGCGACCTTGATCGTCTCGGTGCGCACGGTGAGCGGCAACATCTCGCCGTCGTACTCCCATTCGTCGCCCTCGACCCGCTCCAGGTAGAGGTCGGTGACGTCGGGACCGAGGTTGGTGAATCCCCAGGCGATGTCGGCGTTGTGGCCGATCACCACACCAGGCACCCCGGCGAAGCTGAACCCGGCCACCTCGAACGGGCAGGCGTCGCTGACCGTGCGGCAGTGCAGGCCGACCTGGTACCAGACACTCGGCAGGCTGACGCCCAAGTGCGGGTCGTTGGCCAGGAGCGGCTCCCCGGTGGCCGAGTGGGCGCCGTCGACGACCCACGAGTTGGACCCGATGCCGGGGCCGGAGCCGATCAACTCGGGGACGCCGTCGATCGCGGAGAGGGTCCGGCGCAGCGCGTCCGCCTGGTCCGCGGTGTACGCCGGTCGGGCAGGGTTGCGGCTCCCGGGCGCTGTCGCCTCCGGCTCGTAGCGTCCGTCGACCAGGGCGCCCTGGTTCACGATCGGCGCGTGGTCGTCCATCGGGTACGCCGGGTAGAGGTCGGCGACCTGTTCCTCCGTGTGGTCGGCCAGGAGCAGCGCCCGGGCGATCTCGTCGTCCATGTTGCCGGCCAGGTCCCACGCCATCGCCTTGAGCCAGGCGAGCGAATCCACCGGGGTCCACGGCTCGGGGGTGTAGTCGAGCCCGCCGAGTCCCAGCACCGTATATTCCAGGGCGAGCCGACTGTTGCCGCGATCGGCGATGTAGGCGTTCACCCCGGCGGCGTACGACTCCAGCGCGGCGCGGGTCGCGGGTGCCAGCAGCGGCAGTTCCTGCTCGGCGACGCGGCGCCAGCCCATCGTGCGCACCATCTTGTCGGTCTCCAGCGTGGCCTCGCCGAAGAGTTCGGAGAGGCGGCCAGCAGTGATGTGGCGGCGTACGTCCATCTCGAAGAAGCGGTCCTGGGCGTGCACATATCCCTGCGCCAGCATCAGGTCGGCCGTGGAGTCGGCATAGATCTGGGGAATGCCGTTGTCGTCGCGGAGCACCTCGACGTTCGCCTGGAGCCCGGCGATCTCGACCTCGCCGCTGGTCTGCGGGAAGGGGCGCCGGACCATCACCGTGCCGGCGAGCAGCCCCACGACCAGGGTGACCGCGAGGCCGATCGCGACGTACGCCGCCCAGCGCACGCCCCACGGGCAGGCCCGGAAGGCGCGCCACCACTGCATCGGCGGGCGGTTCGGTCCTGCTTCCGTCTCTTCCACGCGGGTCATTGTTCCTTGTGGTGGCGGTGGAATCGGCTCAGGAGGCGCTCGGCGTGGTCGAGGTGGTGGAACTGGAGCTGCTGGAGCTGGTCGAGCCGGTGGAGGTCGACGAGCCGGCCGAGGAGCCCGAATCGCTCGACGTACCCTTCCCCGACGAGGCGGAGTCCGACGAGCCTGACGAGCCCGAGGAGGACGCCGTGGAGGAGTTGCCGCCGCTGCGCGAGTCGGTGCGATAGAAGCCGGAGCCCTTGAAGACCACGCCCACGGCGTTGAAGACCTTGCGCAGTCGCCCCTGGCACTGCGGGCAGACGGTGAGGGCGTCGTCGCTGAAGCTCTGGAACTGCTCGAACGCGTGGCCGCATTCGGTGCAGGCGTACTGGTAGGTGGGCACGGGTCAATCCTTCGAACGTCGGGAGATGGCCGCTGAGGCGCCGGTGGCACTCGCGTGGGCCGAGTGCCAATTCTACCTGCCTGTGGAGAACTCCTCGCAGCAGCGTCCCGGCCGCCTAGCGTTGTCGCCATGGAGTTTCTCGGGTTCGACGACGTACGCCGCACACTGCGCCGCGCCGTGCTGCGCCGGCGCCGCTTGCTGGCTGCCCTCTTGGTCGGGATCGCGGTCTTCGCCACCCTCTCGGTGCTCGCACCGCCTCCCGCCGCCACGGTCTCGGTGGTGGTGGCAGCCGCAGACCTGCCATCGGGGACCGTGCTGGCCGAGGACGACGTCGTGGTGGCGCACCTCCCTGCCGAGGCCGTGCCGGACGGGGCGCTGGGACCGTCGTACGTCGTGGGGCGCACGATCGCCTCTCCGGTCCGGCGCGGCGAGACGCTGACCGACGTACGCCTGGTCGGCGAGCCATTGCTGGAGGGTTACCCGGGCCTGGTCGCGATCCCGGTCCGATTGCCGGACGCCGCCGCCGCGAGCCTGCTCCGGGTCGGCGACCGGATCGACCTGCTCGCGACCAACCCCGGGAACGGGGAGACCCGGCAGGTGGGCAGTGGTCTTCCGGTCATCGCCCTTCCAGCGGAGGCGGGATCCGCGCAGCGGGGCGTTGCCAGCGGACGTCTGGTCGTGCTGGGAACCACACCGCAAATGTCCACAAAAGTGACGAGCGCGTCGGTCAGGATGTATCTGACAGCAGTGATTTCACGCTAGCGTGTGCCGCTGTCCAATCCGTTCCATGCTCGGGCACCAGCAACGGGCTCGACACGAAGGAGTCAAGAAATGCAGGGATTCAAGGAATTCATCCTCAAGGGAAACCTGATCGAGCTCGCGGTCGCCTTCATCATGGCCACCGCCTTCGCCACGGTCGTCGAGACCTTCACCGGCGTCCTGATGGGCTTCATCGGCAAGGTCGGCGGTGAGCCGAACTTCGCCAGCGTGGAGTTGGCCGACGTCAACATCGGTCTCTTCATCAACGCGGTGATCACCTTCCTGATCATCGCCGCAGTCGTCTACTTCTTCATCGTGACTCCCTACAACAAGGCCAAGGAGCGCTTCTTCGCCGAGGACCCGGCCGCCAAGGACGACGACGTCGTCCTGCTCGAGGAGATCCGCGACCTCCTCGCCGCACGCAACGGCCAGGCCTGACTCACCTGAGCCGGATCCGACGGCCCCCGCAACCTCGGTTGCGGGGGTCGTCGCCGTCTCGGAGCCTTCATCCCGTCATGCCGGCGCGCAGCGGGGATGCCGCCAACAGTGCGCGTGACGCACTCGGCCGCCGCACGGGGACTCAACCCGGTGGGACCGAGCCGTGCTGGGGACTCAGCCGTGGTGCGGAGGCACCTGACTGCGGAACCAGTCATCCGGAGTGCCCGAGCGGTCCCCGCCCTCGCGGGCCCGTTCCTCGGCCGAGACCTGGGGCAAGCCACCGTCACCGAAGACCGCGGCCATGCGCTTGCGACGCTTCCACTCCGGCTCGGCAGGCTCAGCCGGTTCAGCCGCCTTTGGGGTGCTCGGGGACTCTGCTTCCGCGGCCGGGGTCTCCCCCGACATGGGCTCCCCTGCCTCGTGATGCGGATCTGGTTCGGTCATCGCGGGAGGCTCAGCACAGGCCACTCTCGCGGGCCTTCTCGTTCGGGTCCGGAAGGATCGACTCCGGGTCGTCGGCCTGCTGCGAGGTCTCCGGAGCGCTCGGCTGGTCGGGGCCTGCGGCCTGGCTCTCCTCCTCGGTGGGACGCGTGCCCGGTTCGGTGTCAGCGGTGATCGCCTCCGCGGAGAGACGACGGCTCAGCGGCCGGTCCTCGCGGATCAATTGCCACAGTTCCTCGGCCTCCTCGGGCACCCACTCCACCCGGTTCTTGTCCGGCTGGTAGGTCCGCCACGGGACGGTGATGAACTGGATCTCGGAGAGGCCGATCTCCTGGAACTGGGCGCCGAGGTCGGCGATCTTGATGATCGAGTCCAGTTCGTGGTCCAGGGTCAGCGACTTGGTCGCCGCGTCGAGGAAGTCCAGCAACTGCTTGGGGTGCGCGAGCATCCCCTTGCTCATCACCTTGTTGGCCATCGAGGCGACGAACGCCTGCTGGCGCTTCATCCGGCCGATATCGCCGTTCTCGCGCAGGCCGATGCCGTGGCGGACCCGGACATAGTCCAAGGCTTCGTCACCACTGACGGTGCGAGTCCCGGCCTCGAGGTAGATGTTGCCGACCGTGTCGTTGACATCCTCGGGGATGCAGACCTCGACCCCGTCCAGGGCGTCGACCATGCCCTTGAAGCCATTGAAGTCGACGACCACCCAGTGGTCGACCCGGATGCCCGTCAACTGCTCCACCTGGCGGATGGTGCAGGCCGGGCCGCCGAGGTCGAACGCCTTGTTCCACATCCCGAAGCCGCCGGGGATCTCGTTGAGGTCCTCGTCATAACAGGTGGGACGCTCCACCATCGCGTCACGCGGGATGCTGACCCCGTAGGCGAACGAGCGGTCACCGGAGACGTGCATCAGGATCGTGGTGTCCGAGCGCTGGCCGACGTTCTGCGCGCCACCGACCGCGTCATTGCCCTCACCGTCACGCGTGTCCGAGCCCATCACCAGCACGTTGATCGGCTGGCCGTCACCCTTCGGCGTACCGGCGGGGCGGTCGTCGCCGAGTTGCTCGCGCAGGTCGACGTTGGTGAGGTTCTCGTTGAGGTGGCGATAGGTGTAGACCGAGAAGAGGCCGATGGCCAGGGTGAGCGTGAGGATCGTGTACCCGAAGCCGCGCAGCACGGGGTGCCTGCGCGCCGCCTTGCCGCGGTGACGCCCAATGGATACGTCGCTCACTCGCCTGTCTCATTCGCTCGGGCCAGGCTGCTGGGCGCAGCAAGGCTTGGTCCTGCCAACGACCGAGACTAGGGCAGGTATCCAAATTGTTACCGGGAACCGCACCCGAGGGCAAAAGCGCGTCCCGCTCGACGACGTGGCAAACTACGTGCGCGGATGCCGTTTGCATCCACGCCCCCGTAGCTCAGTGGATAGAGCAGCCGCCTCCTAAGCGAAAGGTCGCGCGTTCGACTCGCGCCGGGGGCACCGAACAGGACCCGCCGATGCGCCGGGAACAGCAGCGCTGAGATGACGACGTTGGTGTCAACCAACACCCGCCTCACGAAGCGCGGCCCCGATCACGGACCTCATCGACCAACGCCTGCACGTCCTCCTCGCCGGCCACGCCAAAATCTCCAGCAGCACCAGCGAACGCATTCTGTGCATCGCCCAACGCCGACAGCAGCATTGGCCACGACGACCTCGCCGTTGGGCTTCTCAACGAACAGCACCTTGTCACCGGGCACCAACCGCAACCGCCGTCGCACCTCAACCGGCACCGTGATCTGACCGTTGGCCGACAACTTGGCAAGATTCATCAGGCGCTCGATTCTTGAGATCTCAAGGATTCTTGATTCAAGACTGCTACGTCGCAAGCGCCAACTGCTACGACGTGATCAGTCGATGACCTCGAACGACATGCCCGCGTTGCGCAGCCGGGCGAGCAGGTTCTCCCCCATCGCTGCTGCTGTGGTCACCTGGCCCGCAGTCGGCGGGTTGTCGTCGAAGGCCAGGCACAGGGCCGACTCGGCGAGCATCTTCGACGTCTCGCTGTAGCCCGGATCGCCGCCCGAGACCCGGGTGTGCACCTTCTCGCCCCCGGCCTCACCGACGAAGTCGACGGTGAACCACGACTTGCGACGCCGTTCCTCCGAGGGCCCCTCGCCCTGCTTGACCTTCCCCTTGAGGAAGTTGCGCACCGGCTTCACCTGGGCCGACACGGCGATCGCACCCACCCCGAGCGCGCCACCCGCGGCGTACCGAAGGGTCTTGGTGCCGGCGTAGTGGGAGTAGCGGAACTTCGGCCCGTACGCCGCCAGCGCGGCGCCGCTGCGCTGCACCACCTGGGGGTCGATCGTGGGCAGCGGCAACAGCCAGTAGCCCAGTTCCTTGTCCCGGTGGGGCTTGCCGGCCACGGCCCGACTGGAGCGTCCCTCGGGGCGGGGCTCGGCCTTGCGGCGCTCGGCGAACGCGGCCTTCATCTGTCGCGCGCGCTCCATCGCGCCGAGTGCGGAGTGGAAGGTGCCGCCGGAGAACGACGCATTCGAGCGGACCACGCCACGCAGGGTGATCGGCTGGTCGTCGGGAAGCAGCCCGACTGTGAAGAAGGCGCCCAGGTCGTGCGGGATCGAGTCGAAGCCGCAGGCATGCACCAGCCGGGCGCCGGAGGCCTGCGCGGTCGCGTGGTGGGCCAGCCACATCCGGTCGACGAACTCGGGCTCACCGGTCAGGTCGACATAGTCGGTGCCGGTCTGGGCGCAGGCGGCAACCAGCGGCTCCCCGTGCTGCACGTAGGGCCCGACCGTGGAGATCGCCACCCGGCTCCGGGCCGTCACCTCGGCCAGTGCGTCCCGGTCCGCGGCATCGACCACGACCAGGTCCATCACTTCCAGGCGCGGGTCGATCCCGGCAAGTTCGGTGCGGACCTTCTCGAGCTTGGCCCGGTTCCGTCCCGCGAGCGCCCAGCGCAGCCGCGCGGGGGCGTGGCGGGCGAGGTACTTCGCGGTCAGTCCACCGGTGAAGCCGGTGGCACCGAAGAGGACGATGTCGTAGTCACGATCTGCCATGCGCCCAACTCTGCCACCCCGTGCTTCCCTTGTAACGCGCCGTCCATGTGGGCTTGCACCCTGCTGGCGGGGTGCACACCCGCGTGAACAGCGCTTTACATGGAGTGGGGCGGCGTACCGT
The DNA here is from genome assembly GCF_031844485.1 of Nocardioides sp. AE5. NCBI lineage: Bacteria > Bacillati > Actinomycetota > Actinomycetes > Propionibacteriales > Nocardioidaceae > Nocardioides > Nocardioides sp. AE5. Next base: position 16,105 of record NZ_JAUZVI010000010.1, read on the forward strand.
GGGGGCATGTGCCGCAACATCCGACCGCTGAACAACTTCGAGCCGCCGGCCACCACCGACGAGGTGCACGCCGCAGCGCTGCAGTACGTCCGCAAGGTCGCCGGCACCACCAAGCCGTCGGCTGCCAACGAGGCCGCCTTCAACGCCGCCGTCGCTGAGGTCGCGCACGCCACCCAGCACCTGCTCGAGGCGCTGGTCACCACCGCGCCGCCGAAGGACCGCGAGGTCGAGGCCGAGAAGCGACGGGCGCGGGCCCGGGCGCGTTACGCCAGTTGAGCAACGCTGCCGGCGATCGCCCGGTTGCCCTCCCCGAGGGCGCCGCCTCCGGTGCCCTCGCCACGGACCAGGACGCACGGGACGCGGTGCAGTTGCTCGCCGAACGGCCACTGGTGGTGCTCACCGGCGCCGGCCTCTCCACGGACTCCGGCATCCCCGACTACCGCGGCCCGGGCTCGGTGGCCCGCACCCCGATGACCTTCGGCGAGTTCGTCTCCGGGCCCGCCGCGCAGCAGCGGTACTGGGCGCGCAGCCACCTGGGCTGGTCGCGGATGGCGCGGGCCGTGCCCAACGCCGGGCACCGCGCGCTCGCCGAACTCGAGCAGCAGGGGCACGTCGAGACGCTGATCACCCAGAACGTCGACGGCCTGCACGAGGCGGCCGGGTCGCATCCCGTGGCGCTGCACGGACGGGTCGCCCAGGTGATCTGCCTGGGCTGCCGGCGTACGTCGTCACGCGAGGCACTGGCCGCTGAACTGGACCGGCTCAACCCCGGGTACGCCGAGGCGCACCGCGACGTCGCCTCCCTCCCCGACGGCGACGTCGACCTGGCCGAGACCGCGGACTTCAACGTCCCTGCCTGCCCGGCCTGCGGCGGCGTACTGAAGCCTGACGTGGTCTTCTTCGGCGAGAACGTGCCCGCCGACCGGGTGCGGCGCTGCTACGACGCGGTCGAGGCCCTCGCCGACTCCGGGGGCGCGCTCCTGGTCGCCGGGTCGTCGCTGGTGGTGATGTCCGGGCTGCGGTTCGTCAAGCGTGCCGCTAGCCTCGACGTACCGGTGGTGATCGTGAACCGCGGTGCGACCCGGGGCGATGCGCTGGCGACGTACCGCATCGACCAGGGGTGCAGCGAGTTCCTCACCGCACTGCTCGAGGCCGCCTGACCTCAGGTGCGCGGCACCGACCCGTCACGACGGCGTACGCCGGCCAGCACGTCGGGCGCGGCCCGGAAGGTGATCGCCTGCACCACGCCGGCGACGACGGTGAAGTCGAAGGCGACGCGGGCCTGGCCCTGGTGGATCCAGGCCGCCCCCGGGCGCTCGCCGAGGAAGACCGGGAAGGCGGCATGGGCGGCACCGTTGAAGAAGGTGGCGACCGCTTCGCGTCCCGCGATCCGCTCCGGGGTGCCGGCCAGCAGCGCCGCGTCGTCGGCACTGATCACCGCGTCCGGGGCGAGCAGTTGCAGCAGTCGGGCGAAGTCGCCACCCTTCGCCGCCGTCAGGAAGGCATCGACCACCTCCCAGTCGGCGAGCGCGTCCTCGGGCACCGGCTGGGCCAGCCGGGCGCGTGCCCGCGAGGCCAGTTTGCGGGCCGCCGCCGGGGTCGCGTCGAGGATGGCGGCGATGGTGTCGAAGCCGAACCCGAAGCTGTCGTGCAGCACGAAGGCGACGCGCTCCCGGGGGCTCATCCGGTCCAGCACCACCTGCAGGGCCACCCCGACGGTGTCGGCCAGCGCGATCTCCTCGGCCGGGTCCGGTGCGGTGTCGTCGGGCTCGGGCGCTTCGTCGGGGATCGGCGTACGGGCACGGAGCCGGTCCAGGCAGAGCCGGGTGGTGACCGTGGTCAGCCAACCGGGCAGGTTGTCGATCGTGGCGGTGGTGCCGTGCAGCCGCAGCCACGCCTGCTGGACGACGTCCTCGGCCTCGCTGGCATCGCCCAGCACGTGGGCGGCGAGGCGGACCAGGCGCGGGCGCTCGGCGGTGAATGCCTCGGTCTGGTCACGAGAGGTTTCTTCGGCCATGGTGGTCACACTTTCATCTCGGGGTCCGTCAACTGGATGACGCGCACGGACGGCCCGGTGTGACCGCAGGGTCGGCGGCGCGGAATCCGACCCCACCTACTCCCACGGAGGAACCGATGAAGACCATGACTTGCGCCGACCTCGGCGGCCCCTGCGACCTCGCGCACCGCGGCCAGACGGCCGACGAGGTGATCGTCGCCCAGGACAAGCACCTCAAGGAGGTCGTCAAGGCCGGCGACGAGGCCCACGTCCCGGCCCGTCAGGACATGAAGGGACGCTGGCGCCGGCCGAAGCAGTCAATGAACTGGTACAACGACGTCAAGCGTCGCTTCGCCGAACTCCCCGAGGACTGATCCGGGACCTGTGCCGGCGCCCGTACGGCGGGGGAAGCGGCGCTACTGGCGCTTGACGAAGATGTGGTCGCCGGCCTCGGTGATGATCTCGGCGCTCTCGCCCCCGGAGCCGATCAGGATGCCGCCGTCGGTGGCCTTGACCACGATGGTCTGGTCGGGCTGGGCGCCGACGCGACGCAGCGCCGTCATCAGCTCCTCGTCCTTCTGCATCTCCTCGGAGATGCGGCGCACGTGGACCCGCGCCTCCGCCTCGCCGGCCACCGAGGAGAGCGGCTCGACGCCGTCCATGAACTCCTCGCCGACCTCCTTCTCGCCGAGCTCGTCCAGGCCGGGGATCGGGTTGCCGTACGGCGACTCGGTCGGGTGGTCGAGCAGCTCGATCAGGCGGCGCTCGACGGTCTCGGACATGACGTGCTCCCAGCGGCATGCCTCGGCGTGGACCAGTTCCCAGTCGAGACCGATCACGTCGGTCAGCAGGCGCTCGGCCAGGCGGTGCTTGCGCATCACCCGGGTGGCCAGCCGCTGGCCCTCGTCGCTCAACTGGAGGTGCCGGTCGCCCTCGACGGTGAGCAGGCCGTCGCGCTCCATCCGCGCCACGGTCTGGCTCACGGTGGGGCCGCTCTGGTGCAGGCGCTCGGCGATCCGGGCGCGCAGCGGGACAATCCCCTCCTCCACGAGTTCATAGATCGTGCGCAGGTACATCTCGGTGGTGTCGATCAGGTCGCTCACAGGGTCCATTGTGGCCCATCGCACCCAACTTTGGGACGGGGGCCTTCAACCGGCACGTCGCAGCGGCTAGGTTCGTCGGAACCGGAAAGAGGAGAAGGACCGAGCAATGCCCTCCGCTGTCGTCGAACTGGTCGTCCCGTCACGCTTCTGCGGCCCGCCCACCTCGGGGAACGGGGGCTGGAGTGCCGGTGCACTGGCCGCCCTGCTGCCACGTCCGGACGGGGACCGCGACGGGTGGCCGCCGGTCGAGGTGACGCTGCGCCAGCCCCCGCCGCTGGACGCTGCCATGGTCGTCACGCCCAGCGACGACGGGATCGTGGCCAGCTTCGGCGGCTCCGTGGTGCTCAGTGCCCGGCCGGCTCCCGAGGCGGACCCGGCACCGATCGAGCCGGTCCCCGCAGACCTCGCGCGGGCGGCCGAGGCGACGTACCCGGGCCTGGTCACCCACCCCTTCGGCACCTGCTTCTCGTGTGGCCCCGACCGGGAACCGGGCGACGGCCTGCGCATCTTCCCCGGCGTGGTGGACCCGCAGGACGGCCTGCAACGGGTCGCGGCGACCTGGGTGCCGCACGAGAGCCTGGCGGACACCGCGCACGCCCCGACGTACGACGGCGCCGACGGGCCACCGCGAGCCGCACTGCCGGTGACCTGGGCGGCCCTCGACTGCGCCGGCGCTTGGTCGGCCGATGTCGGGGAACGGATGATGGTGCTCGGCCGGATGACCGCGGCCGTCGACGCCCTTCCCGTGATCGGCGAGGAGCACGTCGTACTGGGCCTCCACCACCGCACCGAGGGACGCAAGTCGTTCACCACCACCACGATCCTCGACGCCGACGAGCGGGTGGTCGCACGCGCCGAACAGGTCTGGATCAGCATCGATCCCCCGCAGCCGGGACAGGAGTAGGCCATGGAGTCGGGTGTGCCGTGGTGGCGGGATGCGGTCATCTACCAGGTCTATGTCCGCTCGTTCGCCGACAGTGACGGCGACGGCATCGGTGACCTGCCCGGGATCACCGCGCGCCTGGACCATCTGGCCGACCTCGGCGTGGATGCGCTCTGGTTGACGCCGTTCTACACCTCGCCGCAACACGACCATGGCTATGACGTGGCCGACCCCTGCGACGTCGATCCGCTCTTCGGTGACCTGGCCGACTTCGACGCACTCGTGACCCGCGCGCACGGGCTGGGGTTGCGGGTCGTGGTCGACCTGGTCCCCAACCACACCTCCAGCGAGCACGCCTGGTTCCGCGCAGCACTCGCCGCCGGCCCGGGCAGCCCGGAACGGGACCGCTACCACTTCGTCGCCGCCGACGAGCCGCCCAATGCCTGGGGCTCCATGTTCGGCGGCCCGGCCTGGACCCGGGTCGACGACGGTGAGTGGTATCTCCACATCTTCGACACCACCCAGCCCGACCTGAACTGGCGCAACTCCGAGGTCGCCGCGATGTACGAGGGTGTGTTGCGGTTCTGGCTGGACCGCGGCGTCGACGGCTTCCGGATCGACGTGGCGCACGGCCTCTTCAAGGCGCCGGGGTTGCCGAACCGCGTCGATGGTGGACCGGACCCGGCCTTCGACCAGCCCGAGGTGCACGAGGTCTACCGCGCCTGGCGCAGGATCCTGGACTCCTATCCGGGTGATCGGATGGCCGTGGCGGAGGCTTGGGTGGAGACGCCCGAGGCGATGGCGCGCTACCTGCGTCCCGACGAACTGCACCAGGCGTTCAACTTCCACTGGCTCTCCGCCGAGTGGTCCGCGCCGGCCTTCCGGTCGGTGATCGCGACCACCCTGGCCGACCTGGCCCAGGTCGGTGCTGCGCCGACGTGGGTGCTGGGCAACCACGACGTGGTCCGCGCCCCGACCCGCTATGGCGGGGGTGCCGTGGGCGCTGCGCGGGCCCGCGCCGCCGCGCTGACGATGCTGGCGCTGCCCGGTTCGACGTACGTCTACCAGGGCGAGGAGCTCGGCCTGGCCGAGGTGGACGTGGCGCCCGAGCACTGGCAGGACCCGTTCGCGGTGCGCACCGGCGTCGTCGGGCGCGACGGGTGCCGCGTGCCGATCCCGTGGTCCGGTACGACGGCGCCCTATGGCTTCGGCCCCGGCGCGGGGCAGCCGTGGATTCCGCAACCCGACGACTGGGCATCGGTGAGCGTGGCCGCGCAGACCGGCGTGGAGGGTTCGACGCTGGAGCTCTACCGCGACGCGCTGCGAGTACGCCGGAGGGTCGTACGCGGCCTGGAGGACCAGGTGGAACTGCTCGACGCGGGCGAGGACGTACTCGCCTTCCGCCGCGGTGCACTGCAGGTCATGCTCAACGCCGGAGACGCACCGATCGACCTGCCGCCGGGCGAGGTGCTCATCGCCAGCGCACCGCTGGTCGGGGGTGGCCTGCCTGCCGATGCGGCGGCCTGGATCCGCCTGCCCTGAACCGCCTGACTGTGCTGGTCCGGGCGGGGATCAATAAATCCCTTGCCGCTGTCTGGGCCACGTCGTACCTTGGTGGGACACGGGAAAGGAGGTGGTCCGATCAATGATTGGTTTTGGGACTCGTGAGGTGGCTGCCGGCTAGCAGCTCCACTGCTGCGGCCCCATTCCGGGCCACGCTGGCAGTGTCGTAGCCGCCAGCAATCCAACGGCAGTCACCCGACCCGCAGGTGCTCCGGACGTCAGTCCACCGGAGGCGGCCGCAGGTCCCCACCAGGGGAAACCGCGCCACACCTGCGGGTCGCTCCATTTCCGTCGAGGCGGCACGTGTTGACGCACTGGACTGTCGAGGCGGCGTCAATTAACGCCGCCTCGGCGTCGTACGGCGTCGACTCGTGCCGCCTCGACGTCATTTCCTGTCAACTCGTGCCGCCTCGACGAGATGGGGAGGGCTACAGGTGGCGCTGCCAGGGGGCTGCCGCCTCCAGTTGGCCGGCCAGGGAGAGCAACAGGTCCTCCTGGCCCATCTGCGCCACGAACTGGACGCCGATCGGGAGGCCGTCGGCGTCCGTGCCCAGCGGCACCGACATCCCCGGCATCCCGGTGGTGTTGAAGGCGCTGGTCCACGCCGCGAAGTCACCGGCCCGCTGGTACATGCCCTCCACGTCGCTGGTGTCGAGCACGCCGAGTGCCGGCACCCGCATGGCCAGCGTCGGCATCACCATCACGTCGTACTGGGTGAAGTGGGCGCCGATCTGCCAGCCGAGCTGCTGCACCGCCTGCAGGCCACGCACCAGGTCGCTGGCCGGCAATTGCGCGTAGTGGCCGAAGAGGACCCGGGAGAACGGTTCCAGGTCGTCCTCGGCCAGGTCCCGCCCCAGCGCAGCGAGGCGGTCCTGGATGGCGACCGCGAAGGCGACCCCCATCAACGGGGCGTTGGCGACCGCGGCCAGGCTCCGGTCGAACGGCGTCGGCATCGGCTCGACCACGTGGCCCAGCGACGCGCACAGGGCAACCGCGTCATCGAGCGCCGCCTGCACCTGCGGGTCGGTGGCCAGGTCCGCGAACGCGTCAGGTACGCCGATCCGCAGCGCCTGCGGGGCCGTCATCGCGGCGTCGAGGAAACTCGTCGCCGGGGCCGGGATCCCGATCACCGTGCCCGGCACCACCGGCGAGGCGATGTCGAGCAGCACGGCGCTGTCGCGGACCGTGGTGGTCACGGCGTGGTGCACCGAGGCCGGGGCCGCCAGCACCGAGGGCGCCGGCGCGGGGGTGACCCGGCCGCGGCTGGGCTTGAGGCCGAAGAGTCCGTTCATCGAGGCCGGGATCCGGATCGAACCGCCGCCGTCGCTGGCGTGGGCGACCGGCACCATCCCGGCGGCGACCGCGGCCGCAGAGCCACCGCTGGACCCGCCCGGTGAGCGGGCCAGGTCGCGCGGGTTGCGGGTCGGGCCGTGCAGCAGCGGTTCGGTGCTGGCATTGAGCCCGAACTCGGGGCTGTTCGTGGTGCCCAGCACCACCATCCCGGCCCGCTTGTAGCGGGCCACGAGTTCGCCGTCGACAGGCGCGATCGCGTCGGCGAAGAGGCGGCTGCCGTTCGTCGCGGGCAGGCCGGCGACCGGCATCGAGAGGTCCTTGACCAGCACGGGTACGCCGCGCAGGGGGCCCTCGGGGAGTCCGGCGTCGACCTCGGCCAGTGCCTGCTCGAAGCGTTCGTTGACCACCGCGTTCAGGGTCGGGTTGAGCGCCTCGATCCGTGCGATCGCGGTCTCGACGAGTTCGCGAGCGCCCACCTCGCCGGAGCGGACCAGTTCGGCCATCCCGACCGCATCGGTCTCCGGCAGGCTCGGTGCCCCCGACGTGTCGATCCGGCCCCGGTCCACCGCGTCCGCCTGGCTCATCAGGCGACTCCGACGGCCGGGTCGCCCGGGGAGGCCGGGTCGGCGCCGGCCGCTGCGGCACCAGCTGCGGCGGCCGGGCCAGCCCCGTCGACGGCCACGTGGTGGCACGCCACGAAGTGTCCGGTGGCGATCTCGCGCAGTTCCGGTTCCTCGGCCGCGCACAGGTCGGTGGCCAGCGGGCAGCGGGTCCGGAACCGGCAACCCGACGGCGGGTTCAGCGGCGAGGGCAACTCGGTCACGCCGGCCGACTGCGGCTTCTCGGCGGCCAGGTCACCGACCACCGGGTCGTCGGTCGAGGCGATCTCCTCGCCACCGGGGATCGAGGCGATCAGGGTCCGGCTGTAGGGGTGCACGGCGCGGACGTGCATGTCGTTGCTGGGCAGCACCTCGCACGTCTTGCCCAGGTAGAGCACCATCACCCGGTCGCTGATGTTCTTCACCACGGAGACGTCGTGGGCGATGAAGATCATCGACAGGTCATAGTTCTGCTTGGTCCGCTCGAGCAGGTTCAGGATCTGGGCCTGCACCGAGACGTCGAGGGCGGAGACCGGCTCGTCGCAGATCAGCACGTCCGGGTTCATCATCAGCGCCCGGGCGATGCAGACCCGCTGGCACTGGCCACCGGAGAGTTCGTGCGGGCGGCGGTCCCAGACCGCGTCGGGATCCAGGCCGACGGCGACCAGCGTCTCGCGGATCGCGGTGTCGAGGTCGTCGCCGTCGAAGCCCCAGATCTTCAGGCCCTCGGCGACCAGCGCGTGCACCTTGCGCCGCGGGTTCAGCGAGGAGACCGGGTCCTGCATGATCATCTGCATCCGGGCCCGCTTGCGGCGCAGGTCGGCGCTCCGGAGCCCGGTCAGTTCGGTGCCCTGCAGGCGGACCGACCCCTTGGTCGGGGACGGCTCCTGCATGATCGCGCGCCCTGCGCTGGACTTGCCACAGCCGGACTCGCCCAGGATGCCGAGTGTCTCGCCGGGGAGCAGGTCGATGTTCATGCCGGAGACGGCATGGACCACCTGTCGCCGACCGACCGGGAACTCGACGACCATCTGGTCGACCGAGAGCACCGGATCGGCGTCGGGGCGCATGTGCGCGGTGCCGCTGCCTGCCATCTCAGTTCACCTCCTGGGTGGGGGACGCGGTGGCGGCCGCATTCGCCGGCTCACCGGCGGAGGATTCCGCCGCCCGGTCGCCGGAGGCGACGAGGGGGAAGTGGCACGCGGCCAGGTGGGTGGCACCGGTTGCGTCGCCGAGTTCACGCAGGGCCGGGTCCTCGGTGCGGCACCGGTCCACGGTGAAGCGGCAGCGCGGCGCGAACCGGCACCCCACCGGCGGGTTCAACAGGTTGGGCGGCGTCCCCTCGATCGCCCGCAACACCGTGTGCGGGTCGTCGTCCAGCCGCGGGATCGAGGCCAGCAACGCCTCGGCGTACGGGTGCTCGGGAGCGTGGAAGACCCGGGAGGTCCGCGACGTCTCCACGGTGCGGCCGGCGTACATCACCGCAACCCGGTCGGTGCGTCCCTCGACGGCGCCGAGGTCGTGGCTGATCAGGATGGTGGCCATGTTGCGCTCGGCGGCGAGCGTGGCGAGCAGGTCGAGGATCTGCTTCTGCACGGTGACGTCGAGGGCGGTGGTGGGCTCGTCGGCGATGAGCAACTTGGGGTCGCAGGCCAGCGCCATCGCGATCACCACCCGCTGCCGCATCCCGCCGGAGAGTTCGTGCGGATATTGGCGCATCCGGCGCTCCGCCTCGGGGATGAAGACCTGGCGCAGCAACTCCACGGCGCGTGCGTGGGCCTCGGCCTTGTCCAGCTTGAGGTGCAGCCGCAGTGCCTCGGTGATGTGCGTGCCGACCTTCTTCACCGGGTTGAGCGAGGTCATCGGGTCCTGGAAGACCATGGCGACCTCGGGCCCCCAGAGGCGGCGGCGCTCCCGGGGCGTGATCGCGTGTACGTCGTGGCCACCGATCCGGACCTCGCCGCTGACCCGCGTGGTGGGGTTGTCGGCGATCAGGCCCATCACGGTGCGCCCGAGCACCGACTTGCCGGAGCCGGACTCGCCGACGATGCCCAGGGTCTCCCCCGCCCGCAGTGACATCGAGACGCCGTCGACCGCACCGACCGGACCGCGCGGGGTCAGGAAGGTGGTGCGCAGGTCGTTCACTTCGAGGACGAGGTCGTTGTTCGCGTTCACAGCTTTGCACTCCTCGTGTCCCAGCGCTGCTGGGCCTTCTCGCCGAGCAGGTTGAAGGCAAAGACGGTCAGGAAGAGGAAGGTGCCGGGGACCAGCACGATGTGCGGATAGTCCTCCATCGCGCCACCCTCGCCCTCGGCGACCATGTTGCCCCAGGTCGGGTCGGGCTGCTGGATGCCGAGGCCCAGGAAGCTCAACGAGGCCTCGGCGACGATCAGCACCGAGATCATCACCACTGCCATCGAGAAGACCGGCAGCACCACGTTGGGCACCAGTTCGCGCAGCATGATCCGGAACCGGGTCGCCCCCATCAGCCGTGCCGCCATCACGAACTCCCGCTGGGCGAAGGCGATCGTGTTGGCCCGGGCCAGGCGGACCATGCCGGGGATGCTCAGCAGGGAGAGGGCGAAGGCCAGGTTCCGGGTGCTGGGGGTGAGGAAGGTGCTCAGCGCGATCAGCAGGATCAGCGGCGGCACCGCGAGCAGCGCATTGGTGAAGATCCCGATGATGCTGTCGGTGCCCTTGCGGAAGTAGCCGGCGATGACACCGATGCTGCCGCCGACCACGGTGCCGATGGCGATCGCGAGGAGCGAGATGACCAACGACGTACGGGCGCCGTAGATGGAGCGGGAGAGCAGGTCGAGGCCCTGGTTGTTGGTGCCGAGCGGGTGGTCGGTGAGCAGCTGCGGCGACATGTTGATCGGCTCGTAGAGCGTCGCGGCCACGTTGTTGTGCTCGCCCAGCGGCAGCACCGGGGCCAGGATCGCGGCGAGCACGATGCCCACCAGCCAGATCATCGCCAGGTTGAAGAGCAGGTCGGTCCGCTTGCCGCGGATCCCGAGCAGCAGCCGGGACAGGCCCTGGTAGGTCACGGCCAGGCCGAGCAGGAAGAGCAGCGCCTTCACGGCCAGGACCAGGGCCGGCGTGCTCCACCCGAAGGCGGTCAGCGCAATGCCGGCGACGAGCAGCGCGGCGCCGGTGGCCAGTGTGCGGGGGCGGTTGACGGAGTTGTCAGGCATGAACACGGCGCGTCCTGGGGTCGAGGTAGCCATAGGAGGCATCGATGGTCGCGTTGATGGCGACGTAGGCGATCGCGATCACCAGCACTGCGCCCTGCACCAGCGGGAAGTCGCCCTGGTTGGCGGCGGTGATGATCATGCTGCCCATGCCCGGCAACGCGAAGAGGTATTCGACGATCACGGTGCTGCCGATCAGGCGTCCCAGGCTCAGCCCCATCAGGGTGACCAGGGAGAAGGAGGAGGGCCGCAGCGCGTCGGTGACCATGATCCGCCACGGCGGCATCCCCTTGGCCCGCGCGGCGAGGATGTAGTCCTCGTTGAGCGTGGTGATCAGGTCGTTGCGCAGGATCCGGGTGAAGAGCGCCAACTCGGTCAGCGCGATCACGAAGGCCGGCAGCAACGCGTGGTGCAGGTTGCCGATCGGGTCCTCGCCCAGGCGCACCCACTGGGCGCGGGGGAACCAGCCCAGCCCGTTGGCGAAGACCATGATCAGGATCAGGCCGGCTAGGAAGGACGGCACCGAGAGGGTGGCGAACATCGAGGCGGAGATGATCCGGTCCACGGCGCCACCTGCGTGGGAGGCCGACCACATCGCCAGCGGGACGGCCAGGAGCAGGGCCAGGACCAGGCCCATCACCGCGAGCTGGAGGCTGACCGGGAAGGCGCCCAGGATCCGGTCGACCACATCGCTTTGCGGGGGCACCAGCGAGTTGCCGAGGTCACCGGTGACGGCGCCGGAGAGCCAGTCCCAGTAGCGGCTCAGCAGCGGGTCGTTGAGGCCGAGCTCCTGGCGCAGTTCCGCATACGCCTCCGGCGGGTGGCCCTCGCCGAGGATGCTCACGGCAGGGTCGCCGGGCATCAGGGTGATCATGGCGAAGACGCCGAAGCTGACCACGAAGAGCACGGCCAGCAGTTCGCCACCGCGGAGCAGGAAGCGGCGCATCAGTGGCCGTCCTCCCTCAGGAGGCTTCGGACCGGCTGCGTCATCAGCGGAGTCCCTTCATCGGTTCGGGCACGACAGGGACGGCCTCACGAAGTGCCGGCTCCCTGCCATACCGGTGGAGTCCATGCAGGCTAGGTCGGGTGACCCTGCCCACAGCGGGAAAGATCCCACTCACCGGAACCGTTGCCCGCCCCGATCCGCACCGGCCCGGCGGGCGGCTCAGCAGAAAGCGAGTACGCCGCCGCGCAGCGCCGTACGGTCGCCCACGCCGGCCTCGAAGCGGACCGCTCCGGGCGCCTCCCACAGGCGTACGTCGAGGGGTTCGCCGGGAAATACCGGTGCCGCGAAGCGGGCCTCGAGGTGGGACAGGTCGGCCGGGTGTACGTCGTACGCCGCGGCGACGGCGAGCGAGGTGGTGGCCACCGTGCACAGCCCGTGCATGAACGGGCGGGCCTGGCCGGCGGCGCGGGCCGCGACCGGGTCGACGTGCATCGCATGCCGGTCCCCCAGCAGCCGGTAGAGGACGGCCTGGTCGGCGCGGGTCGCCACCGCCAGGCTCCGGTCGGGCGCACCCTCCGGGAGTGCGGGCGAGGCCGGTCCCCGTTCCCCGCCGAAACCGCCCGCGCCGGGCGCGAAGAGCGACCAGGTGGCCACGAAATAGTCGCTGGCGACCTCCACGTCGAAGACCGCGGCCGACCCCTTGTCATGGACCGCCGCGACCCGGGCGGACATCGCCACCTCACCGGCGCGCGGCAGCGGCTTGAGCACGTCGAGGCGTTGCGCGCCGTGGACCGCCGTGCTGGTGTCGAAGGCACCGGCAGCCCCCAGCGCATCCGGGGCCCACTGGGCCAGGGTCAGTCCGAAGCCGGGCAGCACCCGGAGGCGGTCCTCGTGGACCAGGTCGAGTGCCTCCGGGTTCGCACCGACCGCGAGCGCGAAGAGGATCGGGTCCCGATCGTCGTACCCGACCGTCCGCTCGCCGAGGGGACGGCCGACCCAGGCACCGGCGTCCGTGTCCCGGTGATGGCCGGGCACCGCCTCACACTCCGAGCACGAGGGCACTGGTCGGCACGCCGGTGCCCGCGGTGACCACCGCGTTCGCGACCTCGCCGGGCTGGTTGACCGAGGTGCCCCGGATCAGCCGGACCCCCTCGGCGATCCCGTTCATCCCGTGCAGGTAGGCCTCGCCGAGCTGGCCGCCGTGGGTGTTGGTGGGCAGCCTTCCGTCGAGCTCGAGGTGGCCGTCGGCGATGAAGTGCCGGGCCTCGCCGGGCTTGCAGAAGCCGAGCTCCTCCAACTGGGGCAGCAGGAACGGGGTGAAGTGGTCATAGAGCACTGCGGCGTCCATGTCCTCGGGGCGCAGCCCCGACTGTGCCCACAACTGCCGTCCGACCACACCCATCTCCGGCAGGCCGGTGATGTCGGGGCGGTAGTAGGAGGTCATCATGTGCTGGTCCCTGGCCTGCCCCTGGGCAGCGGCGCGGATGATCGCCGGCGTGTGCGGCAGGTCCTTGGCCCGCTCGGCGGAGACCACGACCATCGCCTGGCCACCGTCGGTCTCCTGGCAGCAGTCCAGCAGGTGCAGCGGCTCGGCGATCCAGCGGCTGGCCTGGTGCTCGGCCAGGGTGATCGGCCGCTCGTAGAACCAGGCGTTCGGGTTGGTGGCGGCGTGCTTGCGGGCCAGCACCGCGACCCGGCCGAAGTCCTCGGAGGTGGCGCCGTACTCGTGCATGTAGCGGCTGGCGAACATCGCCACCCACTGCGCCGGCGTGGAGAGGCCGAACGGCGTCATCCACGAGTACGCCGCGCGGTCGGCGTTGGTGTCCATCGGGCGGTTGGCCTGGCCCAGGCCATAGCGTTCGCCGGAGCGTTCGTTGAAGGCGCGCCAGCAGACCACCACTTCGGCGAGTCCGGAGTGGATCGCCGCGGCCGCCTGGGCGACGGTGCCGGCCGCGGCGCCACCGCCGTGGTGGACCCGCGAGAAGTAGGTCAGGTCGCCGATGCCGATGTTGCGCGCGACGTGGTTCTCCGAGCTGGACTCGGCGGTGAAGGTGACCATCCCGTCCACGTCGGAGGGCTTGAGGCCGGCGTCGGCGATGGCCGCCTGGACGGCCTCGCAGGCGAGTTGCAGTTCGCTGCGCCCGGACGCCTTGGAGAACTCGGTGGCGCCGATGCCGACGATGGCGGCGGATCCGGAGAGGTTGCCCATCTCAGTTGCCTTCCTGTCCGGCGGGAAGTTCCACGACGACCTGGCCGCTGGCATGCGGGCCTAGGCTGTTGGTGCCGGTGACGTCGACGGTGACCAGGCGTCCTTCGACCGCCGAGACCGTGCCGGTCATCGTCATCGTGTCGCCGGGGTAGTTCGGGGCGCCGAGGCGGATCTTGATCTTCTTCACCACGGCGGCGGGACCGGCCCACTCGACGACGTACTTCTCCACCAGTCCGTTGCTGGTCAGGATGTTCATGAAGATGTCCTTCGATCCGCGCTCGCGGGCGAGTTCCGGGTCGTGGTGGACGTCCTGGTAGTCGCGGCTGGCGATCGCGGTGGCCACGATCAGGGTGCGGGTGATCGGGATCGGGTGCGGGGGAAGTGCCTCGCCAACGCTGACTTGGTCGGCGGTGCGGGTCGGCGCCAGTGCGGCGTTCGTCGGGGTGTTGTTCATGAGGCCACCTCCGTGGTTGCGATCAGGTCGCCCAGGCTGGCCAGGGCGGCGTGCTCCCCGCCGAGCGTGGCGGAGACCTGCTTGCCGAGCAGGAAGTGCCGGTGCACCGGGTAGTCGGTGTCAACCCCGATGCCGCCGTGCACGTGCTGGGTGCGGTGGACGACGTCGAGGCCGCCCTTGTCGCACCACCACTTGGCGACCAGCGCGGCGCGCTCGGCAACCCCGCCCGGCTCGGCGCCGAGCGGGTCGTCGGCGTCGGCGACCAGCGCCTGCCACAGGGTCACCCGCATCGCGTCGATGTCGATGAAGCAGTCGGCGAGCTGGTGCTGGACGGCCTGGAAGGTGCCCAGCGGGCGGCCGAACTGCTCGCGCTCGGAGAGGTACGACGCGGCCAGGCGCATGGCGCCGTCGGCGACACCGACCTGGAGCGCGGCAAGGGCGATCGCCGCGGTCCGCAAGGTGACCGCCAGCGCCCGGTCGCCCGGCGTACCGACGGCCGTGGCGGGAGCGTCGTCGAGGACGAGTTCGCCGGCGAGGTCCCAGCTGGTGGTCTCCGACAGGGTGCTGGAGACGCCGTCCCCTGCACCGGCACCGTCCAGGGCGACCAGGAAGAGCCCGGGGCCGGCCTCGGCGGTGGCCGAGACCAGGACGTGGTCGGCACCGGTCAGGCTGGGCACGACGGCCTTGGTGCCGGTGACCCGCCACCCGTCCCCTTCCTTCCGGGCGGTGGCCAGCGGCGCGGACGGCTCGGCCCCGTCGTACTCCTCGAGCGCGAGGGTGGTCCGCGATGCTCCGCTGGCGAGGTCGGGGAGCAGGTCGGCGCGCTGTTGCCCGGTGCCGAAGCGGGCCAGCACCAGGGCGGCGACGCCCGCACTCCACAGCGGGACCGGGGCAACATGGCGGCCTTGCTCCTCGAGCACGACGCAGAGCGCGTCCAGGCCGAGGCCGGCGCCGTCGTGTTCCTCGGGCACGGGCAGGCCGATCAGTCCGGCCTCACCCAGCGCGCCCCACAACGGGGCGTCGATGCGGGTCTGGCTGGTCTCCACCTCGCGGACGCGGTCGGTGGTGGCCAGGTCGTCGAAGATGGTGCGGGCCAGGTCGGCCAGGGAGACGAGGTCCTCGTCGAGGGAGAAGTCCATCAGTTCTGCCCTTCCGGGTCGGGCCGGAAGACCGGCAGGGTGAGCTCCTCGTCGGCCTCGAGCCAGTCCAGGACGACCGGCATGCCGATCGTCACGTCCTCGGGCGCGACGCCGACCAGGTTGGTGGTCAGCCGGGTGCCGGTCGGCAGGTCGATGAGTGCGATCACCAACGGGTAGTCGAACGCCGGGTGCTTCGGGTGGTGGGCCACCGTGAAGGCGTGGACGGTGCCGGTGTTGCCCGCCTCGACGGTGTCCCAGTCGAAGGAGCCGCACTCCGGGCAGCCCGGGCCTGGTGGGTGGCGCAGTGCCTGGCAGTTGGTGCAGCGCTGCACCACGAGGCGCTTCTCCTTGGCCGCCTCGAACCAGAACATGTTGTCCAGGTTGATCGCGGGGCGGGGGCGCAGCGCCTTCTTCTCGGGCGCTGGTGCCGGTGCTTCCGAGGCCTGTGCTCCTGGGGCCGGTGCCTCGGCCTGCTGCGGCGCAGCTTGCTTCGGCTTGAACCGCAAGGTGCGCCAGCGCTGGGTGGCCACCGTCTCGCCGACCGCGTCGCGGTAGGTCTTGACCGAGGTGACGAAGCGTCCCGTGCCCAAACCAGTGGTCTTCTCGTCACTGATCGACTCGACCACCTCCTCCACGGTGACCTCGTCGCCGGGGACGAGTTCGCGCACGAAGTCGAACTCGGAGTCCGTCGCCACCACGGAGGTGTAGCCGCCCTCGTCGAGCAGGGCGATCAACTCGGCAAAGCCCGCGCCGGCGCCGGTGCCGGGGGCCGGGCGCACCGTCCTGGCATAGCCGCGCATGGTCCAGGCCTGGATCATCGAGGCCGGGGCCACCACGTCCTCGCGGCCGGTGGCGCGGGCCGCCTCTGCGTCCAGGTGCACCGGGTTGGCCAGGTCCATCGCCTCCACCCAGTGGCGGATCATCGGCACGTTGACCGGGTCCTGGCCCGGAGTCCGCTTGTTGAGCACCCGGCCCACGAATGCCTGGAGCTGCTCGTCGTACGACTGTGTCATCGCTTGCTCCTCGGCATGCCGAGACCCATCGTGGCGATCATGTCGCGCAGCACCTCGTTGACCCCGCCACCGAAGGTGTTGACCAGGCCCTGGCGGGAGAGCTGCTCAACCTGTCCGTGCAACACCGCAGCGTGCGAGTTGGGCCGGATCCGGCCGGCCGCACCGAGGATCTGGAAGAGGGTGCGCTGCAGGTCGATGTGCGTCTCGGTGCCATAGGCCTTGGCCGCACCGGCCTGTTCCCCGCGCAGGGTGTTGTCGCCGACGGCGGTGGTCAGCTTCCAGTTCATCAACCGCATCGCCTCGAGCTTGGCGTGGGTGCGGGCGAACTCCTGGCGCACCCACGGCTTGTCGATGACGCCGGTTTCCTTCGCCCACGCCAGCGTCTGCTCCCAGAGCTGGATCATCCGTCCGCCGAGCGCGGCCAAGGCGACCCGCTCGTGGTTGAGCTGGGAGGTGATCAACGACCAGCCACCGTTGAGCTCACCGACCAGTTCGCTGCGCGGCACCCGGATGTCCTGGTAATAGGTCGCGGTCGGGTGGATACCACCCACGGACTTGATCGTGCTCCACGAGAAGCCGGGGTCGTCGCACGGCGTGATCAGGATCGAGATGCCCTTGTGCTTGGGTGCCTCGGGGTCGGTCCGGCAGGCCAGCCAGACATAGTCGGCGGTGTTGCCGCCGGTGGTGAAGATCTTGGAGCCGTTGACCACGAACTCGTCGCCCTCGAGGACCGCCCGGGTCTTCAGCGACGCCAGGTCGGTGCCGGCCGCGGCCTCGGTGTAGCCGATCGCGAAGACGATGTCCCCGGTGAGCATGCCGGGGAGGTATTTCCGCTTCTGCTCCTCGGTCCCGAACTGCATCAGGGTCGGCCCGACGGTGTTGATGGTGACCAGCGGGAACGGGACACCGGCGCGCTGGATCTCGTCGTAGAAGATGAACTGTTCCTCCGCCGACATGCCCCGACCGCCGTACTCCTTGGGCCAGCCGACGCCGAGCCAGCCGTCGCGGCCCATCATCCGGACCACCTCGCGGAAGCGGGGGCCGCCGGCGCCGGCCTCGCCGATCTCGCGGCGCTCGTCGTCGGGCAGCAGCTGGGCGAAGTAGTCCCGCAGCTCCTGGCGCAGGGCCAACTGGGCGGGTGTCTCGCGCAGGTCCATGTTGCTCCTTCTCCGCGCTGGGCAGGAATGCGGCGTACGAGAAGGTTGTCACTCGAATATACGGGTGTCAACCAGTTGTCTACCCAACGGGAGCCCGAGCGTCTAGGGTGGGCACATGGCCACCGCACCCCGCGTCGTACAGCGCGTGCTCTCCCCTGCCCGCGCAGCCATGCGGTCCAGGCTGATCGCCACCGCGATCGAGCTCGCCACCGAGGGTGGATACGACGCGGTCGGGATCCGCCAGGTCGCCGCAGCCGCCGGGGTCTCGGTGCCCACCGTCTACCAGCACGTCTCCTCGCGCGACCAGTTGCTGATGGAGGCGCTGATGTCGCTGGGCGAGCGCTCCACCGATGCCGTCGCGGCACGCCCGCCGAAGGGCGCCACCGCCGCCGAACGGCTCGGCGAGGTCTTCACCCGGATCCTGCGCGAGGCGGGCCGCAAGCCGCTGCTCTACCAGGCGCTCTATCGCGGGTACGTCGCCAGCGCACCCGGCCTGGCCGGCGCCGACGGCGCACCCGGCTTCGGACCGGAGCAGGCTGCCTGGATCGGCGCCACGTTGCGCCTGGGCGAGGGCGACGGCCTGGCCGAGGACCAGATCGCCACCGCCGCCCCGATGCTCTCAATGATGTTCCTCGGCGCCATGATCGGCGTCGCTTCGGGCCGCGACCACCGCGAAGTCGCTGCCCTGCTCTCCAGCGCCGCCGAGCGCCTCCTGGCCTGAGGGCGCCGGGCGCGCTCAGGAGTCGTCGGGCTCCAGCAGCGCCACCAGCACCTGGGCCGCCACCTGGTCAGAAAGCACCTCGCGCGCCTCATCGATCATCTGCTGGGTCGCCCCGTTGTAGGGCTGGCTCGTGGAGAACCCCTCGCCGTAGGTGTAGCTGAGCGTGATCCATCCCGTCCGCGCGCTCTTGGGCGCAACCGGGCTGAGCAACTCCAGCCGGTAGGTTCCCTGCAGTTCCCACTTGCCCTCCTGCTCGATGACCACGAAGTTGTCGGCGCCGAACGAGGTCGGCTGCGCGGCCACTTCCCGGTCCTCGCCGAGTTCCGCGCGTACGTCGTCGCGGGAGGTGCCGTCCCAGTCGGCGGACCCCTGCACGTGCACCCTGTCCTCACCGCCGGGCACGATCCAGGTGCACGAGAACCCATAGATCGAACCCAGCCGCGGATAGTTCGACTCGGGTACGTCGTCGGTGTACAGCACGTGCGCGCCGGTCAGCGCCGAGGCGACCAGCGGGGTCAGCTCTGCGCAGGATTCGATGCCGATCATCCGGGCGGAGTCGGCCCCACCCGTGCCACTGCCCGCCCCGCCACCGGTCCCCGGCGCATCGGTTTCGCCGGTGCCGCCCGGCACCAGGTCGCTGGGCGTCCCCGATCCGGGCAGGCCACCCGGCGAGTCGTCCTCCGCACTCGAGCAGGAGGCAAGCGTGAGGCCCAGGGACAGGCTGAGGGCAACGGGGACCAGGAGTCGGCGCATGGCGCAGATCCTGTCAGGCAGCGGCTCAGGGCAGGAAGCGGAATCTTCCGTTCTTCTCGAACTCGGCCACCAGGGCTTCCTTGTCGGCCGCGGTCATCTCGACGTACGACGGGGCTCCGCGGCCGACCCAGGCGAAGACCGGGTCGGTGGTGCGCCACCCGTCCAGCTGGATCTCCTTCTTGCGCAGCTTGTTCGAGCCGGTGGTCGGCAGGGCGTGCGAGACCCGGACGAAGCGCGGGGCGCCCTTGGTGCCCAGGTCCGGCTGCGCGGCCAGGAAGGCACCCAGGTCGAGGTCCTCGAAGCGGCGACCGTCGGCGATCTCGATCGCGGCCATCACCTGGTCGCCGGCGCGGGGGTCGGGCACCGCGAAGGCGGCTGCGATCACGATGTCACCGTGGCGGCGCAGCACCCGCTCGGTGAGCAGGGCGGAGATGTTCTCCGAGTCCACCCGGATCCAGTCGCCGGAACGGCCGGCGAAGTAGAGCAGCCCGGCGGCGTCCACGAAGCCCAGGTCACCGGTCCAGTACCACCCGTGGCGGACCCGCTCGGCGTCCGCGGTCGGGTTCTTCCAGTACCCCTCGAACGCCGCGGCGCCGGTGGTGTTCACCAGCTCGCCCACGGCCTCCTCGGCATTGCGCACCCGCCCGTGCTCGTCGAGCTCGGCAACCGCGCACTCGATCCGGGTCTCGGGATCCACGATCTTCACGCCGTCGTGGGCCGGGCGGCCGAGCGCGTTGAGCGGCGCCTGCGGATCCAGCTGCACCATGCCTGCCCCCTCGCTGGACCCGTACGCCTCCAGCAGGGTGGCCCCGAACCGCTCCTTGAACCGCACCCGGTCTTCGGGCGAGGCCTCCGTGCCGAACCCGTGGGTCAGCGACAGCGATGCGTCGTCGGCGCGCTGCGGGGTGCCCAGCACATAGCCGATCGCCTTGCCGACATAGGTGAAGTACGTCGCCCCGCAGGCCCGGACCTCGTCGACGAACCGGGAGGCAGAGAACTTGCGCGACAGTGCGACCGTGCCGCCGGCGACCAGGGTCGGCGCCCACAGGCCCATCACCGCATTGCCGTGGAAGAGGGGCATCGAGCAGTAGGAGACGTCGTCGCGGGTGACGTCGTACTTGGCGCTGTTCTGGTAGCCCAGGCCGACCAGGCGCCCCTGGCTGCAGCGGGCTGCCTTGGAGGCGCCGGTGGTGCCGCTGGTGAAGAGGAGCAGCATCTGGGTGCTCGCGTCAATCGCGGGGTCGCGTTGCGGTTCCCCGGCGTGGTCGGCGATCCGGGCGGCGTACGACGGGTCATCGATGCGCAGGAACCGTTCGACCGGTACGCCGATGTCGAGGCCACCCAGGAGCTCCTGCCCGGCGGCATCGGTGATCACCGCCTGGAGCTCGACGTGGCGCACCTCCTGCTCGAGGTAGTCGCCGGAGCGGGTCGAGTTGATCCCGACAATGGTGGCCCCGGCCAGCGCGCCGGCGCCGAGCCAGAAGATGAACTCAGGGTGGTTCTCCAGCAGTACGCCGATGTGGAACGGCTTGTCCGGATCGCGCAGCTTCCGCGCCCATGCGGCACGGGCCGCACTCTCCCGGACCACCTCGTCCCAGGTCCAGCGGTCGCCCCCGTCGATGAGGCCCGGGTGGTCGTCCCCGAGGCGGGCCAGCAGCAGGTCGGCGATCGTCTCGAGGCGCTCCTCGTCGGGCACCGGCGGACGGCTGCGGGGCCCCTCCCTGATGGCGCGGGCGTTGCTGGTCGACGTCATGGTGCGCACGCTAGGTCGGCGTACCTGCGGCCCTCGTGGCACCTCCCACTCATCGGAACCGCGAGGCGGCACGTGTTGACGCCGTACGTCGTCGAGGCGGCGTCAATTGACGCCGCCTCGACGCAGAAAAGTGTCAACACGTGCCGACTCGGCGTTGATCTGTGTCAACACGTGCCGGCTCGGCGCTCAGCCGAAGAACGCCTGGCCGCCGTCGAGCGGGATGGTGGCACCCGACAGGTAGGCCATCTCCGGGCCGACCAGGGCGGCCACGGCGCGGCCGATGTCGGCGACCGGGTCACCGATCCGGCGCAACGGGATCGAGGCGACGAACTCCTCGGCCTCCTCCGGGTTCCGCTCGGTCCAGCCAGCCAGCGCCGGGGTCAGCGCGTGCGGCGCGATGGAGTTGACCCGGATGTTGTCCGGCCCCCACTCGACCGCGGCGGTCCGGCTCAACGAGCGCAGGGCCTGCTTGCATGCCGCATACGCGCCGTACGTCGTGGGGTCCCAGCGGACCATCGCCGAGGTGACCAGATTGACGATCGAGCCGCCGCCCTGGGCGACCAGGTGCGGGTGGGCCGCCCTCATGAAGCTGAACGCCGCGAACGGGGCGCTGCGGAAGCCGCGCTGGAACTGGCGGTCGGTCATCTCCAGCAGCTTGCCGTAGGCGCCGAAGTAGGCGTTGTTGACCAGGATGTCGAGGCGCCCGAAGTCGTCGGCCACCCGGTCCACCAGGCCGGGCACGTTCTCCTCGTCGGTGACGTCGAACTCGTAGGGGCGCGCCTCGACGCCGAGCTGCTCCAGCTCCGTGCAGGCGTCCTCGAGCTTGGCCAGGGTGCGACCGAGCACCGCGATCCGTACGCCGCGCTCGGCAAGGGCGACCGCGATGCCGCGTCCCACGCCCTGGCCGGCGCCAGTGATCAGGGCGACGTGTCCGTTGAGGGTGTCCATGGGGTCATCGTGCTGGGCCACCCACGCGCCGGTCGGCGCCGCGTCCCGGTGACCGGGAGCCTGCCCGGTGGCCGGCGCCTCGCGCGGCAAGACTGGTCCGCCGTGAGCCCGCGTCGCCATCCCGGGCACCTGTCCGACCGATCGAGGAGCGCCCGCATGACCACCCGCCAGGAGACATCCACCGACCCGATGGCCGCCTATGCAGCACTGGTCGGTCCCGGCGGGCCGTACGAGATGGAGCAGGTCGAGGTGCTCGGCACGATGCTGCCGGTCTACAAGAACCGCCAGCGGGCCCTGCACGAGGTGCTTGCCGGATCCGTCGTGCACGGGGACCGCGTCTACCTGGCCACCGCCGACGACCAGGTCACCTTTGCCGACCACGCCGCCCGGGTCTCCTCCCTGGCCCACGAACTCGCCACCACCCACGGCGTACGTCGTGGCGACACCGTGGCCATCTCGGGAGCGAACACGATCGAGTGGATCGAGACCTTCTGGGCGGTCGTCTCCCTGGGCGCCGTGGCCGTCGCGTTCAACGCATGGTGGTCCGATCGCGAGGTGGAGCACGCCGTCGGCCTGACTGGACCGGTGCTCGGCATCGCCGACGCCAAGCGGGTCGACGCGCTGCGCCGCCACGACGTACCCGTGCTCACCTTCGACGACGTCACCCGGCTCCGCACCGCCCACCCGGACGCGCCGTTGCCCTCTGCGGAGGTCGCCGAGGACGACCCGGCCGCGGTGATCTTCACCTCCGGCACCTCGGGCCGCCCCAAGGGCGCGACCCACTCGCACCGCAACCTGCTCGCCGTCGTTGAGTACCACCGGATGAACGACGCGCTGATGGCTGCCTTCGGCGACCCGACCGACCCGCGCGACCGGTCCTACCTGCTCGCCTCGCCGCTCTTCCACATCGCCAGCCTGCACAACCTGGCCATCCCGCGCCTGGCCACCGGCTCCAAGGTCGCCCTGCACACCGGGGCCTTCGACGTGGAGCGGATCTATGCGCTGATCGAGCAGGAGAAGGTGACCAACTGGGGCGCAGTGCCGACGATGGCCTCGCGGATGCTGGACGCCGGCATCGCCGACAGGTTCGACCTCAGCTCGCTGCGCGCCTTCTCGCTCGCCTCGGCCCCGTCCTCGCAGGCCTTCAAGCAGCGCCTGCGTGACGGGCTCCCCTTCGCCACTGCGCTGGTGGACAGCTATGGACTCACCGAGACCTGCACCGGCGTCTCGGTGGCGACTGCGGCCGACCTGGCCGAGTCTCCGGGCACCCTGGGCCGACCGACGTACGGCGTCCAGATGGAGATCCGTGACGCACTCGGGAAGGCGCTGGGCCCCGGCGAGGAGGGCGAGGTGTGCGTGCGCAGTTGCTACAACATGGTGGGCTACTGGCGCAACGAGGAAGCGACCGAGGCCGCGATCCGCGAGGACCGCTGGCTGCACACCGGCGACCTGGGCGAACTCGACGAGCAGGGCCGGCTGCGGCTCAGCTCGCGCCGCTCGGACCTGATCATCCGCGGCGGGGAGAACGTCTATCCGGTCGAGGTGGAGAGTGCTCTGGCCGAGCACCCGCAGGTGGTCGAGTGCATGGTGTACGGCGTGGCCCACGACGACCTCGGCCAGGAAGTGGCGGTCGTGGTCGTGCACGGCGACGAGGCCCCCACCGTCGAGGAACTCACCGACTGGCTGAAGCAGGAGATCGCCTATTACAAGGTCCCGGCGCACTGGACCCTGACCACCACTCCCCTGGTCCGCAACGCCACCGGCAAGGTGGTCCGCGCTGCGGTGCTCGGCCAGGCCTGACCAGCTTCCCCCACCCCGCTGTAACGCGGTGTCCTCGTCGCTTGAGTAGTGCTGTGACGCGATTTTCCGTCAACAGCACCGCACAAGTCGGGCAACACCACCGCACAAGTAGAGCGAGCACATCGCCCAGGGAAGGCCCGGATGTGGTTGGGTGCGGGCATGACGAGCCTTGGCCACGTGACCGACGAGGACCGCGCACACCTGCGCCGCTGCATTGCCCTGGCAGGTGAGGCACTCGATGCCGGTGACGAACCGTTCGGGTCGATCCTGGTCGACGCCGACGGCACCGAGCGGTACGCCGATCGCAACCGGGTCGCCGGTGGTGACCACACCCGGCATCCCGAGTTCGAGATCGCCCGCTGGGCGGTTGCGAACCTCAGCCCCGAGCAGCGGGCCGCCGCCACCGTCTACACCTCCGGCGAGCACTGCCCGATGTGCTCCGCGGCGCATGCCTGGGTGGGGCTGGGGCGCATCGTCTTCGCCAGCAGCAGCGAGCAGCTCACTGCGTGGCACCGGGAATGGGGCATTGCGGCCGGCCCGGTCGCGCCGCTGCCGATCAGCACCGTCGCGCCGCAGGTCCCGGTGGCCGGGCCGGACCCGGAGCTGAGCCAGCAGGTGCGGGCGCTGCATGCCCGGCTGCACGGGGTCGACTGACACCTGGCGCCGGATCAGCACGGCCGTCAGATCAGCGCAAGCACCGGATCAGCGCGGGCGCGGCAGTTCCTTGTTGATGAAGAGACCCTCCGCCTCCACGCAGACCTGGCCGTCGACCGAGATCGACCCGGTCGTCCAGATCTTGCGGCCCTCGGTCCGTTCCTGGCGCCCGGTGACCTCCAGCGGCTTGAAGAGCGGCGTCGGGCGGCGATAGTTCAACACCAGCCGCGCCGTCATCCCGGACTTGCCGGCCCACGCGTTCGCCACACCGAGCGTGTGGTCCAGGAGCATCGCCGACACACCGCCGTGCGCATGGCCGGGCTGCCCCTGGTAGGCCAGCCCCAGCGCGACCGTGCCGCCGATGGAGCCGTCGTCTCGACCGGCCAGGTGCAGCGGCGGGGCGATCGCGTTCTCCGGGCCGGTGATCGGGTCGTGCCGGGTGACCCCCTCACCGGCCCACATGTCGACCAGCCGCTCGTCGACACTGCCGGCGTGCTCCTCGAGGTGGTCGGCGACCGCATTCAGTTGCGCGGCCACCGCGCCCATCTCGGCCGAGGACCGGTCACCGGCATGCAGCAGCGCCTCGATCACCCGCCGCGCAGCCGCCACTGCCTTGTCCACGCCGGTGTTGTTGGGCGTCGCGGTGAGCACGTCCAGGCGCGTGGTCTCCCCCGCGACCAGTTCGGGCCCGGACGCCGCCGCAGGTTCGGTGGTCATCGGCGTACCTGCGGAGCCGGGTCACGCGGCAGCCCGAGCAACCGCTCACCGATGATGTTGAGCTGTACGTCGGTGGTGCCGCCGGCAATGGTCAGCGCCCGGCTGCTCAGGAACCACCAGGTCGCGCTGCGCTCCGCGGGGTCGACCATCAGCGCGGCCTCCCCCTGGAACTCCATCAGCGCCTGCCAGGTGGCCTGGATGTTCTCGGCGCTGACCAGCTTGGCCAGGCTGGCCTCGGCGCCGGGGCGCAGGCCGTTGACCGAGCGGATCGTCTGGCGCAGGCCGAGCAGGCCGCCGGACTGGGCGTCGGCCAGCACCCGCCCCAGAGTCGCCATCTGTACGGCGTCGGCGCGGTCCACGTGGGCGAAGAGCAGCTCGGCCGTGCCGGTGGCGGAGTTGGAGGTCATGTGCACCCGCTCATTGCCGAGCGTGGTGATCGCCAGGCGCCACCCGTCACCTGGTTCGCCGACCAGCATGTCGTCGGGCACGAAGACGTCGTCGAGGAAGACCTCGTTGAAGTGCGCCTCGCCGGTGATCTGGCGCAGCGGCCGGATGTCGATGCCCGGCGTCGTCATGTCGAGCACGAAGTAGGAGATGCCCTTGTGCTTGGCCACCTCGCGGTCGGTGCGGGCGAGCAGGATCGCGTAGTCGGAGTGCGTCGCCCCCGAGGTCCACACCTTCTGCCCGTTGATCCGCCAGCCGCCGTCGACCTTGTCAGCGCGGGTGGTCAGCGCGGCCAGGTCGGAGCCGGCGCCCGGCTCGGAGAACATCTGGCACCACTCCAGCTCCCCGCGCAGGCTCGGCGGGACCAGTCGCTCCTGGAGCGCGGCGTCGCCGTGGGCCAGGAGCGTGGGCACCGCCCAGTTGCCGATGATCATGTCGTGCGGGCTGAGGTCGCGTGCGGCGAGTTCCTCGGCGATCACCACCTGGGCCACCGCGTCGGCGCCCTTGCCCCACGGTTGCGGGAAGTGCGGCGCGGTGTAGCCGAGATCGGCCAGCCGCGTGACCCGTTCGCCCTCCTCCAGCGCGCCCACCTGGTCGAGTTCGGCCGCGACGTCGGCGCGGACCTGCTCGGCCTCCGCGGGCAACTCCAGGCCGAGTGGACGACGTACGCCGGCCAGCGAGATCCCGGCGACCCGGCACTCCCAGGCTGCGGTGCCGCCGAGCAGGATCAGGCTGGACTGGGTACGCCGCAGCGCGAAGCCGGCCAGGTGCTCCCAGGTGTGCCCGATGCCGCCGAGCACCTGGATCAGCGCGTTCGCGACCTCGAAGGCGGCCGGCACGCTGGTGGCCCCGGCGATGGCGACGGCCAGGCTGCTCTCGTCCCGATCGCCCCCCGGCTCGTCCAGGGCGCGGGCGGCATCCCAGGCGCAGGCACGGGCCTGCTCGGTGCGCACCAGCATCCGGGCGACCCGGTGCTTGACGCCCTGGAACTGGCCGATCGGTCGACCGAACTGCTCGCGCGTCGCGGCGTACTCCGCGGCGGTGGCGGTGGCCCAGTCGGCGATCCCGGCCCCTTCCGCGCCGAGGAGGATGGCGGCCAGGTCGAGGGGGCGTTGCGGGTCGATGTCGAGTACGTCGTCGCGCGGCACCTCCAGTCCCTCGACGGTGAGCGTGGCGAGGCGGCGCAGTACGTCGTAGCTGTCGCGGGCGATCACCTCGCCCTCGTCGCGGTCCACCACGACCCACCGGGTGGCGCCGTCGACGGCGACCGGGAGCACGAAGATCCCGGCGAGCTGGCCGCCCGGGATTGCCCCGCTGGTGCCACTGATGCGCAGGGAACCGTCGGCGCCCCGTTCCCCGACCAGACCGGGTGCCGCGCCGGAGAGGTCGACGGCACCGATCGTCGTACCGTCGGCCAGTCCGGCGATGTGGTGGCGGTGGCCGGCGGCGTCGAGAACCGCCGAGGCCAGCACGGTCGGCACGAACGGGCCGGGCGCAAGCCAGCGCCCGCTCTCCTCGACCGCCACGGCGAGTTCGCCGAGGCCGAAGCCGGCCCCGCCGTCAGGCTCGGGCAGGTGCAGCCCGAGCAGTCCCTGGGCCGCCAGGTGTGGCCACCACTCGGGGAGTTCCTCGGTCTTGGCGTCGGCGGCCACGCGGATCGTGTCGTCACCGAGGTGGCGGCGGAAGAGCCCGCGCACCGAGTCGCGCAGGTCGACCAGGTCCTCGCCCAAGCCGATCGCTCCGATGCCGCTGGCGACCAGGCCGGCGGCCAGCCCGTTCTCTCCCATCGTTCAGATCCGTTCCAGGATGGTGGCGGTGGCGTGCGCCCCACCGGCGCACATGGTGACCAGTGCGGTCGACTTGTCGGCCCGCTCCATCTCCGCGACCGCCTGGGTGATCAGCCGGGCGCCGGTGGAGCCGACGGCGTGACCCAGTGCGATGGCGCCGCCGTTGACGTTCACCTTCTCCATGTCCGCGTCGTGCGCGGCCGCCCAGGAGAGGACCACGGAGGCGAACGCCTCGTTGATCTCGACCAGGTCGATGTCGCCGAGCTTCATCCCGGCCCGGTCGAGCACGTGGTGGGTGGCCGCGATCGGCCCGTCGAGGTGGAAGTGCGGGTCCGAGCCGACCATCCCGGAGGCAACGATCCGGGCGCGCGGGCGCAGGCCCTCGGCCTCGGCCCGTTCCCTGCTCATCAGCAGTACTGCTGCGGCGCCGTCGCTGATCTGCGAGGAGTTGCCGGCGGTGTGGATGCCGCCGTCGATGACCGGCTTGAGGGCGGCCAGGCCCTCGGCGGTGGTCTCCCGCAGGCCCTGGTCACGGACGACCTCCTGCTCCTCGCCGGTGGCAGCGAGTGTGCCGTCCTCCTGCTTGGCCATCACCGGTGCAGTCACCGGCAGGAGTACGTCGTCGAAGCGGCCCTCGGCCCACGCCGTTGCGGCGCGCTGCTGGGAGAGCAGGCCGAGTTCGTCGGCAGCGGCGCGGGTGATCCCGTAGTGCTGCGCGATCCGCTCGGCCGCGGTGAACTGGTCGGGCAGATCGAGCTCGAACCCGTCCGGCATCGGCATCCCGGCGCCAGGGGCGAGCGCGGCACCGAGCCAGACCCGGCTCATCGCCTCGACACCGCACCCGATGCCAGCATCGATCTGGCCCGAAGCGATCAGGCCGGAGACCAGGTGGATCGCCTGCTGGGAGGAGCCGCAGGCACAGTCGATGCTGGTGCAGGCCACCGTGTGCGGCAGGCCCGCGACGAACCAGGCATTGCGGGTCACGTTGTTGGACTGGGCGCCGGCCTGGGTGACACAACCACCGACGACCTGTCCGATGGTGGCGGCGTCGACGCCGGCGCGCTCGAGCAGTCCGCGCTGGGCGGCGCCGAGGATCTCGGTCGGGTGCAGGCCCGAGAGCCACCCGTTGCGGCGGCCCACCGGCGTCCGTACGGCTTCGACGATCACTGCTTCGGGCATGGTTCCTCCTGTGAAGTCTGCTGCCTGAACCCTCGCCGCTCCTGCTGCGCCGCGGGGCTGGCTGTCCCACTGATCGGGCCTACTGTCGGGCCCACGAACGCTCACTCGTTGTGTCGCGAACGCTCAATCATTGATGGCCGAAAGCTCACTCGTTGATGCCGCGTCGGTCGGCACGGCGTACGTCGATCACCCCGCGACGTACGCCGATCCCCCTCGCCGGTTCCGCAGCCCGCCGATCCGGTCCGCACCGCCCACTTGCACGGACGCGATAACCACAACGATTGCACTGTGGAGCATCAACGAGTGAGCGTTCGCGGGTCAGGTGAGGTTCTGCACCCCGGTCGTGTCGAGCTCGGCGACCGAGTACGCGGCGTACGTCTGGTGCGGCGAGCGGCCCTCGAAGTGGGCGCCCAGCTGGGTGGCGAGCTCGTCGGCGGAGAAGACACCGGAGGCGGCGGTGAACTTCTGCTCCACCTTCGGCGAGTCCATCAGCGCGACCATGTCGCCATAGACCACGAAGACCTGCCCGCTGATCGCAGCGGCAGCCGGCGAGGCCAGGTAGGAGACGAACGTCGCCACCCGCTCGGGGGCGAGGATGTCGAGCTCGCGCGCCTCGTCGGGGTCGCCGGCGAAGACCTTCTCGGTCATCGCGGTGCGCGCCCGCGGGGCGATCGCGTTCGCCGTCACGCCATAGCGGCTCAGCCCCTGGTGGGCGGAGAGGGTGAGCGCGACGATGCCGGCCTTGGCGGCCGAATAGTTGGGCTGGCCCGCCGAGCCGAAGAGGAACGCCTCGGAGGCCGTGTTCACCAGGCGCCCGTAGACCGGCCCACCGGCCGCCTTGGAAGCCGTACGCCAGTGGACCGCGGCCGCACGGGAGAGCGACGCGTGGCCCTTGAGGTGGACCCGGATCACGTCATCCCAGTCCGATTCGGTGAGGCTGAAGATCATCTTGTCGCGCAGGATCCCGGCGTTGTTGACGACGATGTCCAGCGAGCCCCAGGTGTCGACGGCGGCCGCAACGAGTTCGTCGCCCAGCGCCCACTCGCCGACGTCGCCGCGGACCGCGAGCGCCTGCCCACCGGCCGCCTTGATCTCCGCGACCACCGCATCGCCGGCCTCGCTGTAGTCGTTGACCACCACATTCGCTCCGGCCGCGGCAAGGGCCAGTGCCTCGGCGCGACCCAGGCCACCACCGGCCCCGGTCACGATCGCGGTCCGTCCGGCCAGGCTAGTGTCGTTCATTGCTCTCCTCGTGGATTCAGTGGGTTCGCCGCGGACGGTACGACGTGGGGCGGGGTGGCTGCGCCGGTCAGTCCCGGCCAGTGGCCGACGGTCGTCCCGACCACAGGACCAGGGGCGCAACGATTGAGCTTTCGGGCATCAACGAGTGAGCGTTCGCGACACAACCATTGAGCGTTCGTGGGATGGGGTCAGGTGTGGGAGCCGCCGTCGACTCGCAGTTCGGCGCCGGTCAGGTACGACGCGTCGCGGGAGGCGGCGAAGGCGATGGCACCGGCGATCTGCTCCGGGGTGGCGACACCGAGCAGGGACCGGACCCGGTTGAAATAGCCGAAGTCCAGGTCGCCCGGGGTGACCGCCGCGGTCAACGGGGTGGCCGTGGTGCCCGGAGAGACCGGGACAACGCGGATGCCGCGCCCGACCAGCTCGGCAGCCAGGGTCTTGCTCAGTGCCAGCACCGCACCCTTGGATGCGGCGTACGCGCTCATGTACGGATTGCCGTGGTCGGCCGCGGTGGAGGCAACGTTGACGATCACGCCCGCGCCGTCGGGCAGGTGCCGCAGCGTCTCGCGGCAGAAGAGCATCGTGCCGATCGTGTTCACCTCGAAGAGGTCGCGCATGTCGGCCACGGTCAGGGTCTGGATCGGAGTGGTCCGCTGGATCCCGGCCACGTTGACCAGCACCTCGATGCCGCCCAGGGCCCGGGCCGCGTCGTCGACGCAGGCGATCACCTGGGCTTCGTCCGCGACGTCGACGACCCCGGTGACCACCCGCCCCGGCCCGATCGCCGCGGAGGCGGTCTCGGCCAGGCCCGCCTCGTCCCGATCCACGGCGAAGACGGCGGCGCCCTCGGTGACCAGGCGGCGTACCGTGGCCCGGCCGATGCCGGAGGCGGCGCCCGTGAGGAGCACGTTCACACCACTGAACCTGTTCATGGCGCCGACGCTAGGTCGCCGCGGCCTCCTCGTCGCAGGTCGTTCCCGGTCAGCGGTAACCGCCTCAACGGTACGTCGTCGCGCAGCGCTCCACCGCGGGTGTCGTGGGGTACGTGGCGCGCCCGTGGATCAGCCGACGAGTCGGTGCTGCCCGTCGTCCCGGTGCGGCTCTGGGTGCTTGTGCGATCGAGTGCGACGATCAGTCGCGGGCCCACTCCCGGAGCAGCAACGCGCAGAGCACCCGGATGTCGTCCTCGATCACGTCCTGGCCCAGGTGCTGGTTCAGCGCCGCTGTCAGTTCACCGAACCAGGCCCGCTCGATCAGCGAGCCCAACTGCTGGTCACGCTCGGTGGGCTCGGTGATCCCGGCCGTGCGGAGCACCAGACGAGAGAAGGCCACGTGCGCCTCGACGGCCTCCTCGGACGTGTCGTGCAAAGCGGCGTTGTTGGAGATCATCATCGCGTGCGCCAACAGGGGCGCGGCGAGCATCTCCCGGGTCAGGCGGAGCAACAATTGCTCCACCTCGTGGACCGGATCGAGAACCACGTGCTCGTCGTCGAAGGTCTCGTCCAGCACCAGCACCTTGCTGCGCAGTACGCCGGTGAACAGGTGCATCTTGGAAGGGAAGTAGCGATACAGCGTGGCGATCGCGACGCCGGCCTCCTTGGCCACCTCGTGCATCTGCACGTGGTCCAGCCCGTGCATCGCGCCGTGGCGCGCGGCGGCATGGAGGATGCGGTCGACCCGCAACCTCTGCTGGGCTGAGTTCGGCCGGGCAGGCGCCCTGACCTCGGCAATGCGTGGCACGTTCCCCCTCGGTTGGTGGCTCCATTCTCGCCCGAGCCCCGGGCACGGGGCCAACCGCTACCGGTGACTGGGACGAGGCTCGCGCCCGCCGACCACCCTGCGGTGGGATGGGCGCAGACGGTGGATCGCGCGAGAGATGGGATGCGGAGCTATGACCTGGGACGCAACGTACGACGTGGTGGTGGTCGGCTCGGGTGCCGGCGCAATGACCGGTGCCTATCTCGCAGCACGGGCCGGACTGAGTGTCGCCGTGGTCGAGAAGACCGACAAGCTCGGCGGCACCACCGCCTACAGCGGCGCCGCCGCCTGGCTGCCCGGCACCCAGGTCCAGGAGCGGGCCGGGCTGCCCGACTCCACCGAGTCCGCCCGGACCTACCTCAACGCACTCCTCGACGAGCCCGACCAGGCCAAGCTGGAGGCCTTCCTGGCCGAGGCACCGCGGCTGGTCGCGCAACTGGAAGAGGATCCCCTGCTCTCGTTCGAGTTCCAGGCCTTCCCCGACTACTTCGAACGGCCGGGGCGAGTGCCCGGCGGCCGTTCGTTCGTGCCGACGCCCCTGCCGCTGGAGGAGATCGGTGAGCGGCGCGACCTGGTCCGGCCCCCGGTGGACCGCGAGCGGGTCGGCAAGGGCCACCACCTGGGGCAGCCACTCGCTGCCGGGCGTGCCTACATCGGCCGTTTCCTGATGGCCCTGGACGCGACCGGCAACGCCACCGTGCACACCCGGACCGCGGTCGACGAACTCCTCACCGAGGACGACCGGGTGGTGGGGGTGGCCGGCACCGACGGCAACGGCAACCGGGTCACCTACGGTGCACGGCGCGGCGTACTCCTGGCCGCTGGCGGATTCGAGCGCAACCACGACGAGCGGGCCCGCCACGGCGTACCCGGGAACGCGGCGTGGACGATGGCGCCCGAGGAGAGCAACACCGGCGAGCCGATCGCCGCCGCCGTCGCCCTGGGCGCGGCCACCGACCTGATGGACCAGGCCTGGTTCACGCCGGGCATCGCACACCCAGACGGCTCGGCCGCCTTCACCCTGGGCTTCCGCGGCGGCCTGGTCGTGGACCAGAACGGACAGCGCTACGCCAACGAGTCGCTCCCCTACGACCAGATGGGGCGCGCCATGGCCGCCGATGCCGCACGCATCCCGTCGTACGTCGTCTTCGACTCCACCTCGATGGGCCACCTGCCGGCGATCGCGATCCCGGAGGGCAACCCCGAGGACCACCTCGCCGCCGGCACCTGGCACCGCGCCGACACCCTGGTCGACCTGGCCGCCGCCATCGGCGTGCCGGCAGACGCGCTGGTCGCGACGGTGGAGCGGTTCAACGGGTTCGCCGCCGCTGGCGACGACGAGGACTTCGACCGCGGCAAGGACGAGTTCGCCAGCTACTTCGCCTCGCCGGTGCTGGTGACCGTTGCCGAGGGACCGTTCTGGGCGGCGCGCCTGGTCCTCTCCGACCTGGGCACCAAGGGCGGGCTGGTCACCGACGTGGACGCGCGCGTGCTGCGTGGCGACGGGTCGCCGATCGAGGGCCTGTACGCCGCAGGGAACACGTCGGCGTCGATGACCGGGAAGTTCTACCCGGGCCCCGGCGCCCCGATCGGGACCGCGATGGCCTTCGCCAGCCGGGCGGTGCGCCACCTCGCCGCTACCTGACCCACCGGCGACAGCCCTTACACGGGATGGTGACAAGCCACCCAGTGGTCCTCACCCACGTTCACCAGGGCCGGCTCCTCGATTCGGCAGCGTTCGGTGGCCAGGACGCAGCGGGTGCTGAAGCGACAACCCGCCGGAGGGTTGATCGGGCTGGGGATCTCGGCGTTCGGGACGGACTTGGTGGTGATGCCCCGGGTGGCCGCGGAGGGCAACGCAGAGATCAGGCTGTGGGTGTAGGGATGACGCGGCTGGGAGAACAGGGTGGCTGTGGGCGCCAGCTCGCACGTCTTGCCCAGGTAGAGGACCAGCACGCGGTCGCTCACGAACTTCACCACCCCCAGGTCATGGGAGATGAACATCATCGACAGGTCCAGCTCCCGACGGAGGTCCCGGAGAAGGTTCAGTACCTGGGCTTGCACGGAGACGTCCAGCGCGGAGACCGGTTCGTCGCAGACTATGAGCTTCGGTTCGACCGCCAGAGCGCGGGCGATGTTGACCCGTTGGCACTGGCCGCCGGACAGTTCGCGGGGAAGCCGGTTGCGCAGTGCTGTGTCCAGACCGACGGACTGCATCACCGAGTCGACTCGCTCGTCGACGTCGTCGCATCCCCAGATCCGCAAGCCTTCGGCGATGATCTCGCCAATCTTGCGACGGGGGTTCAACGAGGCCTGGGGGCTCTGGAAGACCAACTGGTAGGCACGTCGCTGCAGTCGCTCCCGGGAGGCCGGGAGCTCGGTGATCTCCTCGCCGTCGAGGCGAACGGATCCCGTCGCCCCCTTGGACAGCTGCATCACCGCCATTGCCGCAGATGACTTGCCACACCCGGACTCACCCACCACACCGAGCGTCTCGCCTCGAGCGACGTCGAAGCTCAGGTCGCTCACCGCATGCAACGTGACCCCACGACGGATCCGGTGCCGTACGTCTAGGCCCTCGACACTCAGGACCGCTTCGGGGCGCAGGTGCCCCCGTCCACTACCGGCCATCTGCACTCGCTCCTCTCGCCGGGGCGGACACGTCCGTGTCCGCGGTTTCCAAGGGATGCCAACAGGCGAATCGATGCTCCGACGCCCCCGCGACACGTTCCAGGGCCGGGGTTGTCGACTGGCAGATCTCGGTCGC
The DNA here is from genome assembly GCF_031844485.1 of Nocardioides sp. AE5. NCBI lineage: Bacteria > Bacillati > Actinomycetota > Actinomycetes > Propionibacteriales > Nocardioidaceae > Nocardioides > Nocardioides sp. AE5. The sequence goes on from NZ_JAUZVI010000010.1 coordinate 50,174, forward strand.
CAGGGGGCAGCGGCCGGCCAGCACGCAGCCCACCGCGTCACCAATCGGCGTCGACGGCTGACCACTGATCGGCGAGAGACTCTCGACGTCCTCGAAGGGGTCCGGGACCGCGTCGAGGAGAGCACGGGTGTAGGGCATCCGCGGGTGAGAAAGGACGTCCTCTGCCGGCCCGCTCTCCACCACGCGGCCGCGGTACATCACCACCACGTCGTCGGCCCAGTGGGCGACGAGTGGCAGGTCGTGACTGACCAGCACCAAGGCCGCTTCCTGGTCGTCCCGAACGTCGTGGAGCAACCTCAGGACCTGGTCCTGCACCGTCACGTCGAGTGCGGTGGTCGGCTCGTCAGCGAGCAGAAGGACGGGGTCACCGACCAACGCCATCGCGATCAACACGCGTTGCCTCATCCCGCCCGACAGCTGGTGGGGATACTGCTTGAGTCGTCGTTCCGGATCGGAGAGGCCGACGCTCGTGAGGAGTGCGCAGGCTCGCTCGTTGGCCTCCGCTCGGCCGAGGCCGAGTTGCAGGTGCAGCAGCTCGCGCATCTGGCTGCCGATCGTGCGCACGGGATTCAAGGCAGCCGACGTGTCCTGGAAGACCATGCCGATCCGTGACCTGGTGAGACGAGTGAACTCGGCATCGCTGAGGTCGGTGACTTCCTGGCCGTCGAACCAGGCACGACCACTCCGTTCCGCGCTGCCCCCGACGATGCGCAGGAAGGACCTGATCAGGACCGACTTCCCGGAACCGGATTCACCCACGATGCCCAGGGTGCGACCCGGCGCGACGGAGAGCGTCACGCCATCCACGGCGTGCAGGGGGCCCGCCGGGGTGTCAAAGGTGACCCGCACGTCCGACAGGCACAACGCCGACTCTCCCGGGTCCGTCCCGGGCTCGGAACCGGCCGAGGCCAGCTGGGTCGCATCGGTGGCCCGGGTGTGGTCCGCGTCGGCCGTGACGTCCGGCATGACCTGGACGCGGCTCCGACGAGAGGTTCCTCCTTCGGCCAACAGCACGTCGTGGATCCAGTTCAGGGCCAGCACTGTGATGACCAGGACTCCCGCTGGCACGAGGGTTGCCCACATGCTGGTGTCGAGGCTGATCCGGCCCTCCTCGATCATCCCGCCCCAGGTGGGGGTCGGCGGCCGCACCGAGAGCCCCAGGAAGGCGAGGCTCCCCTCGGCCACGATCATGACCCCGACCAGCAGGAACGCGAAGGACAGCACCGGTGGAAGAATGTTGGGCACCACGTCCCGGCGGATGGTACGCAGGGTTCGCGCGCCCAGCACCTTGCTGGAGATGACGAACTCCCGCTCTCGGATGGCGATCGTGCTGCCTCGGGTGAGCCGTGCCGCAGCCGGTGCGCTGAGCACGCCGAGCACCAGGGTCACGTTCATCAAGGACGACCCCAGAAAGGTGACCACCACCAGGGCCACGACAAGACTGGGGAAGGCCAGCACCGCATCGATGATCATCGTCACGACGGTGTCGACCCAGCCGCGGCAGTATCCCGCAACGGTTCCGACCAGGCCCCCGAAGACGATTGCTATCGCCGTCGCCCCCAGCCCGACGCCGAGCGTGACCTTGGCTCCGTGGACGACCCGGGCCAACAAGTCACGGCCCAGCGCATCGGTCCCCAGCAGGTTGTCCGACGAAGGCCCGCTCCGCGGTGGTCCTGTCCGTGTCTGCAGGGGGTCTGCCAGCGGCAACAGGTCCGCGAACAGGGCGGCCACGACGACCACTACCAACCAGGCGACGCAGCACCAGAAGAGCGGACCGCGGCTGACGCGCCGACGCGAGTCGACTGAGTCGACACGGGCGCTGACTGCTCCCCTTGCTTCACTCATGTGTGGATCCTCGGGTCGAGAACGGCGTAGAAGACGTCGACAGTGAGATTGATGACGACGTAGGCGAAGGCGATCACCGCTACCACTCCTTGGACCGTGACGAAGTCACGCGCATAGCTCGCATCGATGAGCAAGCGGCCCAGACCAGGGAGTCCGAAGAGGCTCTCGACGATCACTGAGCCACCCATCATCGCGCCCAGGCTCAGGCCGATCACGGTGAGCAGGGAGGTGAAGGAGGGGCGCATCGCGTGCCGCACCAGGACCCGGACCCTCCCATACCCTCGGGCACGGGCCAGCAGGATGTAGTCCTCCTTGAGGGTGGCACTCATCTCGGCGTGCAACATGCGGTAGTACAAGGCGATCTGGCCCAGTGCCATGGTGAGCACGGGCAGGATGATCGACCGCACGTGCGGGACGAGCCCATCAGCCGGGGGTCTGTATCCACTGACGTCCAACCACCCGAGCTTGAGCCCGATGATGGCGGCCAGGGCGATGCCGGTCACGAACACCGGGCTGGACAGGAACACCAGGCTCACCCCGGAGCTGACCCGGGCCGTGGGACCAGAGGGCTTCTCTGCCGTCAACAGCGCCAGCACCAGGGCGATCACCACCGCAAGGACGACGGAGGCGAAGAGCAGCTCGAGCGTGAGCGGGAGCCTCTCCGAGATGGTCTCGGTCACCGAACGGCGGTTGGTGACCGAGTGGCCCAGGTCCCCTTGCATCGCACCGCTCACCCACTCGAGGTAGCGCGCGAAGACGTTCTGGTCGAGGTTCATCGTGGCCCGCAGCTCCGCGCGCGCCTCCTCAGTCGCGTTGGTCCCCAGGATCGCCACCGTCGGATCACCCGGAAGCAGGTTGATCAACAGTTGTGAGGCGAAGCTGACGGCGACCAGGACGATGAGGAGGCGCGTCACACGGATGGCCAGAAGCCCCGTGACATGGCCGAACACTCGTTGCCTCAGCGCTCCATCCATACGCTGACGAAGGAGAGCGCCGGCGAGGGCTTCCCGTAGGGACCGGCTTCAACCTGGCCGCTGGGCAACGTACCCTGACCGACTCCGTGAACCTTGCTGTTCGTGATCACTGCCGCAGCGTCTGCGTGGTCGATCCAGATGATCGGAACCTCTCGTGCGAGGACCTCCTGGACGGTGGCATACGCCGCGACCCGGTCCGCCATCTCGATGGATGCCCGCCCCTTGTCGAAGGCCTCATCGAGCTCGTCACTCTGGAGCCGGGTGACAACGCCGGTGGCTTGCCCCATCGGGGCCAGGCCGCTGCTGTGCAGGAGCTGCCTCTCCAGATCCGGGTCCGAGGCGCCGAACTCGTAGGCAGAGCTGATCTCATAGTCCCCGGTGACCAGGCGCTCCACCAACGTGGTCTGGTCGACCTGGTCGAGTTCGAGGTCCACACCTGCTTCTCGCCACATGTCCTGGAGGAGTTGGCCGCTCATCGCGGCGGCCGGGTCTGCCAAGGTCATAAGGCGGAGCTTCACCGGACCGTTGCTCGCCTCGTAGGCACTGATCGCCGCCCTGGCCGCATCCAGGTCGTACGTCGGATAGTCGGTCTCGTGGTACCACTGCGTGTCCTTGGACCAGGGTCCCGTGGCGGGCTCGGTCAGTCCGCCGCGCAGCGTCTCGATAAACGAGTTCTGGTCGGTAGCCATGGCCAGGGCTCGCCTGAGCTCTACGTCTGCGAGAGCAGTGCTGGCCGTGTTCAGGAAGAAGATCGCCTCAGTTCCTGCCATCCCCTTGACCCTGGTGGTGGTGTATCCAGCATCGTCGCGGAAGCGCAGCACGTCCTGGGGGTCACGACTGGACATGCCGTCGACGTCGTTGGCCTGCAGCGCCATCGTGCGCTGAGTGCCGTCGGGAATGATCCGGAACTCGATGCCGTCGAGATAGGGCAGACCCTCGTCTGCCCGCCAGTAGTTCTCATTCTTTTCCACCGAGAGCGAGGAGCCCTGCACGTGGTTCACGAAGACGAACGGTCCCGTGCCAACGGGGTGGGCACTCGCAGGTTCGGGATCCGTGAGCGAACTCATCGGGATCATCATTCCGGCGGCGCCGGTGAGATAGTGCGGGAAGGTGGCCCAGGGCTCCGAGAGGCCCACGACCACCGTCATCGGCCCGGTCGCCTCGATCGACGTGACGGTCGCGAAGGTCGCCGCGTTGGCCACAGCCTCCTGCTGCGCCTTCAGGTTCGCTTCCACTACTGCCGCATCGAGTTTGTCCCCGTTGGAGAACTCGATGCCCTCACGAATGGTGAACGTCCATTCGGTGGCGTCCTCGTTGGGCTCCACACTCTCCGCGAGATAGGGCTGCCAGTTGAAGTCCTCATCGAGGGCCACCAGCGGCTCCAGGATAGTGCGGACCATGGTGTAGGTCTGGCCGCTGAAGGAGTATGGGTCGTTGACCGGGTGGAACCCCGCGGCATCGGCACTGAGTACGAAGGTCAGTGTTCCTCCTGGGACAGGGGTCCCGCCGCCACTCCCCTCATTCCCGTCGCTGCCTGCACAGGCGGCCAGAGAGGCGGCCAACACCATCGCAGCGGCGCCAGCACACATTCTCGCGAGTCGTGCTCTCACGTCTTGATCCCTTCGTCGGCTCCATGCGGTCACGTATGGAGCGATCTTGAAGGGATCCTCTTTCTGTAACGTGGCTCACAAGAGTAGGGAAGCCCTACCTCTTAACGCGGAACCCACCGATCCCCCGTCAAACGAGCGACAATGGGTGTCTACCGACAGCAACCCAGAGAGGGCGCGGGATGGAACGGACGGGCTCGGTGACGACATGTGACCGAGAAGAGACTGCCTCGCCCCAGCCACCCGAGGCCGCGATCGATGCGGTGCTCGATGCGGCCTCGAGGTTTCGGGGGACCGGAGGCCTGGTCGTCATCGAGGGACCGCCGGGTGCCGGTGCGACGCATCTGCTCTCCGTGGTCGCCGAGGAACTCCACCGCCGCGGCTGGCGGGTGATCGACAACCGGGACCACACCGGCGTGATCCCGAGCCGCGCGGTGGTCCTGGCCGATGGCGGACCAGCACCCACGCGCCACGTCGACGAGGCCGTGGTCATCGTCCCGGTCACCTCTGGGCTGGCGTGGGGGGAAGAGTTGACCATGACGGCAGCACGTCTGCTCGGCGAGGCGAGGCTGAGTGTCGTGCGACTGAGCCCCTTGCCCCACGACATCGTGGTGGGAATCCTCCGAGGGGAGGCGGCGCAGGTGCCGGACGCTGACGTGGAGCACCACGTGACCGCTGCTGCCGGCAATCCGCTGATCGCCACCCACCTGGCTCGTCACGGTCATCTCCAGCAGCCTGCACTGGACCGCGTCGTGCTCAACCGCATCCTGGCCCGGTTCGGCCCGGACAGCTTGTCCATCGCCGCTGCGCTGGCCGCATTGCAGGCGGTGACGCTGGAGGATCTGCCTCTGGTCGCCCAACTGTGCGCCGTCTCGGAACAAGACGTGGACGGGCTGTTCGACAGCCTCTCGTCCACCGGGTTGATCTCTCGCGCCGCAGGAGACGAGCACCACCTGACGATCCCCTGGATGACGGAGGCCCTCTACGCCACCCTGGGCCCGGCGACCCGTGACCGGATTCATCGTTGCGCGGCCGACGCGCTCTCACGCCGTTCGGTGGTCCGGCACGACCTGGTGGCCCACCACCTGCTCCGCTCCTCGCCCACCACGGACCCGCACGAGACCGCCCGTCTCCTGTCGACGGCAAACGCGCTCACGGCATCCGCGCCGGATGTCTCGGTGCAGTGCTACCAGCGTGCGTTGGCGCACCTGGAAGGCACGTCCGAGCGAACCGCGGAGCTCACTGCGCTTCTGGCTCGCGCCTATCTCTTGGCCGGACGCCCGCAGGAGGCCGCCGACGTCGGCCGTGCCCTGCTGACGGAATCGGGCAACGGGCCCACGTCCACCTACCCGTGGCTGCTGCCTGTCGTTGCCGAGGCGATGAAGGCGACATCGGCAGTCGACGAGGCCGAGAGCATCTTGCGCTCCCACGGCTCGGACGGGGTCACCGCGGTGCTGGCCACTCAGGTGGCCTACCTGTTCGCTGCGTCGGGACGCGACGTCGAAGCACGCGATCACGTACGTCGAGCTCGCAGCTCGCTCACGCGGCGCTCGATCCGTGGCCAAGTGAACGTGCTGAGCAACCTGTTGCACGCGCAGTGCATCGCCGGTGACTTCGCCGGGCTGCGTCATGATGCCGACCAGCTCGGAGGCATCATCAAGCTCGCTCCGGAAGAGTCGCAACTCCATGCCTGGGCAACCTTGGCGCACGTCCAGTCGGTCGAGGGTGACCTGGCCGCGAGCGCCGAAGCCGCTGACAACGCTGAAGCGCTGCTGGCCGGCGAGACCTGGGGCATCTACGTGCCCGAGGTTCGCTATGCCAGGGCGGCGGTCGGATTCGCGGCGGGTGCCTGGGACGACGTCCTGACCATCGCGACCGCCTCTGACGCCCCCCTTTCCCGCTCGGGCACGGTCAGCTATCTCCACCTGATGCGACATGTGCGGGGTCGGGTCCTGGCCAATCGTGGAGAGTTCACCCAGGCCCGCAAGGTTGGCGGGGGACCCGTTGATGTCCCGTACTTCCTCGGTGCCATGCGCAACCTGGCCCTGGCGGAGGTCGAGATGCTCTCCGGAAGCCACGATGCCGCAGGTCAACGGCTGAACCTGGCCCTCACCCAGGAACGTCTGCCGGGGGAGATCCGCGCCGCCCTCCTCGCCCTGCTGGCCAGCGTCGCAGTGGTGCGCAAGGACGATGCACTGGTGCGGGCCTGTGTGGCCGAGGTGGAGGAACGTTGGGGGATCGCCGAGGCAAGCCGGCAGGTCCGACTGGAGATGCTCTTGGCCCTGGCGACGGTGAACCAGTCGACGGCGCTGGCCCGCGACGCACTCAGCGAGGCGCAGGGCCATGGCTTCAAGTTGTTCGAGGGCCGGGCACAGCTCACCCTGGGGCAACTCGAGAAGGACCCCGAAGAGCACTTCGTCCGGGCGATGAACATCTTCGGCGATCTCAAGGCCGTGCCCTGGCGAAGGACGACGGCATCCGAGCTGCGCAGTCGGGGCCTCAAGGTGCCGCGCCGCTCCCGGTCGCGGGTGGGTGCGCTGACCGAGACCGAGGTCCAGCTTGCGCGCCTGGTCCAGGCAGCTCATTCCAACCGTGAGATCGCCGAGGTGATGTCCTTGAGCGTGAAGACTGTCGAGGTCTACCTGAGCAGGCTCTACGCCAAGACCAACTGCAAGAGCCGACTCGACCTGGCCCGGGCGGCGGACGAAGGACGTCTGCCACTGAACTAGTTCCGGGCGATCGGCGGAGCCGAGGATTCCCACGTGAGATACAATTTCACATTGTGAACACAGCTCCGTCCCAGGGTGCCGGCAGCGGCGGGACCCGCATCCAGTCCGTCGCCCGCGCCTCTCAACTGCTCCTCCGCGTGGCCCACTACCGGGAAGGAGCGAGCGTCAAGGAACTCGCCGCGGATCTCGGGTTGGCCCTGCCGACGACGTACCACTTGACCAACACCCTCCTGGATCAGGGCCTGCTGTCGCGCAACGGACAGCGTCGCTTCGTCCTCGGCGACGCCACTGCCGTGCTCGCTCAAGCCTATGTGCGCAACGGCGGCGCATCGGAACGACTGCTGGTGGCACTGAAGCGTCTGGCGGACGAGACGCACGAGACGGTCTACCTGGTCGACTGGGCAGAGTCGGAGATCCGGGTCCGCGCCTCCGTGGAGAGCTCCCAGACGGTCCGCGTGGGTGATGTCACCGCTGGTCCCTATGAGCATGCGCACGCACGCGCGAACGGCAAGGTTCTCCTCGCCTGGGCGCCACCCGAGATCCGCGACGCCTATCTGGCTCGGCACCCTCTCACGAAGCTGACCCCGAACACGATCGTCAGCCGTGACCGCCTGGCGCAGGAGTTGGCACGGGTCCATGCCACGGGTGTCGCGCGGGACCTTGAGGAATACGAGGAAGGGGTCAGTTGCCTCGCCGCGCCATTCCTGCTGCACGGTGAGGTCGTCGCCGCCTTCGGCATCTCGGTCCCGACCGACCGTTTCCGTCTCAACGAGACGGCCCTGGAACACACCTTGCTGCACGTCATCGGATCCATCACTGGCACGGCGGCGACGTGACTCTCCCGATCTCAGCGGCCTGTCCCGCTACCCGTCCAAGCCGAAGAGTCGCCACGCGTTCCCGCTGAGGACCGCTGTCCGCTCGTCCGCAGTGAGCTCCTCGCAAGCCTCGACATAGGCATCGACCACATCCGCATAGGAACTGTAGAGACGATCCACCGGCCAGTTCGTACCGAACACGACCCGGTCGGCGCCGAAGATCTCCAAGCACGCCTGGATCCACGGACGCAACGAGTCGACGGTCCAGTCGTGATCCACCTGCCCGAGCCCGGAGACCTTGATCACCGTGTTGGGCAGCCGGGCCACCTTCGACAACGCGGTCCGCCACATGGTGAAGTACTCCCGATCACGTCGGAGAGGCATCATCGCGTGGTCCACGCAATAGGTCAGGCCTTCGTGCCGCCTCACCAGGGCCAGCGTCTCGTCCAAACGGCTCAGCGCATCCGCATCACACAGGATCAGCTCTTCCCGATCGAGGACGCCCAGGGATTCCGCGCAGCCGGACTCCGACAGATAGCGCGACAGCTGCAGATCTCGGATCCCCCGGAATCCGGAGTGGCGGCGGTGCCTCGCCAGAGTGCGCTCCAGCGCGACCGGATCGTCGAGACGCGCGTCCCCGATGAAGGCCGTGGGAAGCCCCGTGCGACGGCGAGCGGCCGCCAGCCAGTCGCTCTCCGCCACCGGGTCGGGGGAGCCCCCGGCCGCCTGGACATGGACGACCCCCTTCGGCACCACGCTGCGGGTTTCTCGCCGGAAGTCTTCGGGCAGGTACTTCTCCGAACGGATCGCCCCGTACTCACCGAGGACGGCGGTCTCCTCCGGATCACCCGAGGCCGTCAGCCAGTCGTAGCGCAAACCGGGAACGAGTTGGTCCCAGAAGTGGACGTGCGTGTCCACGAACTCCGGGCGCTCCGTCGGGCTCACTGGGCGGCGCCCGGCAGGGAGTTGAGCGCAGCGCCTCCATCGACGTCGAGGGCGACACCGGTGATGAATCCTGCGCCGTCGGAGATCAGGAACTCGGCGGCGGCGGCGACGTCGTCGCTCGTTCCCGCCCGCGCCATCGGGAAGATCCGGCTGATCTCGTCGAGCACCTTCCGATCCGATCCACCGGTGGCCTTCCGTTTCCAGGCGAGCACCTGCTGTCCCATGCCTGTCTCGGGCGTGCTCACCGGGCACAGGCAGTTGACGGTGACATGCGGCGCGAGTTCGCTGGCGAGAGCCTGGGCGAGTCCGATCAGGCCGGCCTTGGAGGCGGAGTAGGCATGCAACAGCGGAACCCCACAGCGACCGGCGTCCGAGCTGATCGCCACCACGCGCCCGCGGCCGGAGGCGACCAATTGGGGTGCGGCCGCCTGCGTGACAAGGAACGCGCCCTTGAGGTTGACGTCCAGGGTCAGGTCCCAATCCTCCTCGGTGACCTCCCCCAGTGGCTTGATGTGGATGACGCCGGCGCTGAGCACGAGGGTGTCGAGGCCACCGAGGATCTCGCACGCCTCTGCCACCGCTTCCGCGACCTCGTCGCGCGACCGCACATCGGCGGTCACGACCGAGAAGCCGTCCGCCCGGACGTCCCGCAGGTTGTCGCCGGGGAGGTCGAGCACCGCAACCTCGGCTCCACCCGCACGGAGCCGCCGGGCGATGCCCAGGCCGATCCCCGAGGCGCCCCCGGTCACCAGTGCCTTCCGTCCATCGATCCCGGACATGCGATCCCTTTCGTCGTGGTCTAACTTAGAGTAACATTCACATACAGAACTAGGTTATCATTATATGAAAGAGGATGCCCGTGCCTGAGGTCACCATGCCCCGTCTCTCCGACTCCATGGAAGAGGGCGTCATCCTCGAGTGGCTCGTGGGGGACGGCATGCCCGTCGAAGAAGGTGACGAGATCGTCGAGATCGAGACGGACAAGGCCAACATGGCCTTCGAGGCCGAGGCCTCGGGCATCCTCCGTCACGGAGCCGACCCCGGGGAGAGCGTCATCGTGGGCGATCGCATCGGCTCAATCGATGCGATCGCGACAAGCACCACCGAGTCCTCCGGGGGCGACCCCACTCCCTCGGCCTCCCCCACCGCAGCCCGTCTCGCCCGACGGGTCGGCGTCCCCCTCGAGGACGTCTCCGGCTCCGGGGCCGGCGGGCGGGTGCTGCGACGAGACGTGATCGAGCTGCATGAGGCGCGGCAGGACCGAACCCAGACGACGTACGACACCACGCCGTTCCAGGAGTCGCCGCCCCGGGAGTCGGCGCCCCCGGAGTCGACATCCGACGGCACCGTGCCCGAGACGTCGGCTTCTCCACCCTCGCCCGGGACTCAGCCGTCGCTCGAGGGCCGCCGGGTCCCGCTGACTCGAGTCCAGCGGCTGGTCGCGGAACGGATGGTGGCCAGCAAGAGCACCATCCCGGACTTCAGCGTGAGTCGCGCCATCAGCTTCGACGCGGTCCACGCCCTGCGTCTCGACCTGAAGTCGCGCGGTGAGCGGGTGCCGTCGTACAACGACGTGCTCCTGGCCGCGGTCGCGCGCACTCTGCCCCACCACCCCCTGCTCACCGCCCATTTCATGGAGGGCGACATCGTCTACAGCGACCGGGTCAACCTCAGTGTCGCCGTGTCCACCGATGCGGTCCTGCACGCCCCGGTCATCCACGGTGCCGATCGTCTCGACCTGGCCGAGATCGCAAGCACCACCAGACGGTTGACCACGCTCGCCCGGCAAGGGCACCTCACGATCGACGACCTGCGCGGCGGCACCTTCACGGTGTCCAACCTGGGCATGTACGGCGCATCGCACTTCACCGCAATCATCAACGGCACCCAGTCCGCGATTCTCGCCGTCGGCGCCGTGCACGAAGCAGTCTCCGTGGTGGACGGGGCATTCAAGGTCGGGTGGCGGGCAGAGCTGACTCTCACCTGCGACCACCGCATCATCTACGGAGCACACGCCGCCGCGTTCCTCCGCGACCTCGAGATCACCTTGCAGGAGCCTCAGCTGATGCAGTGATCGGGCGATCCGTGGACGGGGTGAGCGGGAGACCACCCCGCTCCGCGGATCTCGGCGGCCGGATGATTTCCTCTGCCCCGGTGACGGGCGACCAACTCAGTGACGTTCGACCAGCTCGACCCGGATGCCGTCCGGATCGGTGAGATAGACGAGCCGCGACCCCGCCACAGGCCCAGCCGTCGAAGTCTGGACAGGCGACACCGATCCGCCACCGAACTCATGGGCGCGCTCCACGATCTCGTCCAGGTCCGTGACGAAGAGGCAGAAGTGACCGGTGCCCGGATTCGCGGTGTTCGGGTCGACCGCCCGACGAGCGACCCTGCGGTATTCCAGGATCTCGAGCTCCACCTCGGTGCTGGGGATGCCCATGATGGCGATGTCGAGCTCAGCACCGGGACAACCGACGAGCTCCTGGAGATAGGGCTCGCTCTTGATGAAGCGCTCACGGAGTTCGAACCCGAGCGCTCCCGCGTAGAAGGCGATGGACCGGTCCAGGTCCTCGACCTGGATGCCGATGTGATCGCACTTGGTGATCATGGGACTCCTCGTTCAGCTGAGACGGAAACGCTCCAGTTGAGATGGCTCGACGGTCACACCCAATCCCGGCCGCTCCCTGAGCTCAAGGTGCCCATCGACCAGCTCCCACGGATCGGTGACCAGGTCGTGCTGCATCGGCGACTCGTGGGGCTTGAAGTCGAGTGTGTCGCCGTGGTCCGACACGGACAGCAGCGCCAAGCTCGCAGCAGTGTTCAACGCGCTGCTCCAACTGTGCATGCTGTAGTTGACACCCGCGCTCTCGATCTCGCGGATCACCCTCAGGGCGCCGGTCAGGCCGAGGCATCGGCCAGGGTCGATCTGGATGACGTCGGCAGCACCCGCCCGGAGCACGTGGCCATAGCTCTCCGGCGACCACTCGTCCTCACCCGTGCCGACAGGAGTGGTCGTGTGCGCGCGCAGGATGCGATGGTTCTCGAGCTCGGCTGGGTGAAGGGGCTGCTCAACCCAGCGCAGGCCATGGGGCTCCCAGTCCTTGAGACGGCGCATCGCGGTCTTCAGGTCCCACAGGCGCTGCGCACCGGGCACGTCGACGACGAGTCCCAGGTCGGGGCCGATCAGGTCCCTGACTGCACGAAGATAGACATCGTCGCGCGCCGCGTCCTGGCCGAACATGGCCTCGCTCGTCATGCCCCAGCCGGCCTTGAGGATGGGGTAGCCGGCATCGCGCATGAACCGGAACTCCTCCAGCGTGGCGTCCAGGTCCAGCATGTCGAAGATAACCGAGCCCATCGCCGGCACCCGTCGTCGACCGATGTCGCCGATCAACGCAGTCACCGGCCTGCCGGCCAGGTGGCCGGCCAGGTCCCACAGCGCCATGTCCAGGGCGCTGATCGCGAAGCCGGCAATGCCTTCCACGCCGTACCAGTAGGCGTGGCGACACATCTGGGACCACAGCCGGGTCACGTCCCGCGCGTCCTCGCCGACGAGCGTGGCCGCAAGTCCGCGGTCGATGATGACTGCGGTGGCCAGCGCTGCCTCGGGAATCTGCGAGATGGATTCACCCCAGCCGACGACACCCGACCGGGTCTCGATCCGGGCCAGGGTGACGCAGCGTCGGGCACCTCGATAGTGCGGCTCCTCATAGATGAGTGGATACGCGGCGATGGTGCTGATCGGGTCAATCGTCATGACGCTCCTCGACAGGGTGGGAGGCCAGCGCCTGCACCGAGACGGTCAGCCACGGAAACAGCGGAAGGGAGCTGATCGCCCGATGCAACTCATCCGCATCGACGGCACGCCAGATCGCCAGGTTTCCCGAAGTCCCGGGCACCCTCCAGATGCGCTGAATCGTCCCACGTGACAGCAGATGCTGCCCTGCTGCGAGTTCAGCGGCTCGTAGTTCTCGTTGCCTCTCCTCGGGCATGTCGTGAGGGAGGGCCACGGCGATCTGCACCAGGAACTCCATCAGTAGCGGTCCATCGCCTTGATCGCCTCGCACAGGGTGTCGACATCGGGGAGCCAGGCGGCCTCCAACCCTCCGGCGTACGGGACGGGCGTGTCCGGGGCGGAGATGAGGACCGGGGCCAGGTCGAGCGACTCGAAGCAGTCCCCCGCAATCCTCGCCACCACGGTCGCACCCCAGCTGCCGCCGGCAGAGCCTTCCTGCATCACGATCAGGCGGTTGGTCTTGGCGACGCTCTCCGCCACCGTCCCGTAGTCGAACGGGACGAGTGTTCTCGGGTCGATGACCTCCACCGTCACACCGAGGTCGGCCATCTGCTCGGCCGCACGCTCGGCGCACTGTCGCATGAGTTGCGTGGCCACCACCGTGACATCACCTCCCTCCCTCACGACTTCGGCCTGCCCGATCGGCACCGGGGCCAGTTCCCCGGTGCGCACCCGCTTCAGGTTGTACATCGCCTTGTGCTCGAAGAACAACACCGGATCCTCGTCGGCGATCGCCGACCGCAGGAGGCCGTAGGCGTCCTCAACGCTCCCGGGCGTCACGATCTTGAGGCCCGGGCAGTTGAGGAACCAGTTCTCCACCGGTTGGGAGTGCTGGGAGGCGAATCCCTGCCCGGCCCCGTTGGCGAGTCGGACGGTGACCGGCACCGACACCTGCCCCCCACTCATGTAGCGGTACTTGGCGAGTTGGTTCGCGATCTGGTCGAAGCAGACACCGGCGAAGTCCGCGAACATCAACTCGGCCACGGGCCGGGAGCCCATGATCGCCGCCCCGATCGCAGCTCCGATGATGGCCTGCTCCGAGATCGGCGTGTCCATCACCCGCTCGCCCCCGAACGACTCCATGAGTCCATCGGTGACCTTGAATGCGCCTCCGGCCGCGGCGATGTCCTCGCCGAGGAGGAAGACAGTGGGGTCCGCCTTCAACGCATCGGCCTGTGCCTGCCTGATGGCTTCCTTGTACGTCGTGACACTCATGCATACACATCCTTGAAGAGCGCGTCGGGACGAGGTGGTGGGGCGGCGAGCGCGGATTCGACGGCGGTGCGCACGGACTCCTTGGCCGCCGCCTCGGTCCCGGCGATCCGGTCCTCCCCGATGCCCCGGGTGGTGAGCAGCGCCCGGAGTCGGAGCACCGGGTCGACCTCGAGCCACCTGTCCAACTCTCCTTCCGGCCGATAGGTCGCCGGGTCCGTGCGGGAATGTCCCCGATGGCGGTAGGTGACGGACTCGATCAGCGTCGGGCCTGCGCCGGAGCGTGCCCTGGCAACTGCCTCGGCAGTGACCTGGTGCACCGCCACCACGTCGTTGCCGTCGACCCGAACACCGGGCATTCCGTAGGAGGCCGCCCGGTCCGCCAGTCGCTCCACCCGCGTGGTGGCCCGCCAAGGGGTGTACTCCCCGTAGAGGTTGTTCTCGCAGAAGAAGATCACCGGCAGTGACCAGACCGCAGCGAGGTTGAGGGACTCATGAAAGGCGCCGATGTTGGTGCTGCCGTCACCGAAGAAGCACAGGGAGACGCTGTCGCGGCCACGCTGCCGCGCTCCCAGGGCCAACCCGTTGGCGATGGGCAGGTGCGCCCCGACGATGGCGAAGGACCCGTAGGCACCGACCCGGACGTCGGTGAGGTGCATCGAGCCGCCTTTGCCCCCGCAGAGGCCGGTCTCGCGTCCGACGATCTCCGCGAAGGTGGCGTCCAGCGGAGCCCCCATCGCCAGGACGGCTCCGTGGCCACGGTAGGTGCACACCATCGTGTCCTGTTCCGCCAGTGCGGTGCACGCTCCCACCACCCCCGCCTCCTGGCCGTTGCACAGATGGGTCGAGCCCCGGACCAAGTCCTTGGTGAAGGCTCGCTGGATCTCGTCCTCCAACCCACGGATCTCGAGCATCGACCTCAGCATGCCCAGCAGCTCGCCGTCCGCGAGGGACGGGTCGTCGTCAATCGCGACCCGATCGGGATATTCCATACTCGCCTCATTCACAATATGAACTAGTTTCATTATAGTGAACAGTAGACAGGCGCTGAGGCAAGGTCAAGATGAGAGCCCCGGGACGAGAGAGCTGAGACCAGGCCCAGGCCACTGACCAGACGACTGATGGAGGAACAGGCCCATGCCTTTGCACGACGGACACGGAACAGCACTGCAGGATCGGTCGTTCGTGGTCACCGGGGGCGCTTCCGGCATCGGCTGGGCGACGTGCCGCGTCCTGGCGGAATCGGGGGCGACAGTCATCTCGGTCGACACCCAGCCCGCCGCCTCTCCCCTGCCTCGCGGCGTACACACCCTGGTCGGTGACGTCACTGCGGATGAGACCTGGGAGCAGGTGGGGAAATTGATCCGCGCAATCGCCCCCGCAGGCGTATCGGGCCTGGTTGCCTGCGCGGGCGCCAACCGCGCAGCACGCATCATCGAGACCACCGCAGAGGAGTTCCGCAGCCTGTTCGAGGTCAACGTGATCGGCGTCCTCAAGGCCATGCAGGCGGTGCTCCCTGCCATGGTCGCGCGGAAGGACGGCTCTGTCGTGGTCGTCTCGAGCGTCGACGCCCTGTTCGCCGAGGACGCGATGGCTGCCTACTCGGCCTCGAAGGCAGCCGTCGTGCAGTTGGCCCGAACGGCCGCCGTGGAACACGCCCGCGACAACATCCGGATCAACGTCGTCTGCCCCGGCGCCACGGACACCCCGATGCTGCGGCACAGCTTCGAATCGATGCCGGACCCCGCCGAGGTCCAACGCCGGCTGGAGGACCAGACGCCGTCCGGTCGACTCGTCGCTGCCCACGAGGTCGCGAACGTCCTCGCGTTCCTGGCCGGGCCACTCGCCTCCGGAATGTCGGGATCGGTGCTCGTGGTCGACGGCGGCCTGACCTCGACCTACGACTTCTCCCTCACCCCGAGGGGTTGACCCGGCCTCCGGGTCGTCACGTCACGGGGAGGCCGCTGCGGCAGATCCGGTCCGGACACTTCGACGTGCGATCTCGTCGCGATACCAGTGGAAGGACCGTTTCGGCAGTCGGGCCTGGGTGCGGAAGTCGACATAGGTGAGGCCGAAACGTTGCGCATACCCCTCGGCCCACTCGAAGTTGTCGAGCAGCGACCAGGCGAAATAGCCCCGTAGGTCGACCCCGTGTTCGCGAGCGGCCAGGGCGGCGGCGACATGACTGCGCAGGAAGTCGACACGTTCGACATCATTGATCAGGCCCGACGGGTCCGGGTAGTCGTAACAGGCTGTGCCGTTCTCGGTGACGAAGAGCGGCACGCCGGGGCATTCCGCATGGATGCGTTGCAACGTCTCGGTGAGGCCGGCCGGATCGATCGGCCACCCCATCCCGGTCGTCGCAACTCCCTCCGGCACGATGAGCTCGGTCTTCGTCACTCTGTCACCGGCGTCGCCCCCGGCCCCGACGTACTCCGGTCGGTAATAGTTGATCCCGAGGAAGTCGCTGCTCCCGGCAATCGTCTCCGCGTCTCCTGGGCGAACATGCTCGAAGTCGGAAACAGCGCGGTAGTGGCTCACCAGGTCGTCGGACAAGGGTCGACCGAAGAGTGGGTCGAGCACCGAGCGATGGACGTGGCCGTCCCAACGCCGAGCTGCAGCGACATCCGCGGAGCGCTGACTGATCGGACGGACCGGGTTGACGTTCGCAGCGACTCCGAACGAACTCTCCGAACCATCGGCTCGCATCGCCCTGACCGCCAACCCGTGGCCCAGCAACATGTGATGGAGCGCCGCAACGGCCTGCCGCGGGTCCTGCAACCCCGGTGCGTGCCGCCCGTAGCCGTAGCCCTGCCAGGCCATCACCCAGGGTTCATTGACCGTCAGCCACAGGTCTACCCGGTCCGCCAGACGCCGATGGACGACCGACGCATACTCGGCGAAGGCAAGGGCGGTTTCCCTTTTCGCCCACCCCCCGGCCAGTTCCAGGGCCTGGGGCAGGTCCGAATGCATCAGCGTGACCATGGGCACGATGCCTCGAGCGCAGAGTCCGTCGACGAGCCGGTCGTAGAAGTCCAGTCCGGGGCCATTGACGACCCCGCGCCCAGACGGCATCACCCGTGGCCACGACACCGAGAACCGATAGGCGCCGACACCGAGCGCGTTCAACAACTCCAGGTCCTGCTCCCACCGGTGGTAGTGGTCGCAGGCGATGTCAGCCGTGTCGCCACGATAGGTGTTGCCCTCCTGACGCGCGAAGACATCCCAACTCGAATCGCCACGACCGTCGTCATGGCTGGCCCCCTCGATCTGCAGGGCGGCTGTTGCCGTTCCCCAGAGGAAGCGGTCTGCCTGGTTGCTCATGGGCACCCCTCGAGTACGTTCCGTGTCGCTCGACCGACGATCAAGGCGGTCACCTCAGTCCCAACCGCTGATATTGCTCGGCCGGGGCCTCGACCTCGTCGAGCGCGGCCACCAACATGTCCTCCGCATCGCGTTCGAGACGGCTCCCGGCCCGATTTTCCGATTCGCCCGGATCGTTGTGAAGGTCGAACAACACGTTCCCTTCGAAGGGGGCCTGGGCCCAGATCGGCAGCATGTCGCCGGGCACGAAGGGCTGTCGAATCACCGGCACGGACGACCCCGGCATGAAGTCCAGTCGCGCCCGAGCATCGAGCGGCGCCAACGTGCCAGCGGGATAGGCGTGGAGCGGAATGGTGGACCACCGGTTGGACCACATGGCCAACGGACCATTCTGCTCGGCCGGGGCGTGGGCGTACTTGACCCCGTCCCCCACCACGTGAACCTCCCGTCCCCACACCCCTGAGAGGAGGTGCTCGCGGACCTCGCTCGCCCGACCCTCGATCAAGGGGACCAAGGAGCGTCCGTGTGTTCGATGCTTCGGCGTGACCGCGAAGATCTCGGCGAGAGTGGCGAAGAGGTCCACGCTGGTGCTGAGCGCACGAGTCGAACCCGCCGGACGGCCCGGCCAGGCGACGAACAGGGGCAGCTGCCCCATTTCTTGATAGATGGGGGAGGCAGGCTTTCCCCAGTTGTCGTGCTCCCCCAGATAGTGGCCGTGGTCCGTGCAGACGAAGAGCGCGGTGTTCTGCCAGAGGTCGTTGCGGTCGAAGACGTCGAGAATCCGCCCGAGCCAATGGTCGATCATGCTCAGCTTCGCACCATAGTTGGCCCGTAGCTGCCACCCCTCCCGCTCACTCAGTCGTCCCTGCCGCAGCCCGCCACGCACGTACGGCGGCCACACCAGACGTGGACCGTGCCAGGTGTCGTCGTACTTCGATGCCCACTCCACCGGGGTGTCGAACGGCTCGTGCGGATCGAACTCGTCGATGAACAGGAAGAAGCGGTCGTGCTCGTCGGCGTTTGCCTCGAGCCAATCCGCTGCGGCACTCATGGTCCGCGGTCCGGGAAAGTCAGCCTCCGAGCGGAAGTAGCTCCGTGAGCGGTCGTACGCCGCGTGCAATGGACTCTCGCGGATCGTCGGGAGCCCCGCGGGCGTGCCATGCGCACTCGGATCTCTCCGCGTCTGCCACGGATCGTCCTCGCTGCCGCGGGCGAAGTCCCAAGCAGTGAACCCCGTGTGATAGTTCTCGCCGCCGGTCTCGAACAGGTGAGGGTGATCGGTCACCAGCGCCGACACGACACCGCTGTCGCGCAGCAACGAGGGCAGCGTCGCTTCCCACGCCTCCACCGACCCCCAGGGCCGCCAGAGGAAGTCGAGAGCACCGCAGAGGATGTCGTGACGAGCCGGCATGCAGGGCAAGGATCCCGCATAGTGGTTGTCGAATCGCAGGGACCGCGCCGCCACTCGATCGAGGTTCGGCGTCTCGAACTCCTGGCTCCCATAACCGCCCAGCATGTGTCGGTTCAGGCTGTCCAGGAGCAACACGACCACATGGGTGGGAGGCGCCGACCTGCCTGCCTCCGCGCTCGAGGAGTCGCGGGGACGAGACCGGGGATCCCGTGCAGGGCTCATGAAAACATCGTCCTTACGATATATTATGGAATCAAATACATACTATGAAACTTCACCGTCGCCGCTGCATCCCGAGTTCAGCCAGGACCGCCTCGGTGTGCTCGCCCAGGGACGGGACTGCTCCCAGCCTCGGCGCATCGCCGATCAACTGGACCGGTGGCAGCAGGCCCCGCACGGACTCGGCACCGGGAACCGGCACGTCTCCCCAGCGGTCGCGCGCGACCAGCTGCGGATGAGTGAGCAACTCATCGGCATCCCGCAGCCGGGCATGGGCAATCCCGCCACGGTCGAGAACCGCTTCGACCTCGATCACGGGCAGTCGCGAGGTCGCTTCCACGACGAGCCGCTCCAGCGCATCACGATGGGCCACCCGGTCGGGGTTGCGCTTGAAGCGCCGGTCGTGGGCCAGAGCACCGTCCCCGAGGAGATCGCGACACAGAGCCTCCCACTCCCGGTCGTTCTGGACAGCCAGGAAGATGGTTCCGTCGCCACACCTGAAGGGACCATAGGGGGCAATGGTCGGATGCCGGGCGCCCGATCTGGTCGGGCCGGCCCCCGAGTAGGCGGCAACCGTGGCGGGCTGTGCCATCCACTCACTCAGGGCGTCGATCATCGCAACGCGCAGCTCCGCGCCCTCGCCAGTCCGTTCACGTCGGTAGAGCGCCGTGAGGATCCCACTGTAGGCATACATGCCAGCCGCGATGTCGGCGATCGATGTGCCTGCCTTGGCCGGCTCGTCGGTGGTTCCGGTGACCGAGAGCATGCCGGTCTCGCACTGAACCAGGAGGTCGTAGGCCTTGCGATCGTCGTAGGGACCGCCTTGGCCGTAGCCCGAGATGCTGCAGTGGATCAGGTGGGGATGGCTCCTGCGCAGCGTCTCCGCGTCCAGGCCCAGGCGCTCGAGGGCACCCGGCCCGAGGTTGCCGATCAGCACGTCGGCGCGTCCGACCAGTTCGTCCAGCACGGCCCGGTCGCCCGTGGACTTGATGTCGAGGGCAACACTCTCCTTGCCGCGATTGAGCCAGACGAAGTAACTCGAGTGCCCGTGGGCGATCCGGTCGTAGTCCCGGGCGAAGTCCCCACTACCGGGACGCTCCACCTTGATCACCCTCGCCCCCAGGTCGGCGAGTTGACGCGTGGCGAACGGGGCCGCGACCGCGTGCTCCAAGGCCACGACGACAACACCCTGCAGCGGCCTCATCCGTGCGCCGGATTGCGTCGGATGAGTTCACGGACGATGACGTTGCGTTGAATCTCGTTGGTGCCCTCGCCGACGATCATCAAGGGGGCGTCACGGAAGTAGCGCTCCACGTCGAACTCCGTGGAGTAGCCATAGCCACCATGGACCCGTACGGCGTCCAAGGCGATCTTCATCGCTGCCTCCGAGGCAAACAGCTTGGCCATTCCCGCCTCCATGTCAGCGCGGCCACCTCGCTGACAGGTCTGCGCGGCCCGCAGCACCAGGCCCCGAGCGGCCTCTAGGGTCGTGGCCATGTCGGCCAGGTGATTCCCGACGGACTGATGCTTCCAGATGGGCTTGCCGAAGGACTCGCGCTGTTGGGCGTAGGCGAGGGCGTCCTCGAGAGCCGCCGTACCCACTCCGAGAGCGCGGGCGGCAACTTGGATCCGGCCGATCTCCAAGCCGTGCATCATCTGGGTGAAGCCCTTGCCCTCCTCCTCGCCCAGCAGACTCGACATCGGCGTCCGGAAGTCATCGAAGGAGAGCTCACAACTCTCCACCCCCTTGTAACCGAGCTTGGGGATGTCGCGCGAGACCGCGAAGCCGGGGCCATGCTCGACCAGCAGGATGCTGATCCCGCTGTGAGCAGGCTCCGCCGACGGGTCCGTCTTGCACAGCAGTGCGACGAGCTGGGAGTTGCGCGCGTTGGAGATCCACGTCTTGGAGCCGTTGACGACATAGTCGTTGCCCGCGCGACGGGCGGTGGTCCGCATCGCCTGAAGGTCAGACCCACCTCCGGGCTCAGTCAGGGCCATCGTCGCCCGCACCTCCCCGCTCGCCATCCGTGGAAGGTAGCGGTCCTGCTGCTCACGCGTGCCGAAGGCGACCAGCAGTTTGGCGACGACAGTGTGTCCACCCATCGCACCGGCCAGGCTCATCCACCCACGCGCCAGCTGCTCCGTGACCGCCGCGTAGCACGGGATGCTCACCTGGTTCTCGCCCCAGGGCTCCGGGACGGCCAGTCCGAAGACACCCATCTCCTTCATCTGCTCGATCAGCACGCGCGGGTAGGTGTTCGCTGACTCGAGCTCTCGCACGGTGGGCCTCACCTCACGATCCACGAACTCCCTGATCAGAGAAACGATGGCGAGCTCGTCTTCCTCGAGCTGGTCAGCCATCCAGTGGGGGCGCGGCGGCATACGAAGTCCTTCCCTAGGTTCGGACTTCATCATGACTCGGCATGGATAGTGGTGCATAATGCCATTTCGTGATGGGTTCATCGTCCCTGCTGATGGGCAACAGGCGGTCTTGAGGTGGAGGTCAAACAGCTCGAGGCAGTGGTGGCCATCGCGGACGAAGGCAGCGTGACCGGTGCGGCACGTCGGCTCCGTCTGGTCCAGCCGGCCGTCTCACGGCAGATCCAGACCTTGGAGAAGGAACTGGGCGTCGCCCTGTTCGAACGCACCCGAAGCGGCATGCTAGTGACCCCGGCCGGCTCCCTGCTGGTGGAACGGGCGCGTCGCGTGATCCGCGAGCTCGACCGGGCCAGGGTCGAACTGCAACCCACTCCGCACGACGTCGGCGGGACTGTTTCCGTCGGGCTCCTCGAGAGCATGACCGACCTGTTGGCCGGGCCCCTGGTCACCCGGGTACGCGAGGCCCATCCCCGGGTGCACCTTCGCGTCCTCACGGCGTACAGCGGTCACCTCCGTGACTGGCTCAACGCCGGAGACCTGGACCTGGCCGTCCTCTATGACCTGCCCCCGTCTCCCTCCTTCAGCGTGGAACCCGCAGGGGAAGAACAACTGTGGGCCTTTGCGCCTCCCGAAGCCGCCCTCCGCGTCGGTACACCGATCCCGCTAACCGAGCTCACCCATGTTCCCCTGATACTCCCGGAGAGCGGCCACGGCCTGCGGGTCCTGATCGACCGGGCCTTCGCACGACTAGGCCTCCAACCGCACGCATCTGTGGAGACGAACTCGATGCGCATTCAGAAGTCTCTCGTCCAGCAGGGCCACGGTTGGACGATCCTCCCGGCGGTCGGCGCGGCAGCCGAGGTCGCTTCGAGGACTTTGAGTGGCGCACCCCTGTGCGCACCCGACATTCGTCGTACGGTCTCATTGGTCACCCACAAGCAGGAGAGGCAGCAGCCCTCGATCCAGGCCGTCGCCGCCCAGCTCACCCGCTGCATCGACCAGGCACGATCCACCGGGTCGTGGCCGGGGATGCGGCAGTAGGGACCCACCGTTCATGGAATGGAGCAGAAGTGACGAGCAGCACGACCGTCCGCGGACCGTACTTCGACGAGCTGGTGGTCGGCACCACCTTCGCCAGTGCCCCCGCGGTGACCCTCACCGAAGGAATGCAGGCCGTGCACCACTCGATCGTGGGAAACCGCATCCGGCTGCTGCTGGACCACGAGTTGGCCAGGAGGGTCACCGGCCGTCGACCGCTCGCCTCCCCAGGATTGGTCTGGGACATCTCGATCGGTCAATCGACGGCAGCAACACAGTTCGTCCGGGCCAACCTGTTCTATCGGGGGCTGTGGTTCCACCGGGTCCCCGAGGTCGGTGACACCCTGCACACGACGACCCGGGTGGAGGCGTTGAAGCAGAACTCGGTCAAACCGCAACGGCCGCCCACCGGAATGGCGGTGTTGCAGATCAGCACGATCGATCAGGCGGGCCGCCGGGTTCTGGACTACCGCCGTTGCGCGATGCTGCCCCTGGGACCGGGAAGCGCACCGACCGGACACCAGGACCCCCTGGGCGCGGCGGGCGACCTCGCCCTCGAAGAATTGCTCGTTCCCTCCGCCGATTGGGACCTGTCGCCGATCCGCGAGCTTCCCGGCAAGCATTTCGCGGACCTTGCCCCGGGGATGGCCTGGGAGGTGGACGGCATGGATGTCGTCACCGGCGCTCCCGACCTGGCTCGGCTCACCGGGAACATCGCCAAGGTCCACCACGACCAGCGTGCGGCCGGCGGGAGGCGACTGGTCTACGGGGGCCACACGATCGGCCTGGCCCTGCACCACCTCACCCGAGCGCTGCCCAATGTGGTGACCGTGGCCGGCTGGCACGGTTGCGACCATCATGGCCCGGTTCATGAGGGCGACTCCCTGCGCTCGGTGGTCGAGGTGGAGTCGCTGCACCCGCTCGAGGGAGGCGGCGGCCTCGCGTCACTGAAGGTCTCGACCTTCGCTGCGGCGGACCCCGAGGACCGTGCCGTGCTGGCCTACCGGCCGGTGGTGGTGTTCGCATGAGCACCAGGAACGGCGGCATCCTGGCTTCGGCCTGCAGTTTCCTCTTCGTGCCCGCCGACCGGCCGGACCGTTACGCCAAGGCGATCGCCACCGGAGCCGACGCGATCATCATCGACCTCGAAGACGCGGTCGGCGTGGATGTGAAGGAGCAGGCACTGAGCACGATGGTCCGCTGGCTCTCCCAGCAACGGACCGATGACCGTGCAGACCAGGAGCAGGCAGGCCAGGAATCACAACCGCAGATCGTCGTGCGGATCAATGCCCTCCGGTCCCGGTGGCACGCTGCCGAGGTAGCTGCGCTGAGCGGCTCCGACGTGGCGGTCATGGTGCCCAAAGCGGAGGACCCGGCAGCTCTGGAAGCGCTGTCCGGTCGGCTCCCGGGGACCGCGATCCTTGCTCTGGTCGAGACACCCATCGGCGTGCTCGAGGCCCGTGCCCTGGCCTCAGCTTCCGGGGTGGTCCGCCTGGCCCTGGGCAATGTTGACCTCGCTGCCAGCATCGGCGTTCCACCCACGTCTCGTCACGCCTTGGCGTTCGCCCGCTCCAGCCTGGTCCATGCAAGTGCAGCAGCGGGCATCGCAGCACCGGTCGACGGCGTGACCACCACCCTCCGCGACCCCGATGCGGTCATCGACGACCTTCGTCATGGACTCGAGATGGGGATGGGGGCCAAACTGTGCATCCACCCCGGCCAGGTGGCACCCGTCAACGCCGCCTTCCTACCCAGTGCCCGCGAGATGGCATGGGCAGAACAGGTCCTGGCCGTCCCCGACGATGGAGTTGCCACTCTGCACGGGGAGATGATCGATCGTCCCGTCCGGCTGAGGGCCGAGGCGATCCGAGCCCGCGGGCGACGTCAGGGGCAGATCGGCTAGGCCCCGAGTGTCGGAACTACCCTCTCCGCCACCGGAGGCGGATCAGTCCGAGGCCGGCGGGAGCATCCGCTTGGAGGCCTCGTGCGCCCCGAGCACCAACTTGTGACGGTCGGTGCCGCTGCGGATCTCGACGGCCTTCTCGTTGCCCTCGGCGATCTGGACCGGTCCCTCGGTGAGCGCGGCGAGCGCCTGCCGGGCCACGTCGTCGGGCTCGGAGACGTGCATGCCGGGGATGTCGAAGTTGAGGCCGGCGCGCGCCATGGCCGGGGTGCGGGTGACCCCGAGGACGAACTCGACCACGTCCACGTCGTAGTCACGCATCTCCAGCCACAGGCCCTCGGCGAAGACCCGGCAGAACGCCTTGACCGCCGCATAGATGCTGATCTGCGCCGATCCCATGAAGCCGGCCAGCGACCCGACCAGCAGGATGCCGCCGCGACGCCGCTCCTTCATCGGGGCACCGAAGTGCTGGACCAGCGCCAGTTGCGCGTTGATGTTGAGGTCGATCACCTTGCCGAACTTCGCCAGGTCGCCCGTGACGAACTCGTGGCCATAGGTGTTGGCGCCCGCATTGAAGACGAGCAGCCCGACCTCGAGGCCCTCAGTGACACCAGCGATCTGCTCGACGGCGTCGGCCTCGGTGAGGTCGACCGACAGGGTGCGCACCTCGACGCCGTGGGCACGCCGTACCTGCTCGGCCGTCTCCTCGAGCGGACCCGGCTTGCGGGCCAGGAGCACCAGGTTCAGCCCCGCCGCGCCCAGCTGGTCGGCGAAGCTCGCGCCGACTCCCTCCGAGCCCCCGGCAATGACCGCCCAGGGTCCGTACTTCTCGACCGTGATGTTGCTGCTCATGCGTGTGCGTGCTCCTGTCCGTGGCCATGTCCATGGCCGGCTCCGTCGGCGTGGGCCGCCTCGGGGTTGGTCTTGAGTGGGTCCTCGATCTGCACCGTGACGTCGCCACGGTTGACCGCAGCGGTGACCGAGTCGCGCAGCGAACCGCAGCCGGAGAACGCTGCCCCGTTCGGGCCGGAGCGCGGCGAGGCGGCACGGCGCTCGAGGCAGGCCTCGATCGCCTCACCCGACCACTGCAGCGACGTCTGCTCCCAGCTGCTCTTGCGGACCAGGACGCAGGCGCCGCAGGCGGTGCACTCCACCGGCTGCATCGCCCCGTCCTCGAGGCGGTTGTCGGGCCGGACGGCCATCAGACCGTCTGGCCCTGCTCGGCGGCCGCGGCCTCGCGGGCCTTGATGTTCGCGGCGACCTCGGCCTTCCACGCCTCGTTGGGACGGCTGGTATCGATCTCGAACTCGAACCGGTCGGTCATCTCCGCGGTGACGTCCTCAACGTCGACGTAGAACTGCTCGTACCACCGGCGCAGCTGGTAGACGGGACCGTCCTCCTCGCAGAGCAGGGGGTTGTCGATGCGGGCCTTGTTCTTCCAGATCGCGACGTCCTGCTCGAACCCGATCTTGATGAACTCGCCCATCTTGCGGGCCATCGCGTCGGCAGCCTCGTCGTCCATCCCGGGAAGCTTCTCGACGATGATGCCGTATTGCAGCACGAACGAGTTGGCGTCGATCGGGTAGTGACAGTTGATCAGGACGCTCTTCACGTCGAACCCCTCGTAGTGGTACACGAGGTCGTCGATCATGAACGACGGCCCGTGGTACGCCGCCACTGACGAGTTCCCGGTCGCGCGCGGGGCGCCACTGCCGGAGCTCTGGGGACGCATCACGTCGTCACGTCCCTCCCCGTTCATGAACTGGGTGGCCGTGGTGCCCTCGAAGATATTCTTGAAGTAGGTCGGGAACGAGTAGTGGACATAGAAGAAGTGCGCCATGTCCACGACGTTGTCGACAATCTCGCGGCAGTTGGCGCCCTCGATCGTGATCGAGTACCACTGCCAGTCGGTCCAGCCGGGGTCGGAGGCGCCGTCGATCACCGGGATGGTGACGTCGGCCGGCGGCGGGTTGCCCTGCGGGTCGTTCCAGACGAAGAGCATGCCGTCCTGGACCATCGTCGGCCACGAGGCGGTGCGGGCGCGCAGCGGGACGCGCCGGGCATAGGGGATCGCCTTGCAGCGGCCGTCGCCGCCCCAGCGCCAGTCGTGGAACGGGCAGGCGATCTCGTTGCCCTTGACGGTGCCTTGGGAGAGGTCGCCGCCCATGTGGCGGCAGTAGCCGTCCAGCACGTTGACCTTGCCGTCCTGGCCGGCGAAGACGACCAGCTTCTCGCCGAACGCCATCACCTGGTGCGGCTTGCCGTCCTGGTAGTCCTTCGCGAGCCCCAGGCAGTGCCAACCACGGGCGAACCGGGTCGGTGCCGCATCGGCTTCGATCTTGCGGACCTCGTCCTCGACTGCAGTCATCTTCTCGTCTCCATCCGTGCTGGGGCCGGGCCTGGCCACGGTGCCGCTCCATGCCTGTGTCCGAGTCTGTGACGCTACTCCGACCGGCGCCCGGATGAGTCCCACTCATCGGAAGAAGTGCGTCGGGTCGGCGCGGCCCCGAGGATCGCTGTCTCCATGAGCCGAGACGTCTTGGTGAGCCTCCGGTCCCTGTTTCCCGGTTTCACCGATCGGGCCGTAGCCAACGACGTGATGCGGGCCCTGTCGTTCTACCGCAAGAGCGCCTTCGGGATCGCTGCCGAGGACGACCTGACCCTGACCAGCCCGCCCGCGCTAAGTGCAGGGCATTCCGTAGTACCCGCGAGGTGGGGAGCGTTCCTATGGTCGATGCAGCAGGAGCCGAACGATCGGCACGCATCACCGTCATCACAGGAGCGACACATTGCAGATCAATGCCTTCCCCATCGAGTGGGGACACATGGCGATGTTCGCCAGTGCAGTCGGCGACGAACACGAGATGTACCGGCTCGACGGGCCCGGCCTGACTGATCCGACCTCCGTGACCGCGCCTCCCACGTTCACCGCCGCGCAGGCACACTTCGACGAGGACTGGGAGCTGCGGCCGCGCCCCGGTGTCCCCTGGATCGGATCGGGCCGCGGAGCCACGGGGGTAACGGCACAGGAGGACAGCGCCCGCAACCTCTTGCACGCCGAGCAGGCGTACGAGTACCACGCCCCCGTTCACCCTGGCGACGTGCTGACGGTGACCACGATCCCCGGCGCGACCTGGACGAAGACGGGCCGACGAGGTGGGCAGCTGACCTTCAGTCAAGGAGTGCAGGAGTTCCGCAATCAGCGCGGCGAACTCGTCATCACCTCCACCTCCACCTCCGTCATCACCGAATCGAGCAACGAATGAGCACCCAGTGGGAGGTCGGCACGAAGCACACCGGCACGCTGGTCGAGGGCCTGACCCGGTCCCAGATCGTGCAGTACGCCGGCGCTTCAGGCGACTTCAACCCCATCCACACCGACGAGGTCTATGCCCGGGAAGCCGCGGGCCTGCCGAGTGTCTTCGGTCACGGAATGCTGACGATGGGGCTTTGCGGCTCCTTCCTCCAGTCCCTGGTCGGGCCACCCGCGCTCCGCACGTACCGCGCCCGATTCGTGGAGAAGGTCTGGCCGGGCGACTCGCTCAAGGCAGTCGCCACCGTGCTCGAGCGCCGCGAATCGGAGCTCGGTCTCGAGGTTCACCTCGACCTCGCCGTCACGAACCAGGATGAGTCCGTCGTGCTGACCGGGTCCGCGACTGCGCTGTTCGTCCCCACGCCTTCCTCAACCGAATCCAACACCGATCGATCGGAGCTTCCCCATGCGTGACGCAGTCATCGTCGACGCCGTTCGCACAGCCGGAGGGCGGCGCAACGGCGTGCTGTCCGGGTGGCACCCCGCCGACCTCTCTGCCGAGACCCTCAAGGCGCTGATCGCCAGGACCGGACTGGACCCGGCCCTCGTCGATGACGTCGTGATGGGCTGTGTCACCCAGATCGGTGACCAGGGCGGCAACATCGGACGTTATGCGGTGCTCGGCGCAGGATTCCCGGAGTCGGTCCCCGCCACGACCATCGACCGTCAGTGCGGGTCCTCGCAGCAGTCCGTCCACTTCGCGGCGCAGGGAGTCATCTCTGGGGCCTATGACGTGGCCATCGCGGCCGGCACCGAACTGATGTCCACCACCAAGATGGGCGGCGCGCTCCTGCCTGACACGTTCCCGATCGGGCCTGCGGCCAGCGCCCGCTATGCCGACCAGGAGAACTACGGCGTCAAGGGTCTGCCCCACCAGGGCGTCGGGGCCGAGATGCTGGCTGCCCGACACAACCTGAGCAGGCGCGACCTGGACGAGTTCGCCGCCCGGAGCCATGAGCTCGCCGAAGCCGCGACCACGCGCGGGGACTTCGAGAACGAGATCGTCCCCGTTGCCGAGCACCGGCTGGGTGAGGAGCGCGCGAGCACAGCCACGGTCACGCGCGACGAGGGCATCCGCCCCGGCACCACGACCGAGGTGCTCGCCGGCCTGAAGCCGGCATTCATCGAGGACGGCCTGATCACCGCCGGCAACTCGAGCCAGATCACGGACGGCGCATCCGCCATGCTGATCATGACCTCGCAGCGCGCCAAGGAGCTGGGGCTGCGGCCGAGGGCCCGTCTCCATGCCTTCGCCGTGGTCGGCTCGGACCCGGTGGTGATGCTGGATGCCCCCGCCCCGGCGACGCGCAAGGTTCTCGATCGAGCCGGCCTCTCGGTCGAGGAGATCGATCAGTTCGAGTGCAATGAAGCCTTCGCCTCCGTCACGATGGCGTGGCAACGGGAGACCGGCGCCCGGCTCGAGAGGGTCAACCCCTACGGCGGCGCGATCGCCCTCGGCCACCCCCTGGGTGCCAGCGGGACCCGTTTGATGACCACCCTGCTCAACGGCTTGGAACGCACCGGTGGCCGATTCGGGCTGCAGACGATGTGCGAAGGCGGAGGCATGGCCAACGCGACGATCATCGAGCGCCTGGACTGACACCGGTCCGGCTGGTCCCGGGGTCAGCCGACCCTGCTGCCAGGCACCGAAGTGATCGGTGCGGCGGCCCCGACTCTCATGGAGGCGTACGCATGGCCGCACTCGGCATCCTGCACCACGGACTCACTGTCCATCGCCGCACGCACCTTCTCCGGTGCTGCAGGGGCAGCGGCCAGGAGCAGGTGGTCGAGGGAGGAGTAGTCGAAGTTCCCTACCTCGGGATGGGCCAGCATCATGTACAGCAGCGTCGGGGGACGAAGAGATGCGTGACGCGGTGTTCCTGGATCGCCTCGAGCACATCACGTGGGTCCGAACTGCGACACATGACATTCGTTGAGCCCTGCGCCATCATCCACAGCGCGACGCCTCCGGCAGCGTGCTTCATCGGCGCCACCACGAGGTGCGTGGGCGGTCTCCGAACCGGCATCGAGGTCCAGAAGGCGGTCGTTGCCGCTTGCCACACCCAATCCGTCCAGATGGCCGCCTTGGACAGTCCGGTCGTTCCACCGGTGGGATAGACGGCCATGATCCGATCGGGGTCAGCACCCAGGTCCTCCGCAGGGCGGTTCGCACCACGCGCCCTGAGGTCGGAGAGGCCATGTTGACCGGACGCCGGCCGGTCATCGACGCAGACGAGGTAGCGGATCGAGGGGACCCGCTGGGCGAGTTGCTGAGCCTCGGCCGCAAGGTCGGAGTGGAAGAGCAGTACGTCGCAGCCCACAGCGGCCAGGTAGGACGCCGACACCGAGACCGGATTGCGGGCGTTGACCGGCACCCAGGCGCCCCCCGCACGGACTGCGGCAATCAGCGCGATGAAGGCGCGGGAATCGTTGGGCGAGAGAATCGCTGCCCGGAAGGACCGCCCTGGTCCGATCAGGTCGATCATCCCGCTGGCCGCCTCCCGGGTCATCGAGTCCACCTCGGCATAGGTGAAGGCGTGTGAGTCGTCCCGGAAGGCGATCCTCTCGGCCGCCAGCGAGCGACCACGAAGGAGGTAATCGGTCATGCGCACGGATGGAACCGTGCCGGGTGACGGGCGAGCAGACAAGCGGTTCGCGGGTCGCCCTCCTAACTGTAGGGAGACCTTGAGTAGTCCGTGCGCCGGCGGCTCCCTAGCGTCCCTCACAGAGACGTTCCGGCAAAGGAGTTCGAATGAAGGTCTTGGCTCGCAGCATGGCAATCTTGCTCGTGATGAGCATCTCGTTGATGCTCCACCCACCCGTCAACGCAAAGGGAACGGGCTGGTTCTTCGATCTCCGCGGCCTGGTGCTCACCAAGCAGGCCGTGCCCGGTACGCCGAGCGACGTCATCGCGCACCGGGTGACCTACCTCTCCACGGCCACGAACGGCATCCCGGTGCTGGTCACCGGGTTAGTCATGAGACCGGCCGGCACTCCACCCGCGGGCGGATGGCCCGTGGTCTCGTGGGGTCATGGAACCACCGGGCTCGCCGACAAGTGCGCGCCGTCGCGCGACGACGACTACGTCAACTATGCCCCCTTCCAAGCGTTCCTCGATGCTGGCTACGCGGTGGTGGCGACCGACTACGAGGGGTTGGGCGGCCTCGGCCTCCATCCCTATCTGGTCGCCGAGAGCGAAGCCCGCAGCATGATCGACATGGTCCGAGCGGCCGATCGGCTTGGACCCCAGTTCTCCGACACCTGGTTCTCCGTCGGGCACTCCCAGGGTGGCCACGCCGCGGTCGCTGCCGGAGACGCCTCGCAGCGGTACGGCGACGGTCTGGACCTGCGCGGCACCATTTCCTTCGCGCCGGCACCCGATGCCAGTCCGATAGCCGGCGAGGTGCACACACTGGACCCCTTCGTCCGGGGCCTGTACGTGATGATGCTCCTCGGGTTGAAGACCCAGAACCCTCGGCTGGACCTGCAGGACTACCTGGGTCCCGACGCCATGAACCTGCTCCCCGTGGCACGCACCGAGTGCTACGAGGAGGTCGTCGGCGCCTACTACGAACTGCCGGCCGAGGAGTTCGAGGTCTCCGACCCGGTCGCGGTTGATCGGCTGCGCACCCTGCTGAGCGACAACGCCGTCCCCCGGGCAGGTTCCGATGCACCGCTGCTGATCCTGCAGGGTGAGGAGGACTGGATCAATCCCCCGCTGGGGGCCGAGTGGATCGCTGAGAAGGCATGCTCCCTGGACTGGGAGCAGAAGCTCACGCTCTACCCCGACACCGGGCACCTCGACATCACCGACGTGGCCATGCCCGACGCGATCGACTGGTTGGACGCTCGTCTCGCGGGTGAGCCCGCACCGGATGACTGTCCTGCCTGAACGGACCGAACGCATCACCGACCCCACCCTTGACGTCTTGTCTGGAGCAGCACCATGTCAACCATCCCTCTCATCACCTACGAAACTCCGCGGCCGGGGGTGGCTCGGATCGAGCTCGCCCGACCGGAGGCGCGCAACGCGCAGAGCAGCGAGCTCCTCTACCAGTTGAACGACGGCTTCGACCGCGCCGCTGCCGACGACACGGTCCGAGCAGTCGTCCTCACCGCCAGCGGTCCACACTTCTCGGCCGGGCACGACCTGACCGAGACCACGATGGACGAGACCTTCGACCGACGCCCACGGGTCGGTACCTGGTGCGGCCACCACCTGCCGGGAGCCGAAGGAGTCCTCGCCAAGGAGAGCGAGATCTATCTCGGATTCAGCGAGCGTTGGCGCAACCTGCCCAAGCCCACGATCGCCGCTGTCCAGGGCAAGGCCATCGCCGGAGGCCTGATGCTGGCCTGGCCCTGCGACCTCATCGTGGCCAGCGACGATGCGGAGTTCATCGACAACACCGTGGACATGGGGGTCGCAGGCGCCGAGTTCTTCAACCACCCGTGGGAGCTCCCGCCGCGGATCGCCAAGGAGATGCTCTTCACTTCCGGAGCCCTCACGGCCGAGCAGGCCCACCGGTTCGGGATGGTCAACCATGTCGTTCCTCGCCAGGACCTGATCCAGGTCACCCTGGATCTTGCCGAGAGGATCGCCACCAAGCCGAGCCTGGCGTTGCGCTTGGCCAAGGCGTCCGTGAACGCCGCCCAGGACGCACAGGGGCGTTCCAGTGCCATGCAGACTGCGTTCGCCAACCACCAGCTGTGCCACAGCCACAACCAGCAACTCTTCGGGTTGCCCATCGATCCGTCCTTCACGCTGGCTCGCAAGTGAACCGGCACGGCCCAGCCGCGCCGCACACTATTCGAAGAGGCTCCCCCACTGGTGAGGCCGGTCCCCGGCCCACAGGGTGGAGACGACACTGTCGGAACTGACTCAAGGAATGACGACATGACCATCGATTTCACAGGCCGTGTGGCCATCGTCACCGGCGCCGGACGAGGGCTGGGACGCCACTATGCGCTGGACCTGGCCGAGCGCGGCGCTGCGGTCATCGTCAACGACGCCGGTGCGGGTCTGGACGGGTCCGGCGCGGATTCGGGTCCGGCTTCGGAGGTCGTCCGGGAGATCCGGGATGCAGGGGGTACCGCTCTCGCGTCCACGGCCTCGGTGACCGATGAGGATGCGGCCCGGGCACTCGTCGAGACCGCGACGGAGGAGTTCGGGCGCCTTGACGTGCTGATCAACAATGCCGGGATCCTGCGCGATCGGAGCCTGATGAAGCTGGACTCCGATCTGATCGACCCGGTTCTGGCCGTCCACCTGCGGGGCGCATTCAACATGACCGTGCCGGCCTTCCGGGTGATGGCCGAGCAGGGTTACGGACGCATCGTGATGACGACGTCGGCGGCGGGCCTCTTCGGGAATTTCGGGCAGGCCAACTACGCGGCGGCCAAGATGGGACTCGTGGGTCTGGCGAGCACTGTCGCGATCGAAGGCGAACGGAAGGGCGTCCTCTGCAACACGGTGGCACCAGTCGCCCGTTCACGGATGACCGAGGAGATCATGGGCGACGCAGCCAGTCTGGTCGAGCCCAGCCTTGTCGTCCCCCTGGTCAGCTATCTCTGCTCCGAGAAGAGCTCGGTCACCCAGGAGATCTTCAGCGCCGGCGGCGGTCGATTCGCCCGCGTGTTCGTGGGGGTCGGGCCGGGGTGGTTCGCGGCCGGGGACACCTTGCCCGATGCTGAGAGGATCGGAGAACACATCGCGGACATCCGCCGTACCGAACCTGCTGTCGTTCCGCGAAATGCGGCTGAGGAGGCCGAGTTGCTGCTCCCCATGATCGCCGAGGCAACCCATGGCTGAACTGCTTCGTGCCCATGCCGATGCTCACGGTGACCGGGCCGCCCTGATCGATGAGCTCGGCGCGCAGAGCTGGGGCGTGACCAATGCCAGGGTCAACCAGCTGATGCACCTGCTCGCCGGCATGGGATGCGAGCCGGGTGACCGGATCGCCCTGATGGGCCGCAACTCGAGCGCCTGGTGGGAAGTGACTCTGGCGACGCTGCAGCTCGGTGTGGTCACCATTCCGGTCAACTGGCACTGGACCAGCGACGAACTCGCCTACGTCCTCCAGGACAGCGGGTCCAGACTGGTCTTCGTCTCCTCGGAGTTCGTCGAGGTCGCTCACGAGGCGAACGCACGCAGCGAGCGCCCCGCTCTCCCGATCCTGGTGATCGATGACCGCTCCCCGGCCGAAGATGCGATCAGCCTCGACCAGGCCATGGCCGCGGAGCCCGAGCACGAACCGGCGCACCAGCTGGCCATCCGGCCGATGATGTACACCTCAGGAACGACCGGGCACCCCAAGGGAGTCCGCGCACACGGTGGTGGGGAGAGCCCGGAGGAGTTCTTGGCCGGCGCCCGGGGCTTCCTCGAGCTGATGGAGATGGCGCCAGGCCGGCCGACCTTGCTGGCCGGTCCCGGCTATCACTCGGCACCGTGGTCCTTCGCGCTGCTCCCCTTCGTCTGCGGCTCCACCCTGGTGACGCCGGGACGTCTCTCCGTGACCGACCTGCTCAGCACGATCGACGAGCAACGGATCGCTCATGTCCACCTGGTGCCCACGCAGTTCGTCCGGTTGCTGCGCCTTTCCCAGGAGACCAAGGACGCCTTCGACGGTGCCTCCTTGGAGGTGGTCGCCCACGGTGGTGCCCCGTGCGACCTCGAGACCAAGCGCAGGATGATCGATTGGTGGGGTCCCGTCATCACCGAGTACTACGGCGGCACCGAGACCGGGATGGCCACCAAGATCACCGCCTCCGAGTGGCTCGACCGCCCGGGCTCGGTCGGACGTGCCATCCCGACGGTGGACCTGAGGATCACCGACCAGGCCGGGCACCCGGTGCCCGAAGGGGCTACAGGCATCATCTGGACCCGTCGTGAGGGGCAGGACTTCGAATATCACAACGACCCCGACAAGACGGACGAGGCCCACGACCGCGACGGGTTCGGCAGCGGAGGCGACATCGGCCACCTCGAGGACGGCTACCTCTACATATCGGGGCGGCAGATCGACATGATCATCTCGGGCGGCGTGAACATCTATCCCGCGGAGATCGAGGCAGTCCTGCACTCCCACCCCGCGGTGCTCGACGTCGCGGTCGTGGGGATCCCCGACCCCGAGTTCGGGGAGTCCGTGGTGGCCTTCGTCCAGACCGACGCACACGTCGACGACTCGTCCGACGCCTTGGCCGACACTCTCCGCGAGCACTGCCGCGAACTGCTGGCTGGTTACAAGTGCCCACGCCAGTTCCACCTCGTCGACTCCCTGCCCCGAAGCGATGCCGGCAAGTTGCTCAAGGCACCGTTGCGCGACCTGGCACGCCAGTACGCCGCCACCCTCCAGGAAGCCGGGAGCTGAGCGGTGGACGAGTCCACGGACGACCTCCGATCACCGGCGCCTAATTCCTGGTTCGACGAGGTGAAGCTCGGTGTCTTCATCCACTGGACCATGGCGGCGATTCCCGGCTATGCCCCTGTCAACAGCTTCGTGCAGGAGTCCCGCGAAGGAGACGAGCACAAGGCGTGGCAGGAGATTCCCTACGCCGAGATGTACCAGAACACGATCAACATCCCCGGCAGCTCCGCAGCTCGCTACCACGCAGAGCACTTTCCCGGGATGACCTACGCCGACTTCGCGCCCCGGTGGCATGCCCACCTGCAGGCGTGGGACCCGACCGCCTGGGCCGACCTGATCGAGGCATCGGGAGCGGGATACGTGGTGCTGGTGACCAAGCCCGAGGACGGCTTCCTGCTCTGGCCGAGCAAGCACCCCAATCCGCATCAGCCGTCGTGGCAGAGCGAGCGGGACATCGTCGGGGAGCTCGCCGACGCCGTGCGGTCACGCGGCATCCGCTTCGGGGTCTACTACTGCGGGGTCGACTGGACCTTCGGCGGCATCCCGATCACCGACGAGGCGTCCATGCACGACGCACTCCCGCAGTCGCCCGCGTACGTCGCCTATGCCGACTCCCACTGGCGCGAGCTCATCGATCGCTACCGGCCCTCGGTGCTGTGGAACGACTACGGCTGTCCGCGCGACCTGAACCTCAGTGGCCTTATGGAGCGCTACCGCGAGCAGGTGCCGGACGGCGTCGTCAACGACCGGTTCGGCACGTTCTCCCGCGACGGGCAGAAGATCCGCGGTGACTTCCGCACCTGGGAGTGCGAGCCTGACTACGCAGGAGCTCCCACCACACAGAAGTGGGAGGCGTGTCGGGGGATCGGCACGTCGTTCGGGTACAACCGGTTCGAGGACGAGAGCTACGCCCCGTCCTCCGACCTGATCTCCGAGATGGTCGAGGTGATCGGGCGCGGCGGGAACTTCCTGATCAACCTGGGGCCGATGGCGCACGGCGGCATCCCCTGGAAGCAGTCCGAGGCCCTCCTGGGGATCGGTTGGTGGATGAGGCGCAACGGTTCCGCCGTGCTCGGCACCACGCCCTGGCCGTCGGCCCCCCGGCGAGCATCAGCAGGTCCAGCAACGTGGTTCACCGAACGGGACGGAGACCTGTTCGCACTCCCCCGGTTCGAGGTGCCCCAGGGGGACGTCCACCTGCCCCTCGAGGTTGGGGAGGATGTCTCGATCACCATGGTCGACGGCAACATCCCCCTGCAGCACTCCTGTGACGATTCGGGGGTGACCGTGATCCTGCCGGAGCGCGCCGAGGCGGGCACCGTGATGGCGCTGCGCCTGACGCCTTCGTCGTCGGTGCGGCCGCTGGAAGCCAGCAACGAACAACGCGGACCCGTCACCCGGCCGGAGCCGTGACGGCGGCACTGCCACGTGCCAGTTGCGCGAGTCGACGTACGTCGCCCAGACGTCGCGCCGGGTCGCCGGCCAACGGAGTCAGCAGGAGGGTCGTCACTCCCGCCGCTGCGAACTCATCGAGCTGGCGACGCACCTCGTCCTCATCGCCGATCAGGGAGACGGCCCGAACCAGGTCCTCCGGGACCGCCTGCGCGGCGTCGGCCTTCCTCCCTGCCAGGTAGAGCCGTTGAAT
The DNA here is from genome assembly GCF_031844485.1 of Nocardioides sp. AE5. Taxonomy (NCBI): domain Bacteria; kingdom Bacillati; phylum Actinomycetota; class Actinomycetes; order Propionibacteriales; family Nocardioidaceae; genus Nocardioides; species Nocardioides sp. AE5. The sequence goes on from NZ_JAUZVI010000010.1 coordinate 86,696, forward strand.
CTCGTCTGCCTCTTCCTGATAGCCGTAGCGACAAGCCAGTCGGTGATAGAAGTTGCGGCCGGCAGCTCCCATCCCGCCGATGTAGAGGGCCAGTTGCCCACGGATCGCGGCCAGACTCTCCGGACTGGGCTCGCCGAGGGCAAAACTCACCTGCAGCATCACGTCGAGTGCCCCGAGTGAGGGGTCCCGTCGCGAGAACCCCCCCTGCAGGGGCTCCTCCCAGACCTGCGACGCCAGCTGTGGATGGAAGAACAACGGCTGCCATGACTCCGCCAGCTCAGCTGCGAGGGCGACATTCTTCGGCCCGATCGCGGCCAGGGAGATCGGGATCCGCTCACGCACCGGGTGGTCGATCAGCTTGAGTGGCTTGCCGAGCCCGGTGCCACGTTCGGCCGGCAGCGGGATCTGGTAGTGAGCACCGTCATGGACAAGGCGTTCGCGTCGCCAGATGCTGCGACAGATCTCGATGATCTCCCGCGTGCGCGCCAGGGGTGCGTGGTAGGGGACGCCGTGGAAGCCCTCGATGACCTGCGGTCCCGACGCCCCCATCCCGAGCATGAATCTCCCACCGGAGACGTAGTCGAGTCCGGCCGCGGTCATCGCGGTCAGGCTCGGCGTGCGCGAGTAGATCTGCATGATCGAGGAGGTCAACCGCATCGTCCTCGTCCTGGCGGCGATGTAGCCCAGTTGGCTCACGGCATCGAACGAGTAGGCCTCGGGGACGGCGACGAGCTCGATTCCGGCGGCCTCGTAGTCCGCCAGGAGCTCCACACTCTCCTCGAAGTTGGCGGTGTACGAGGCCGTCGTGATCCCTAGACGCATTGTTCCTCTTCCTGTCGGTTCGTGTCGGTGAGGGTGACTTCCGGGTCGGTGAGGGCGAGGTCCGGGTCGATCGGGTGATGACACGCGACCCAGTGGTCGGCTTCCACCTCGGCCAGGGCCGGCTCCTCCGTCCGGCACCTCTCCGTGGCAAGCAGACAACGGGTGTGGAATCGGCATCCGCTGGGAGGGTCGATCGGCGAGGGCATCTCGACCCCCACCTGTGCGTGACTCTTCAAGCCACGCTCCTTGGCGCCCGGCAGTGCCGCCATCAGCGTATGGGTGTAGGGGTGGCGCGGTCGGTTGAAGAGGCTTCTGGTGCCGGCAATCTCGCAGGACTTGCCCAGGTAGAGCACCAGGACGCGGTCACTGATGTAGTTGACAACGCCCAGGTCGTGCGAGATGAAGAGCATCGAAAGCCCCAACTCGTCACGGAGGTCCTTGAGCAGGTTGAGCACCTGCGCCTGAACCGAGACGTCGAGGGCGGAGACCGGCTCGTCGCAGACCAGCAGGGTGGGCTGGACTGCCAGCGCGCGAGCGATGCTGACCCGCTGGCACTGGCCGCCGGAGAGCTCTCCGGGACGACGATCCGCCATCTCCGGGTCGAGGCCAACGGCGAGCATCAGCTCGTTGACCCGATCCGGATCGACCTTCCCTTCCCAGATCCGTAGGCCTTCGCCGATCAGGTCGCGGACCCGGCGCCGCGGGTTCAAGGACGCTTGGGGGCTCTGGAAGACGATCTGCATCTGCTGCCTGGCGCGGCGCAGGTTGGCTGCGGAGAGTCCGGGCAGGTCCCGTCCTTCGATGCTGATCGAGCCACCGGTCTGCTCGGCGAGCTGCATGATCGCCATCGCGGCCGACGACTTGCCGCAGCCCGATTCGCCGACGACTCCGAGTGTCTCACCCCTGGCGATGTCGAAGCTGAGGTCGGAGACGGCGCGCAGCACCTTGCGAGGGCCGACCCGGTGTTGGACCTCGAGTCGCTCCACGCGAAGCACCGTCGGCTCCGGTCTCAGGTGATCCTGTCCACTACCGGCCATGGTGAGCCTCCTCGTGCAGGGTCGATGGCTCAGGGGAGCCGCCCGCGCCCGTGGCAGGCAGGGGGTACCAGCAGGCGTACTGGTGCCGCACCGGACCGTCACCCTGCAGCAACGGAGGGGTCTCCTGGCGGCACTTGTCCTGGACGAAGGGGCATCGAGTCGCGAAGGCACACCCGCTTCCGGCATCCGTTGGCCGTGGTGGCTGACCCCCAATTGCCTTGAGCCGCGCCGTTCCTTCGTCGAAGGGTGAGGGCACGGCATCCAACAACGCCTTCGTGTAGGGCATCCGCGGATGGGCGAGAACTTCGTCCGCCGGCCCACTCTCCACGATCCTGCCCAGGTACATCACGACGACTTCGTCCGCCCAGTTCGCCACCAGCGGCAGGTCGTGGCTGACCAGAACCAGTGCGGTGTCTCGTGTCTCGTGCTGCTCGTGCAACAGCTGGAGCACCTGGTCCTGGACCGTGACATCGAGGGCTGTCGTCGGCTCGTCGGCGAGGATCACCTCAGGATCACAGGCGAGTGCCATCGCGATCATCACGCGCTGGCGCATGCCCCCGGAGAGCTGGTGCGGATATTGCCTCAGCCGTCGGTCCGGGTCGGACAGGCCGACGTCCTGGAGCAACTGCCGAGCGCGGGCCCCTGCCTCGTCACGGCTGCAACCGGTCTGGAACCGGATCACCTCGCGCAGTTGAACACCCACCTTGCGCACCGGGTTCAGCCCCGTGCTCGTGTCCTGGAAGATGGTTCCGGTGCGGTCCCGGACATGGGTGGAGAACTCCTCGTCCGAGAGTCCAGACACCTGACTTCCACTGATCCACACGCGACCCCGGTGCTCCCGGACCGAACCGGTCAGGATGCGCAGGATGGACCTGATCAGCACCGACTTTCCTGACCCGGACTCCCCCACGATCCCCAGGGTCTGCCCGGGCCGGACCGCCAGGGAGACGCCATTGACGGCGTACAACGGCCCGAAGGGTGTGTCGAAGGTCACCCGGAGGTCTTCCACGGCGAGGGCCGCGTCACTCGGCTCGACGCCGTTGACCAGGCCGCCATCGTCGGAGCTCGGTTGTAGCTCCTCGAAGGATGCGAGCGGGACCGACTCGTCCGGATCAACCTCCAACTCGGCCAGCGTGGTGACATCGCTGGTCATGACGTCGTGGATCAGGTTCATGGCCAGGACGGTCAGGATCATCACGGCCGCAGGCCCCAGGGTCGCCCACGGGTCCACCTCGAAGCTGGCCCGACCCTCCTCGACCATCGCCCCCCAGGTCGGGGTCGGTGGCCTGACCGAGAGGCCCAGGAACGCAAGGCTCCCTTCGGCCACGATGACCAGGCCGACACTGAGGAATCCGAAGGAGAGAGTCGCTGGCACGACGTTCGGCAGCACCTCGCGCAGGATGGTCCTCCTCGGTCGAGCACCGAGCGCTCGGCTTGCGGTCACGAACTCGCGACGTGAGACGGTCAGGGTTCCGCCCCGGACGACACGTGCCGCGGCCGGAGCGCTGAGGATTCCCAGGACCAGCAGCACGTTGAGCAGTGACGGTCCCATGAAGGTCACCACGAGCAGCGCGACGACCAGGCTGGGGAAGGCCAGCGCAGCGTCCACCACGGTCATCAGCACGGTGTCGACCCAGCCCCGGAAATAGCCGGCCAGCAGTCCGATGACGCCGCCCAGCACCAGCCCGATCAGAGTCGCCCCCAGCCCGACCACCAAGGAGACCCTGGCCCCGTGGGCGACCCTGGCCAGCACGTCCCTGCCCAGCACGTCCGTGCCCAGCCAGTGATCACTGCTGGGCCCGCTGCGGGGGTCACCCACCAGCGTCTCGGTCGGGTCAGCGAGGGGAAGCACGTCGGCCAGAAGAGCCAACCCGATGACCAGGACCACCCAGGCCGCGCACAGCCACAGGAGGAGCCGAGAGCGTGGGGCATGCGATGCACGTGCCCGACGCAGGCCGATGGAGGTACTCACAGACGAATCCTTGGATCAAAGGCGGCATACAAGAAGTCCACGGTCAGATTCACGACCACGTAGGTCAGGCCGATCACCAGAACCACGCCCTGCACCATGACGAAGTCGCGGGCAAGGCTGGCGTTGATCAGCAGCCGCCCCAGGCCGGGGATCCCGAAGATCGACTCGATGATGACGGCACCACCGATCAAGGACCCGATGGTGAGCCCCAGGACGGTCAACAGCGAGGTCAACGAGGGCCGGAGCGCATGCACCCAGAGGATGCGCTGCCGGCCGAACCCACGCGTCCTCGCCAGCAGCAGGTAGTCCTCGCGCAGTGTCCTCAACAGGTCGCTCTGCAGCATCCGGTAGTACATCGCGACCTGCCCGAGCGCGAGGGTCACCGCCGGCAGTGCCAGTGACTGCAGGTGGGGACCCGGTCCGCCGTCCCACCCCACATAGCCACTGACGTCGACCCAGCCCAGCTTCAGTCCCACCACCCCTGCCAGGAGAACTCCCAGGATGAACACGGGGGTCGAGATCAGGGTGAGGCTGGAGACGGCTGCGATGCGGTTGGTCCAGGCGTTGGGCCGGTCGGCCGTCAGCACGGCCAGGGGAACGGCGATCAGGAGCGCCAGCAGGATCGACCATCCCAACAGTTCGAGAGTGATCGGGAGTCGTTCCAGGATCGTGTCGGTGACGGGCGTCCCCCACGAGATCGAGGTGCCGAGGTCTCCCTGGGCTGCCGCCGCGACCCAGGAGAAGTAGCGGCTGACCGGGTCCTGGTCGAGTCCGAGATCGCTGTGGAGCTGGGCCCGGGCCTCCGGGGACGCCTGCAGCCCGAGGATCGCGGTGGTCGGGTCTCCGGGCAGCAGCTCGATGAGGAGCTGTGCCAGGAAGCTGACCACGACGAGCACTGCGAAGAGCCGCAATCCTCGGGTTGCAAGGAATCCGATCATTCCTGGTCCACGATCCAGACTGCATGGAAGTTGAGTGCCGGGGACGGATTGCCGTACGGGCCGTACTCCATCTGACCGCTGGGCAGCTCGTACTGTCCAACCCCGCCGACCGATGCGCTGGTGATGATGGAGGCAGTACTGAGGTGGTCGATCCAGATGATCGGAACGATCTCGCCGAGTCGACGCTGCACCTGCGCGTAGGCATCCTTGCGCTCGGCTTCGTCGATCGAGGCACGACCGCGATCGAACCCGTCATTGATCAACTCCTCGTCGATCCGGGTGATGTTGGGCGAGATCTCGCCGATCGGAGCAAGCGTGGCACCGTGGAAGAGCAGACGCTCCATGTCGGGGTCAGGTGCACTGAACTCGACCATGGAAGAGATGTCGTAGTTGCCCTTGATCAACCGGTCGATCAGGGTTCCCTGGTCGAGCTGGTCGATGGTGAGGTCGACACCTGCCTTCTTCCACATGTCCTGGACGAGTTGTGCCGTTTGCAGAGCCGATGCGTCCGCGAGCGTCATCAGGGTGAGCTCGATCTGCCCGTGGGCCGCTTCGTACTCGGCGATCGCGCTCTGGGCCGCCTCCAGATCGAAGTCGGGGTAGTCGGACTCCACGTACCAGGGAGAGTCCTCCGACCACGGGCCGCTGGCGGGCTCGGTCAAGCCTTCACGCACGACGTCGATGATGGTCTGTCGATCAGTGGCCGCGGCCAGGGCACGTCGTACGGACTCGTCCTGCAGCGCGCCCTGAGCAGTGTTGAGCACGTAGACCGACTCGGGGACGGCCATGCCGGTCGTCCGGGTCACGATGTAGTCGGCGTCGTCCTTGAACTTGGCCACGTCCTTGGCATCCCGGGTCGAGATGCCTGCCACGTTCCCGGACTCCAGAGCCAGTCCCCGGGCCTCGTCATCGGGGATGATCCGGAACTCGATGCCGTCCAGGTAGGGCAACCCCTCGTCCGCTCGCCAGTAGTCCGGGTTCTTCTCGACGGTCAGGGAGCTGTCCCGCAGGTGCTTCCCGAAGAGGAACGGGCCCGTACCGATCGGGTTGGCGCTCGCCTCGTCCGGGTTCTCCAGGGACTCCTCCGGCACGACCAGCCCGATCTGGGTGGTGAGATACATCGGGAAGGTCGCCCAGGGCCTGGCCATGCTGACGACGACCGTCCGCTCGCCGGCGACGGTGATCGACTCGATGTCAGCCAAGGTTCCGGCGTTGACTGGCTTGGTTCGGTGACCTTCGAGGTTCTTCGCCACCACGTCCGCATCCAGCACGTCTCCGTTGGAGAAATTGATGCCCCCACGCAGGACGATGGTCCACTCGGTTGCGTCATCGTTGGGCTCCACGGACTCGGCAAGGTAGGGCTGCCAGTTCCCCTCGGCGTCGAGGATGGTCAGTGGCTCGAGGATGGTCCTGGCCATGGTGTTGGTCTGGCCCGAGAAGGTGTCGTTCTGTGGGTCGAAGCCATTGGCGTCGGCGCTCACGACGAACTTCAGTGTGCCGCCCGGCACGGGCTCGTCACCCGCTCGTTCCGTGTCGGCCGGCGTGCTGCAGCCGGCAAGAGCCACCGCTCCGGCCAGGAGCGCGGCGGCTACGCCTGCGCTCCATCTCTTCCGTGAGTTCAGCACGGCTGTTTCCCTTCATCCACTGGCCACTGGGCGCGGCACAATCTCACCTGTACCTTCGACTCCATGCCCCTGGATCGGGGAGTGGGGACTCCCCCACCCTTAGGCAGGTACGTCGTTGAGATTGACCAGTCCAGCCACTCCTGGCCGAGGGCTCACGGCGCATCCATGGCCCAACCCAATGCGAAGCGCTACTGTCGGAACCGTTGTTGGCTGCAATCGGAAGGACCTTGTTCCGTGAGTCGGTCGGGAGACGAGGAACCGCACCACGCGCCCAGCGTACGACACGACGAACTTGTCGGGCAGGTCCGTGGGTTGCTGCCGTTGGGCGGCGTCCTCATCATCGAGGGCGAGCCCGGCATCGGCAAGACCTGGGGACTCCAGGGGATCTCCGCGCACTTTGGCGCCCAGGGGGCGGAGGTAGTGTCCTGGTCCCGCTACGAGCCCACTCCCGACTCCTCCCCCCGCAGCACCCCACCCCAGATCGTGCTCCTCGACGATGCCGATCTCGCACCCCGGGGACCCGCACTGGGCAACGTTCCTCTGCCGGTGCCGGCGGGAACGGTGGTCGTGGCAACTAGGACGTGCGGTCGAGTGATCCACGCCGACCTGAGTCGGCAGCTCTACCACCCAGATTCGGCGGACCGTACCGCCGTGGTCGTTCTGAAACCCTTGGACAAGGCACGCCTGACCAAGGCACTCGGGAAGCGCCTGACCGACCAACTTTCCCCCGAGCAGGTCAATGACATCGTGGTCTCCTCCGCCGGCAATCCTCTCGTGGCCCGACATATCGCGGTGAGGATGCTCGGAGTGGTCCAACCCGGGACTGACGGCCTGATGGTCAGTCGGATGCTGACCAACCAGAGCGATGCAGTCAGGTCCACGGCCCGTATCGTCGCGACTCTCCGCACGGTCGGTCCCGAAGACCTGGGCCTCATCGTCGAACTGACTGGCCAGCCACGCCCCACGGTTGCCGAACACATCGACACGATGCTGCGCCACGGCCTGCTGCGGCAGACGGAGAGTGAGGCTCGGTGGCACATCCGGCACCCGTGGCTGGCCTCTGCGCTCCGTGACGAACTCGGTCCGGTTCAACGAACCGACATCCATCGTGCGGCTGCGCTGCACCTGCGGGAACGAGGAGAAGGGTCCGCGACGCTTCTTGCCGAGCATCTGCTTGCCTATGTGTCCGCCGACGACCCAGCCGGGGTGACTGCGCTGATCAGCACAGCGGACAAGGTTTGCGGCAACGCGCCTTCCTTGGCCGTGACGTGCTATCGGCGCGCCTTGGAACTGCTCCCCGACGGGTCCCCGAAGATCCCCGAGACGAGCGCCTGCCTGGCCCGCGCCTATCTGCTCGCCGGCAGGGCGGAGGAAGCGGTCCAGTTGGGAAGAGCCGCCTTGCTCCGAGAGCAGAGCGGGGCCGCCCCGGACGGATCGACGCCTCCGTGGCTGCTGCCCGTCCTCACCGAGGCGATGAAGGTGACGGCAGCTGTCGCCGAGGCTGGCGAGATGCTGAGCTCGGGACGCACCCGCCCGACCGGCCCCCTCCAGGATGCGCAGGCCGCCTATCTGCTCACCATGGCTGGCCGCCACTCCGAGGCAAGGTCACGCATCGACAAGGCTCGCGCGTCCGTTGACCTGCTCACACCCCGGGAACAGGTCAACGTCCTGACCAACGTCCTGCACAGCCTCTGCGTCTCCACACAGTTCAACGACGCGTGGGAGGAGGTCAGCCGGCTGGAGCGCATCGTGCTGGCAGCGCCGGCCGACTCCCAGCTGAACGCCTACGCAACGATCGCTCACGTCCATGCGGTCTACGGGAGCCCGGAGCACAGCCTGGCCGCAGCAGACCTGGCCAAGGAACTCCTCTCCGACGAGACATGGGGGCTGCACTTCCCTGAGGTTCTCTATGCCCAGGCCATGGGCGCCACCGACATCGGGGAATGGGACCGAGCACTGCAGATCGCCGAGGAATGCGATGAGCAGTTGGCCCTGTCCGGGGCAACGAGCTTTCTCAACCTGATGCGTCACCTGCGTGTGGAGATCCTGGTGGGCAGGGGCGAGGTCGCCAGTGCACGCAAGGTAGCCCATTCACTGGTCGGCGACACGGAGATGCGCAGGTCCCTGCAGAGTGAGGCACTGGCCGAGATCGATGTCATGGAGGGGGCCACCACCGCCGCGGCGGGACGCCTCTCCCTCCAACTCCAGGAACACGACGTTCCTGACGGATTCCGGGTCTCGCTGCTCACCCGCCTGGCCGACACCGCGGCGAGCAGCGGGGACCGTGCTCTGGTCGACAAGTGCCTGACTGAGATCGACCTGCGATGGGGCCTCGACGGTGTGAGCCGTCGCAGCAGGATCACCTGCCGACTCGCTCTGGGGCGGGTGGACTCCGATGCGGTCCTTCTGACCACCGCCCTGGAGGAGGCACGCGAAGCCCGACTGCAGTTGCTCACTGGCCGGGCACATCTCTACCGAGGCCTCCTGGCGTCCGATCCCGAACCGGACCTGGTCGCCGCGATGAGGATCTTCGGGCAGCTCGAAGCGATCCCTTGGCGCCGGTCCACGGCAGCCGAGTTGCGCAGCAGGGGCTTGAAGGTTCCTCGACGGCCACGCAACGACTCCGAGAACCTCACCGAGACAGAAGTGCAGCTGGCCCGGCTCGTCCAAGCTGCTCATTCGAACAAGGACATCGCCAAGATCATGTTCTTGAGCGTGAAAACGGTCGAGGCCTATCTGAGTCGGCTCTACGCCAAGACGAATTGCCGCAATCGCCTCGACCTGGCACGGGCCCTGGACGAGGGCCGCCTCAAGTTGGACGGGCCCGAGCGGCAGCGCTAATTGCAGGGGCATCCTTAGTGTCGAGGAGTCCCCCGGATTCCTAGGGTTTGGACGTCAGCAGACGCGACTCGCATCGTGTGACGCCACCAGACTCGGAGACCGAAAAGATGCAACTCGATGGAACGGTCGTAATCGTCACCGGCGCCGCCTCCGGCCTCGGCCGCGCCACCAGTGAACTCCTGGCCACCCACGGCGCCCGGATCATCGGCGTCGACCGGGATCCCGGCGGACTCGAGCGGCTGCAGGAGTCGATCCCGGGGGCGGTAGTCGTGGAGGCCGACATCACCTCTCCCGACGATGTCGCGAACCTGCTGCGGCATGCGGGCGAGGTCGGGCACATCGGGGTCCTGGTGAACTGTGCCGGGGGAGGCATCCAACCTCACCGCACCGTCGATCGCGCAGGACGACCGGCCGACCTTGAACCGTGGCGCGGAGTGATCGAGCTCAACCTGATCGCGGCCTACGACCTGACCCGGCAGATCGGGAGCGCGATGGCAGCTGCGGAGCCGGAGGGACACTCCCGCGGCGTCATCATCCACGTGTCCTCCATCGCCGCACTCGACGGGAGTCAGGGGATGTCGTCGTACGTCGCCAGCAAGGGTGCCCTGACACCGCTGGTCCACTCGCTGGCTCGAGACCTGGCCCCGTTGGGGATCCGGGTGATGGCCGTCGCGCCAGGGGTGTTCGCTACCCCCGCCTTCGACGCACTCCCCGAATCGGTGCGCGAGCGTCGCGCGAAGGACTACGTCTATCCCGAGCGAGCAGGCGCACCTGAGGAGTTCGCACGGCTGGTCCAGCACATCATCGAGAACGACTACCTCAACGGTGACTGCATCCGGATCGACGCAGGGATGAGGTTGCACCAGTGACGCCGTCCACCCGAACCACGGGGTTCGACCACGAGCAAGGGGCATCCCTGCCTGACCATCTCGCCGAGCGGATCAGTGCCTTGCGGACCGCCCTCGCTGATCCCGATCTCGACTTCGCCGCCCAGCGTGCCCACATCTTCGACCTTGGTCTTGCCTGGCCCACCTTCCCCGAGGGTCTCGGAGGCATGGGGTTGACCCCGGAGGAACTTCCACGGGCGCTCGCGGAGCTCGGCGCCTTGGGCACACCCGCGACTCCCCCACAGTCCGTGATCGGCGTGGGGATGGCCGCACCGACCATCATGGCGTTCGGAACCGCCACTCACCAGGCACGCCTGCGTCCGCTCTATGTCGGGGAGGAGTTGTGGTGCCAGCTCTTCTCCGAGCCCGGTGCAGGGTCAGACCTCGCCAATGTCTCCACCTCCGCGGTGCGCGATGGTGACCAGTGGATCATCAAGGGAGAGAAGGTCTGGACCTCGCTCGCCCACGAGGCCAGCTGGGGCCTGCTTCTGGCCCGCACCGACCCCGATGCTCCCAAGCACGCGGGGCTGACCTTCTTCATCGTCCCGATGGACAGCCCGGGAATCGAGGTGCTCCCGCTCTACCAGCTCACCGGCGAGGCCGAGTTCAACCAGGTCCGCCTCGACGGGCTGGTCCTCCCTGACGCCTATCGACTGGGCGAGGTCGGAGACGGGTGGCGGGTCGCCCTGACGACATTGACCAACGAGCGGGGTGCCCTCGCCGCCACATCGGGCCCCGGCGCGGACCCGATGGAGGCCGTCATCCAGCTCTGGGCGGCGAACGGTGATCGGGACCCCGACGAGCGAAGCCGTCTGGTCCGTCTCTGGATCCGCAACGAACTCCTCAAGAACCTGACCCGCCACGCGCCACCGGGGAAGACGGCCCACCTCGGCCCCGTCGGCAAGATCCTCTGGGCGGAATGCACCCAGGACATGGCAGAGTTGTGCTTGGACCTGCTCGGTGCCGAGGGCCTCGAATATCCCTACGGCTATCCGATGCGCCGCCCCGATCTCTCAGCCACGGCGACCGCCCATTCGTATCCGCACTACCGGTTCCTGCGCAGCCGGGCGAACTCGATCGAGGGCGGCACTTCAGAAGTGATGCGGACCATCATCGGCGAACGCGTCCTGGGACTGGAACCGGAGCCACGCGTCGACAAGACCTCTTCCTGGAAGGAGACCCGGCGAGGATGAGCACCGACACTGCCACAACCTCGGAGACACAGGCGCTTGCAGAGTCGCTGCGCACGCTCCTCGACCGGCACGACGTACACCCTTCACCTGCGTCGGACTCGGCGCACGGCCGCGCCCACCGTGACCTGTGGCCCGCCGTGTGCGGGCAGCTGGGCATCGGAGAACTGGCCTGGGAGAACGACCTGCCGCACCGCACCGACATGCTGGCTCGCTGCTTCGAGGTCGTGGGTGCCCGACTGGCCCAACTGCCGATGCTCTCGACCCTGGGTCTTGCCCTGCCCGCTGCCCGGGTTGCCCTGGGTGAGGCGGAGCCATCCTGGCTCTGTGATCTCGTCAACGGCGAACGGACCGGCACCCTCACCTTCGCCGACGATCAGGTGAAGGTGCTCCCTGACCAGGCCGATGGGTGGCGGATCTCGGGCGATCTGGGGCTCATCATCGACGGGACTGCCGACACCCTGCTGGTCGTGGTCGAGGCCGGCGACCTGGGGTCCTGCCTGTTCCGGGTCGACGGCACCGCGCCGGGTCTGGTGCGCGACCCGGTGCCCCCCTTTGACACCAGCCGTGAGATCACCCGGGTCACGACGAAGGAGTCGCCGTGCTCGATGGTCGGCGAACCCGGGATCGGTCAGGAAGTCCGGAAGACCTTCGCGACGCAGTCGACGACCCTGCTGGCCGCCGAACAGTTCGGCGGTGCCCAGGCGTGCTTCGACTTCGCCGTGTCCCATGCCAAGACCCGCTTCCAGTTCGGCCGCTCGCTCGGGTCGTTCCAAAGCATCAAGCACCGACTCTCCGACCTCTATGTCGGCTTGGAGTCCACCCGTACAGCCGTACGCCATGCCTGCGCCAAAGTGGATGCCGAAGCGCCTGATGCCGAGCTCTGGGGAGCGATCAGCCATCTCGTCGCCACCGAGAACTACGTGGACATCGCGAAACAGAGCATCCAGGTGCACGGCGGGATCGGCTTCACCTGGGAGCATCCGCTGCACCTGTTCCTCAAGCGCGCCAAGGCATCGGGCCAGGTCCTCGGGGCTCCACCATCGGTCCATCGCATCGGTGATCTGCTCAACGTCTGACCACGGCCCCCATCCAGATGTGGAGGTGACCGATGACCGACCAGGGACAGCGGACCTACGTCGTTGACGGACTGCAGGACCCCGCACGGGTGCTCGTCGACTCGCACGGGGTACCGCACATCTATGCGCAGGGGCGCGACGACGTGTTCCTGGCCCAGGGTTTCAACGTGGCCCGCGACCGCCTGTGGCAGATCGACTTCTGGCGACGGCGGGGGCTCGGACTCCTGGCCGAGGTGTTCGGTGAGGAGTACGTCGAGACCGACCGCGCCGCGAGACTCTTCCTGTATCGCGGCCCCATGGCCGCCGAATGGGCGGCATACGGTCCGGACACGGAGCGCACCTGCAAAGCCTTCACGGCGGGAGTCAACGCGTTCATCCGCCTCACCGAAGAACAGCCTGAACTGCTGCCTCCCGAGTTCACCGCCCTGGACTACAGACCCGGGGAGTGGGACCCCGCCGACGTGGTGCGCATCCGCAGCCAGAGCGTGCACCTCAACCTCGGCGAGGAAATGGTCCGAGCGCTGACACTGAAGACCTTCGGGAGCGCTGTCGAGGACCTGCGTCAACCCCGTGAGCCAGCGCTCGACATTACCGTCCCTGACGGCCTCGACCTCACTCTCCTATCTCCCGCGATGGTCGGGGACTTCGCGCGCGCCGTCGGCCCGCTGCCCCTGGATCGTGCGCAGGGCACGAGGGCCGGTGGCCCCCGGTCGGAGGGCAGCAACAACTGGGTCGTCTCGGGCGAGAGGACGAGGACGGGCCGGCCGATCCTGGCCAACGATCCTCACCGCGACACCACCTCACTGCCCGGGCTCCGGTACATCAGCCATCTCTCGTGCCCCGACTTCGACGTGATCGGCGCGGGAGAGCCGCACCTGCCGGGGATCAGCATCGGCCACAACGGGACCATCGCGTTCGGCTACACCGTCTTCATGATCGACTACGAGGACCTCTACGTCTACGAGACCTCGCCGGACCACCCGGAGTCCTACCGCTACCAGGACCGATGGGAGCCCTTCGAGCTGCACCAGGACCTGATCAGCCTGCCCGGTGGAGAGCATCGCGAGATCCAGCTCCGATTCACCCGACACGGCCCGGTCATCCACCAGGACGAGGACGCGAACCTGGCCTGTGCCGCACGCGTGGCCTGGCTGGAACCCGGGGGCGCCCCCTATGTGGGCAGCCTGGAGCTGATGCAGGCGAGCGATTGGGATGGATTCCTCACCGCCTTGACGCGCTGGGGAACTCCGGGCGAGAACCACGTGTACGCCGACACCAGCGGCAACATCGGCTGGAAGCCGGCCGGATTCGTCCCGATCCGACCGAACTGGGACGGGATGCTCCCTGTGCCGGGAGACGGTCGGTACGAATGGGCGGGCTTCCATCGATCCGACCAGCTGCCGTCCGAGTTCAATCCCGAGCGCGGCTGGATCGCCACAGCGAACGAGTTCTGCGTGCCCGACAACCACCCGCTGCACGATGGGATCGGCTTCCTCTGGTCACCTCCGGACCGCCACGGACGCCTCGATGAGGTGCTGTCGCAGCTGGACGACGGGGACGTCGCGGATCACTTCCGGCTTCAGAGCGACACGCTGAGCCTGCCTGCCCGGGACCTGCTCTCCGTGATCGCGGCACTGCCCTTCCGGAGCCCCTCAGCGGTTCCGGGACTGGTGGACCTGTTGCACTGGGACCATCGGATGGATGCTGGATCACGGGCCGCCCTCATCTTCGAAGTCTGGTTCCGTCGCCACCTGCGGCCGGCGCTGTGGCGTGCGCATCTCGAGCATCGGCAACAGGAACCGCTCTCCGACAGTGACCGCGCGATCGACATGGACCGTGCTGTCCGCTTCCTGATGCGGACCCCCCACATGGTCGACGACCGTCGCACCGAGGTGGCGCTCCTACAGGCCGCCCCTGTCCATCTCGGCCTCGATGGTGCGAAGCTCGCCGATCTGGTGGAGTCCACACTGACGGCCACCCACGACGAGATCACCGGACTCCTCGGCCCCGAGGACGGAGAAGAGCCCTGGACCTGGGGTCGGCTCAGCCACACTGCGGCCCACCACCCGCTGCGCTCACTCCTGTCCGGGACCCTGGATGAATCGTGGCTGCAGGTCCAGCCGGTGGCACGTGCGGGCTCGCCCAGCACCGTGGGCGTGAACGGCTATGACGACGAGTTCCGTCAGACCTTGGGCTCCACGGTCCGCTTCGCCTTCGACGTCGGCGACTGGGACCGGTCCCTGGCCATGAACGCACCCGGGCAGTCCGGAGATCCGCGCAGCCCGTTCCACCGGAACCTCTTCGCTCCCTGGGCCGCCGGGGATTCATTCCCCCTTCTCTACTCGCGCAACCTGGTCGAACAGGACACCGCCCTCCGCATCCTCCTCGTGCCGGGCCGGGACGAGCGCCAAGGAGGATTCTCAATGGGTCCGAACACCTCTCAACGGCGGCGACCTTCATCGACCGCAGATCAAGAACGTCAGGCTGACTCGTCCGATGACCGTTGAAGCAGGAGATGGCATGGCTCAGCTGGCGGTCCCCATTGACAGGTCCAGACCGTATGTAGTCACCGGTGCCGGCTCCGGCATCGGGCAGGCGGTGACGGAGTTGCTGTTGCAGCTCGACGCAGAGGTGGTCACGGTCGATCTCGCCGCGTCGTCTCCTGCACCGCAGGACCGGCATGTCTCGGGGAATGTCGCCGAGACCGCGACCTGGCAGCGTGTAGTGGACCTTGTGGGTCGCCTCAGTGACGACGGAGCGGCCGGGCTCATCACCTGCGCTGGCGCCATCGTGGTGAGGGACCTCGCCACTACACCGCCCGAAGATTTTGAGCGGCTCTTCAGGGTCAACGCCCTGGGCGTGCTTCATGGCATCCAGCGGCTCGTGCCTGCGATGGCCGAGCGAAGGGACGGATCGGTGGTGGCCGTGGCCAGCGTCGACTCGCTCTTCGCCGAGGATCGGATGAGCGCCTATGCGACATCCAAGGGGGCACTCCTCCAAATGATCCGCTCTGCGGCGGTCGAACATGCCCGTCACGGAGTGCGGATCAACGCTGTCTGTCCCGGAGCGATCGACACCCCCCTGCTGCGACAGCACCTCAACGAATCGTCCAACCCGGATGCGGCCAGGCGCCGACTCGAGGGCGTGACGCCGGCAGGACGGCTACTCAGCCCGCTCGAGATCGCGCATCTGCTGATCTTCCTCGGCAGCCCACTCGCCTCTGCGATCTCCGGTGCAGCGATCGTCGCCGACGGCGGCCTCACCTCGACCTACGACTTCCGGCTCGAGGACTGATCCGGCAAGACTCACCGACGCCACCCTGCCGGCGACAGGGGCCTGCTCGGCAACTGCCCCGGGCGGCTGCGCGGAGTCCGCTCTGACCACCACACGCGACGAGATCACCGAACCGCTTGAGGCGGATCGCTAAATGCAGGGTTCTCCATAGTTCCGAGAGGCGCTCGGTGTTCCTAGAGTCCGGGACAACGCGTTCTCACCTGTCCGTCGCGACTCAAAGGAAGCCCCATGCTGATCGACGATTCGGTGGTGCTCATCACCGGAGCTGCCTCCGGGCTGGGAGCCGCAACAGCGCGGCACTTCTCCGGGCTGGGAGCTCGCGTCGTTGCCTTCGACCGCGACGCCGACGGCTTGCGGCGCATGGCGGACGAGGTCCCCATCGCCGCGACCGTGGTCGGTGACCTCACCCGGTCCGAAGACCTGGCACGAGCGATCGAGGACGCGGCGGCGATCGGCCCGCTGGCGGTCCTGGTCAACTGCGCTGGGGGCGGGTCTGCGCCTCGTCGAGTGCTCTCGCGCAGCGGCACGATGACTGACCTCGAGGAATGGAGATCGGTCACGGAGCTCAATCTGGTCGGCGCCCTGGACGTGTCACGGCAAGCAGCCGAGTGCATGGCGCGCAATCCCGACGATCCCACGGGTAGAGGCGTCATCATCCACATCTCCTCCATCGCAGCCCTCGACGGGAGTCTCGGGGTCTCCGCCTATTCCGCCACCAAGGGTGCACTGGTGCCGCTCGTCCAGACGATGGCCCGCGACCTGGCCCCGTGGGGCATCCGGGTGATGAGCATCGCGCCGGGCGTGTTCGAGACGCCGATGTACGCCGCGCTGTCGGACGCGATCAAGGAGCAGCGCCAGCGAGACTTCGTCTATCCCGCGCGCGCTGGGGCGCCGGAGGAGTTCGCACGCCTGGTGCAGCACATCGTGGAGAACGACTACCTCAACGCTGACTGCATTCGCATCGACGGCGGGATGAGGATGCACCAGTAGTGTCGCCTTCTCTCCGTGTTCCACGTATCGATCCCCTGGAGGACACACCATGACTTTCGTCGTTGAAGGGCTCGTCCGCTTCCCAGTCGGCGACCCCGTCACGGTCGACCGGTTCACCCAGGAG
Organism: Nocardioides sp. AE5; assembly: GCF_031844485.1. Taxonomy (NCBI): domain Bacteria; kingdom Bacillati; phylum Actinomycetota; class Actinomycetes; order Propionibacteriales; family Nocardioidaceae; genus Nocardioides; species Nocardioides sp. AE5. The sequence continues at coordinate 103,495 of NZ_JAUZVI010000010.1, forward strand.
TTCGCAGAGGTCGAACTTCCTGTCGTGATGTCCTCCGGGCTGGGCCTGACCGGAGCCTGGGCCGTTGCGGACCCGGAAGGCCCCCTCCTGCTCCATCTCTACGGGCCGCTCGCCGGGTTGGCAGAGCTGACCGCAAGCGGACGGAAGATGGCCCAGTTACCTGCCGATCATCCCTACAACGGGCTCTATGCGTGGATCACCGGAGCAGACATCCGCTACACCCGGACCGTGCGCCCCGTGATCGCCCGGGGTGAGCGATCAGCTCGCGACCCGCGTGGAGACGGCCCCGACGCGGAAATCCACGTGATCGCCACCACCCGCTACGGCATCACAGGAGCAGCCACGGTCAGGCCGGTTGTGGCTGCTGCCGTTCACGACCTCGCCAGCACCGGGACTCCGGTGCACATCGCCTACGACACCCTCTTCGGCGATCATGGCTCGACTCGGTTGATCGGCGCCGCACCGACCCTAGAGGCGTTCGCCGCCGAGGTGGAGGCGCTCACCGCTTCCACCGCCTCCGAGCGCGACCCCTGGACGTTCGTCGAAGCAACGCCGTTGCCGTACTCACCCCTCAGATAAGGCCCCATCCGGGGGCCCTAATGCCCTTCCGGTAACAGTCACCCCTTGATCACAAGGAGCGAGCATGACCCAGCACCACTACGAATTTCTGAAAGTTCGCTACGCGTCGGGAATCGTCTTGGTTTCCCTCTCCCGTGGCCCCGTGAACGCGGTGCACCAACCGATGTATCGCGAGATCGAGCACTTCTTCCGGAACGTGGATTCGACTGGCGTTGACGTACGTGCGGTGGTGCTCTCCGGGGAGGGCCGGCACTTCTGCGCCGGCAACGACCTCGAGGAGTTCACCACGATGACCCCGGCCAATGCGCCTGGGCGGATGCGTCGGGTGCGTGCAGCCTTCTTCGCCATCCAGGAGTGCCCAGTCCCGGTCATCGCCGCCGTGCACGGGAGCGCCCTCGGAACCGGATTGGCCATTGCCGCATCCGCCGACTTCGTGATCGCCGCCGACAACGCCCGCTTCGGTGTCCCCGAGGTATCCGTGGGAGTGATGGGAGGGGCAGCCCACCTGTCCCGGATGATCGGGCAGCCGATGACCCGGTGGGCCTACTTCTCCGCCGAGCCCATCCCGGCTTCGGAGATGCACCGACTGGGTGGTGTCGTGGCCCTGGCCGCCCCCGAGGAACTCCAGGACGAAGCGCTCCGTCGTGCCCGACAGGTTGCCCGGCACGGTCCGACCACGCTGCGGTTCGCCAAGCATGCGCTGAACGAGATCGAGTTCATGGAGTTGCAGGAGGCCTACCGGTTCGAGCAGAGCCTCACCTGTGAGATGGCGGGGTTGCCGGAGGCACGCGAGGCGCTCGCCGCTACCACGGAGGCACGCACGCCCACCTATTCGGCAGGTGTGCACTATGAACTTGACTGACACCATCGACAAGGGTTGGGCACACCATCCCGACCGAATGTGTCTGCGCCCCACCGACGGATCGCCCTCTTGGACCTACGACGAGGTGGGCGAGATGACCCACCGCATCGCTGCTGCCTTGCTCCGATCCGGCGTGGGACCCGGTGACCGAGTCGGTGTGCTGAGCGGCAATCACCCGCTTGCACTGATGACGATGCTCGCGGTGGCGCGGGCCGATGCCGTCTACGTGCCGCTCAACCCGAGCTCGACAGCCTCCGAGATGGCTCCACTCGTGGAACTCACCGAGGCCCGGGTCCTCCTCTACGAACCGGTTCTGGGTGCCAAGGTGGCCGCACTCCGAGAAGCTCTGCAGCACGACCTGATGGGCATCCGCCTCGTCCCCGGTGACGTGGACTGCGACGACGCCGTCCTCGACGAGCTGTTGGGGCCGGTGGGCTGTCGGGTCCCCCAGCCCCGTGCCGGCGGTGAGGACCCGGCCTGGATGGCCGGCACCGGAGGAACGACCGGCAGCCCCAAGGCGGTCATCATCCCCCATCGCGCCCTGATGACGCAGACGCTTGGATTCCTGGCACACATGCCGGACGAACAGCCGGTCCAACTAGCTGCCGCGCCCCTCACCCACGCCGCCGGCGCCCTCACCCTTCCGGTCCTGATGCAGGGCGGGACCACTGTGATCCACCGGGGCGTGGACGTGGCCAGCATCATGGCCGACATCGAACGGTTCCGGGTCACCCGGCTGTTCCTTCCCCCGACCGCGATCTATTCGATGTTGGCGCACCCCGCAGCAGGACAGCACGACTATTCCTCCCTGAAGTACTTCCTCTACGGAGCCGCTCCCATGTCCACCGACAAGCTCCTGGAGGCACGCCGTGTCTTCGGGCCGGTGATGACGCAGTTCTACGGACAGTCCGAAGCACCCATGCTGTGCACCTTCATGAGCCCGCAGGACCACGAAGAGGCCTTCACGGACCCCACCAAGGCCAGTCGCCTCGCCAGTGCTGGTCGGGAGTCGCTGATTGCCCAGGTTGCGATCCTCGATCGATCTGGGAGTCGGCTTCCACCCGGTGAGGTCGGTGAGATCGCGGTCCGCACCGATCTGAGGATGATCGGCTATCTGGGATCACCCGAGGAGACGGCCAGTGTGGATCGCGGTGACGGATGGCTCGGGACCTCCGACCTCGGGAAGATGGACGCTGACGGATTCGTCCACATCGTCGACCGCGAACGGGACATGATCATCACTGGAGGGTTCAACGTCTACCCCAGCGAGGTCGAACGGGTCCTGCTGTCCGTCCCCGAAATTCGGGACTGTGCTGTCATCGGTGTGCCTGACCCCTATTGGGGTGAAGCCGTCACTGCTTGTGTCGAGTTCATTGACGGATCAGAGGTCGCCTCGGAGGCGTTGATCGATCTGTGCAAGCAGGCTTTGGGAAGTGTGAAGGCACCCAAGAGGATCATCGTGCGCGACCTTCCTCGCAGTTCCGTCGGGAAGGTCCTCAAACGAGATCTCCGCGCCGAGTATCGATGAACTTGAGCTGCGTATCCGGCGGAATCAGGTACACGGCACGGGAGGAGCTGCAGGCGAGTGGCGGTCCCTGGAATCATCGAGCCACCGCACAGGTGTTCTTGCGTGACCACTCGATACGACGTACGCCGTGCAGTCACCGCGTACGTCGCGGCGCGCCGTTGACGGCGTACGCCCGGAGCACCGGCCCCGTCGCACGTCGGCCCCGTCGCACGTCGGACCCCGTCGTACGTCGTCCTACTGCGGCGGGGTGAACGCCGCCAGCGGCTCGGAGCCCGACCAGTCATGGCCCCAGTAGGAGTCCGCGGTGATCTCCTCGGCCGTGTACCAGGTCTCGTCGACGAGCATTCCCTCGGTGCCATATTCCAGGTCCCAGCCGCCAGGAGCCCGGACATAGAAGGAGACCATCTTGTCGTTGGTGTGGCGGCCCAGCGTGGAGGAGAGCGAGAAGCCCGCCTTGTTGACCTTGTCGAGCGCCTGGCCGACGGCGTCGAGCGAGTCGACCTCCATCATCAGGTGGACCAGGCCGGGCGCCTCGCCGTGCGGCGCGGGGCAGACCGCGAGGCTGTGGTGGCGCTGGTTGACGCCCAGGAACCGGACCCGGCGCGGCGGCCCGGCAGCGTTCGGGCCACCGACCCGGATCGCGCCGCGCGGCAGGAAGCCGAGCACCTCGGCGTAGAACGCCACCGTCTCCTCGGCGTTGGTCGTCGGCAGCACGACGTGGCCCATCCCCTGGTCCCCGGTGACGAACTTCTGGGCGTGGCCGGTCAGCACCGGGCTGTGGTCCAGCACGGGTCCGAAGAAGATCTCGACCGGGGTGCCGGCCGGGTCCTCGAAGAAGATCCCGGCCTCGATCCGGCGCTCGTCGCACTCGTCCTGGCTGAGCACCTTCACGCCGTATCCGGCCGCCTCGACCGCGCGGCCGACGGCAGCCAGGGCGAACTGGTCGCGGACCTCCCACCCCACGGCGAGCACCCGGTCGACATCGCCGGGCACGACGACCAGGCGGGCTGCCCGCTCGTCCATCCGCAGGTAGAGGCCATCGGTCTCGGGGCCGGTGGTCTCCTGCATGGCCAGGCAGTCGACGGTCAGTTCGCGCCAGCGGGGGATGTCGCGCGACTGCACCTTGAGGTAGCCGAGTGCGCGGATCTGGGTGGTCATCACGGGGTCCTTCGGTTCGTCGTGGGCTGCGGGCAAGGGGGAAGGGGGAGCCGGGTGGCTCAGATCATCGAGAGCATCGGGCCGGGCGGCGGGGTGACCTCGATGTCGAGCAGCGCCGAGGCGTGGAAGACCGAGCCGGGCACGTGGATCGCGTGCGCCAGGCCCATGTGGCCGTCGCGCCAGAAGCGCTGGATCGGGTTGTCCATCCGCAGTCCGTTGCCCCCGGAGCGGGCCACGACCTCGTCCATCGCGCGCACCGCACGCCATGCGGCCGCGACCTGGGTACGCCGTGACGCGGCGCGCTCGGCGAAGGTCACCGTCTCCCCCGCCGCGACCTTGTCGTAGAGCCGGGTGACGTTGTCCAGCATCGCGGTGCGCGACGCCTTGATCTCTTCGGCAGCAGCGCTGATCGCATAGAGCACATAGGGGTCGTCCTTCACCTTGGTGCCGGTGATCTGGACCCGGGTCTTCTGGTAGGCCAGGTGCGCAGCCAGTGCGCCCTCGGCGATGCCGATCACGGCCGAGGTGATGCCGAGCGGGAAAGCAGTGGTGAACGGCACCCGGTACGCCGGGTCGGCCGGGGCAAACTCCTCGGGCTGGGAGCCGTCCAGGAACTTCGCGAACTCGACCACGCGGTATTCGGGGATGAACGCGTCGGTGACGATGATGTCCTTGGAGCCGGTGCCGCGCAGGCCGACGACGTCCCACGAGTCGTCCACGATCTCGTAGTCCGAGCGCGGCAGGACCACGTGGTAGTTCTTCGGCGGCATGATCGTGTTGCCGTCGGCGTCGCCGAGGAAGGCACCCAGGAAGATCCAGTCGCAGTGGTCGGTGCCCGAGGAGAACTGCCAGCGACCGTTGAAGATGTAGCCTCCCTCGACCGGGCGCAGCACGCCCATCGGCGCATAGGGCGAGGCGATCCAGGTGTCCTGGTCGGCGCCCCAGATCTCCTCCTGCAACTGCGCGGGCATCATCGACATCTCCCACGGGTGCACGCCGACGATCCCGGCCACCCAGCCGGTGGAGCCGTCGAGCGAGGCGATCCGCATCACGGTCTCGGCGAAGTCGCGCGGGTGCGCCTCGGCCCCGCCGTACTTCGCGGACTGCAGCATCCGGATCACGCCGGTCTCGCGCAGGATCTCGGCCGCCCGGTCGGTGAGCTTGCCGAGCTTCTCGTTCTCGGGGCCGAGGGCGGCGATCTCCTCGGCGTGCTTCTCGACTGCGTCCAGCACGGGGTTGGTCATGGGTGGTCTCTTCTCTGTGTCGTGTGGTTCCAGTTCAGCCCTGCGGGCGCCCCGTGCGGCGGTGGCCTCCCGCTGATCGGGACCGCGGCGGGTCCAGCCCGCGCCGCCGCCCGGCCGGTCAGGTCAATCCGTCACGCCGGCCGCATGCCGCATGCCGCATGCCGCATGCCGCATGCCGCGCGGCGACGTACCCGAAGACCATCGAGGGGCCGATGGTCGCGCCGGGCCCGGCGTACTCGTTGCCCATCACCGAGGCGGTCGCATTGCCGGTGGCATAGAGCCCGTCGATCACCGAGCCGTCGCAGCGCAGCACCCGGGCGTGCTCGTCGGTGACCAGGCCGCCCTTGGTGCCGAGGTCGCCGACAACGATCCGGATCGCGTAGTACGGCGCCTTGTCGATCCGGTCCAGGTTCGGGTTCGGCAGCGTCGGGTCGCCGTAGTAGTGGTCGTAGGCGCTCTCGCCGCGCCCGAAGTCGGCATCCTTGCCGGCGGCCACGAACCCGTTGAAGCGCTCCACGGTGGCCTCCAGCGCATCCGCCGGTACGCCGATCTGCCCGGCCAGTTCGGCCAGGGTCTCGGCCTTGTGCGCGATCCCCGCTTCATAGAACGCCTTGGGGATCGGGGCGCCGGGCAGGATCTGCGCGAACGGATAACGGGCCCGGGCACGCGCGTCCATCACGAACCAGGCAGGCAGGTGCTTGCCGGCCAACTGGTCGTGGACGAAGTTGACGTACGGCGCCGCCTCGTTGGTGAATCGCTTGCCGTCGCCGGCGACGATCACGTGGCCGGGGATGGCGCGCTCGGAGACCAGCGGGATGGTGGCGCCGGCCGGGTGCTCGACCGAGGGCATCCACCACGCGTCGTCCATCAGGTCGATCGCCGCGCCCAGTTCCTGGCCCAGCCGGATGCCGTCACCGGTGTTCTCCCGGGCCCCGAGGCTGTGGTTGGCCCGGCCGCCCTCGGGCAGGTGTTCCTCGCGCATCTCGGGGTTGTGGTCGAACCCGCCGGAGGCCAGCAGGACACCGCGGCGGGCGCGGATCCGGCGTACGGCGCCGTCGCGGTCGGTGGTGACGATGCCGACCACGCGGGCCGTGGGGCCGTCGCCCTCGGTGATCACGTCCGTCATCGCGGTGCGCAACCGGAGTTCGATGCCGGCGTCCTTGAGTGCCATCCTCAGCCGCGCCACCAGGGCACGGCCGCCGGTGGACATGTGGCGGCGGCGGACCACGTTGGAGGAGACCCGCCAGGCCGCGACCACGGATGCCCACCGGCCGCGCCAGGTCCGCTTGACCATGGCCAGGTCGTGGTAGTCCTTCGCGGTGACCCAGAGGCCGAGCGGGCCCTTCATGCTGTTGGGCCGCTGGAACTGCTCGTCGTCGCCGAGCTTGCGGGTGTCGAACGGCTTCGGCTCGATCGACCGGCCCAGCGGGCGACCGCCCTCGTATTCGGGGTGGTAGTCGGCGTACCCCTTGGTCCAGGCGAACTTCATCCACTTCGAGCGCTCGAGCAGTTCCATGGTGGCCGGGCCGTAGTCGACGAAGGCGTCGAGGCGGGCGGCCGGGACCTTGCCCTCGGTCAGCACGTCGAGGTAGCGCCGGATCGAGGAGCGCGAGTCGTCGTGGCCCTTGCGGCGCAGCGTGGGGTTGTTCGGGATCCAGATGCCGCCGCCGGAGATGCCGGTGGAGCCGCCGAACTTCTTCGCCTTCTCCACCACCAGTGCGGTGAGCCCGGCGTCGTGGGCCGCCAGGGCCGCGGTCATCCCGCCGCCGCCGGAGCCGACGACGACCAGGTCGTATTCCTCGTCGTACTGCTCGGCGCACGACAACCCCTCGGCGCCGATCGGTCCGGGGGCCATCGACGCGGAACCCTTCGACTCGAGGCCCATCAGCCTTGGCCGTCCTGCTCGAGGTCGCGGGTCAGGAACGAGAGCACGGTGGACTCCCAGGCAGCCTTGGCCTCGATCATGGTCCAGTGCCCGCAGTTGGGGAAGATGTGCACCTCGACGTCGGGAATGGTGCGCATCGGCAGGAGCACCATGTCCACCGGGCTGACCCGGTCGTCGCGGCCCCAGGTGATCAGGGTCTTCGCCTTGATCTTGTGCAACATCGCCCATGGGGGCGGCTCCGGGGACTTCTCGGCCATCTTCGCCATCGCGGCCAGCACGCCGCGGCCATACATCCGCTTGGAGGCGGCCAGGGTCTCCGGATCGAGAGCGAGCTCGAGACGCTCGGTGATCAGCTCCTCGGTGACCAGTGACTGGTCGAAGACCATCGAGTTGAGCCACGCGACGAGACGCTCCCGGGTGGGATCCTCGACGAAGTCCGTGAGCAGGTTGATCCCCTCGCCGGGTGCAGGACTGAAGATGTTGCGCCCGATGCCGCCGATGGTGACCAGGTGCGAGATCCGGTCTGGTTGGGCGACCGCGAACCGGCTGGCCACGATGCCGCCCATCGAGTTGCCGATCATCCGGACCCGGTCCAGGCCCAGGCCGTCCAGGAAGGTGCCGACCGCGGGGAAGGCGGCCGCCATCGGGTGCAGGTCGGTGTCGTCGCTGACTCCGAAACCCGGAAACTCCAGGGCCAGGCAGCGGAAGTGCTGGCTGAACAGTGGCAGGTTGCCGCGGTAGTTGCGCCAGGCAGAGACGCCGGGGCCGGAGCCGTGCAGCATCACCAGCGGGGGCGCGGCCGGATCACCCGCCTCGTGGTAGCGCAGGGTGCCGTGCTCGGTCTCGAGCTCACGCAGGGTGCCCTCGCGGGTCAGGTCAGTCAGTTCGCTCACCCCTGCACGCTAGGTTTCCCCGCCCACCGGTGAGCGTCTCGATCCCGATCACCGGGAGGCCTCCGAGCCGGCACGAGTTGACGCCGTACGACGCCGAGGCGACACGTGTTGACGCGAAATCACGTCGAGGCGGCGTCAGCTGACGCCGCCTCGACGAAGCCCTGCTTGATGAAGCTCGGGCTGAACGAATCCAGGTCAGGCCCAACTGCCCTGGCCGACAGCCACGAGTCGGCCCGCGTCCTCGGACGGCCAGGCCTGCGCGGATGCTGCCGCGGCGGTACGCCGGCGGGCACGGCTGGCCTGGGCAAGTTCAGGGGAGAGCGTGTGGGAGATCGTGCGTGCCGCAGCGGCCACCAGCGGGGCGACCCGCTCCAGGGGAGCCTTGGCGTCGCCGACCAGCGAGATCGCGCCGACCGGGCCGTCCAGGCCGCGCACTGCCGCAGCGACGCAGGCGATGTCGGGGAAGCACTCGCCACGCTCGAAGGCGAGGCCGCCGCGGCCACGGATCCGGTGCAGTTCCTGGTGCAACGTGGAGAGGTCGCCGATGGTCCGATCGGTCGAGCGGGCCAGCGAGTCGCCGGCGATCTCGTCCACGGCCTCCGGCTCGAGCCAGGCCAGCATCGCCTTGCCCAGTGCGGTCGAGTGCGAGGGGGCGCGGCCACCGACCCGGGACGGCACGGCGCCGGCGAAGCGACCGCCGAGCTTGTCGAGGTAATGCACCTGGTCGCCGTCGAGCACGGCCAGGTGGACCACCAGGCCGGTGCGGACCATCAGGTCGTGGAGCATCGGGGCGGCCTCCGCCCGCAGATCGTTGGCCCCGCGGTCGCCGGCGTCACCGAGCTTGAGGGAGCGGGAGCCGAGCGCGTAGCCGAAGCTGGTGTGCTCCAGCCAGGCGAGCTTGACCAGCTGGTCGAGGATCCGGTGCGCGGTCGAGCGCGGAAGGTGGGTGACCCGGGCGACCTGTTCCAGGGTCAGGCGGGTGGTCGGGCCGCGGAAGGCATCCAGGATCAGGGTCATCCGCTCGACCATGGACGGCGGCAGCTCCCGGCCGGTGGCCCGTGGTGCTTCGACGCTCTCGACTGCAGACATGGCATCTCCTCGGCGGTGTCGGATCCCCAAAACTGAAATGAATTCTAGGTGACCGGCGCCACGCTGACAAGGTCCCAAGATCACGAAATGGCATCGGGCCGTCGAAGCTCCGGCGGGTGGGGCGGCGCCGCATCGCTCGATGGCCGGCACCGCCGGCCCATCCCTGCTCCTCCGCCCCGCCAGGGTCCGCCGCGACGCGGGTGGCAAGATCGTCGGACAGGCACTGCCGCAGATCTCGGCGGGAGGAAGGACGCTCAGGATGGGACGCATGCGCTGGCCACGCTCGGTCTACGCGCAGGGCAAGGAGCCCGACTACCGGTTCAGCCTCGCCAACGAGCGGACCTTCCTGGCCTGGATCCGCACCGCGCTCGCCCTGCTGGCGGCCGGGGTCGCCGTCGACGTGGTCGACCTGTCGATGTCTGCGTCGAGCCAGACCGCTCTGGCCTTCCTGCTGGTCTGCACCGGCATGGGCACCGCGATCGCCTCATGGATCCGGTGGGCACTCGCCGAGCGGGCGATCCGGTGCGCCGAGCCACTGCCCTCGTTCGGCTTCGGGGCGATCTTCACCCTGGTCGTGATCGCGGCCGCGGTGATCGTGATGACCGGGCTGCGCTGAGCCGGCGTACGGGCGAACCAGTGAGCATCGAGCGGCAACCGAAACCCGTCGCGGATCCCTACGACCCCGGCATCGCCAACGAGCGCACCGCGCTGGCCTGGCAGCGGACCGCGCTCACCCTGACCGCCGGCGCCGCGATCATGGCCCGTCTGGCCATCGACGACAACGGCCGCGCCGCCCTCGCCCTGCTGGTGGTCGCCGCGATGCTGGGGACCTGGATCTTCTTCGAGGCCTCCTTGCGCTATCGGCACAGCACCGGCCAGCGCGAGCGCATCCGTGGTCGCGGCGGTCGGGCCGGGCTCACCCTGACAGTGGCGACCGTGCTGATCGCCGCGGGCGAACTACTGCTCCTGCTCACGTGATGCCGGCCGGTCGATCCGGGCCAGGACCACCCACGGCCCGGCGGCCAGCAGCCAGCAGCCAGCACGCCCTCCTTCCGGTGAGCGGGAACCCCGTCCCACCTGCCACCCGGCCCTGACAGGCTCCACGCAGCGCCACACACGCGCTCGCCGTCAACGCCAGGAGGATCCATGCGGATCGGCATCACCAGCCCGATCGTGACCGCCAACCCAGGTTCCCACGCCGAGTGGGAGGCAGACGCAGGCGTCGCCGAACTCGTCGCCATCGCGACCACCGCCGACCGGCTCGGCTTCCACCACCTCACCTGCAGTGAGCACGTCGCCGTCCCGACCGCGATCGCCGAGCAGCGCGGCGCGACGTACTGGGATCCGCTGGTCACCCTGAGCCACTTGGCCGCCCACACCACGCAGATCCGCCTGGCCACCCAGGTGCTGGTGCTCGGCTACCACCACCCGCTGGAGATCGCGAAGCGCTACGGCACCCTCGACCTGGTCTCCGGCGGACGCGTCGTGCTCGGACTGGGCGTCGGCTCGCTGGAGGAGGAGTTCGACCTGGTCGGCGCCACCTTCGCCGGGCGCGGGGAGATCGCCGACGACGCCCTGCGCGCACTGCGCGCCAGCCTCGGCAAGCGCCAGCCCAGCTATCACGGCCCCCACTTCGACTTCGACGACTTCGTCGTCGAGCCGCACGCCGTCCAGGAGCACCTGCCGTTCTGGATCGGCGGACGCACCCCCCGTTCCCTGCGCCGCGCACTCGAGCTCGGCGACGGCTGGGTGCCGTTCGGGCTCTCCCTGGGCGACCTGGCCCGGATGCTCGGCGCGTCCGATCTGCCCGAGGGGTTCGAGGTCGTCCTCGGCACGGGTCGCCCCCTGGACCCGATCGGCGAGCCCGAGCAGACCCGGGACAAGGTGGCCCGAGTGTTGGCTGCTGGGGCCACTGTGGTGAGCGCGACCATCGCCGCGACCTCGGCGGATCACTACTGCGAACAACTCGAGGCCTTGGCCGCGATCGAAGGAGAGCTCTGATGGAAAACCGCCTGGCCGCACTCGAGTCACGCCTGCAGGAGTTGGAGGACAAGCAGGCGATCGCCGAGATGATCGCCAGCTACGGGCCCCTCGTCGACTCCGGGGCCGCTGACGAGGTCGCCGCTTTGTGGAGCGAGGACGGCATCTACGACGTCGACGAGATCACCATGACCAACCGCGAGCAGGTCCGTTCCATGGTCCACTCCACGGGCCACCAGCACTGGATCAAGGCCGGTTGTGCCCACTTCCTCGGCCCGGCCAAGGTCACCATCACCGGCGACACCGCGGTCGCGGTCTGTCACTCGCTGATGGTGGTCAACCAGGGCGGTCGCTTCGTCGGGCGCCGCGGGGAAGCCAGCGCTGATCCCGAGGCAGCGGCGCCGGAGTTCGTCGTACGCCGGGCGACCGCGCACCACTTCGAACTCGCCCGGAGCGACCAGGGGTGGGTGACCACGCGGCGTACCAGCCGGGTCCTCGACGGGCGCCCCGAGGCACCCGAGTTGTTGCGCCGCGGCGCCATGGGCCAACCCGCACAGGCACCGGAGGGAACAGCACCGTGAGCACCGACGACCGCACCCAGATCATCGAACAACTGGCGCACGTGGCCGCGATGCTCGACCAGCGTGACTTCACTGCGCTGGAGGCAGCGTTCCTGCCCGACGCCCACGGCTACGGCACGGACGGCGCGGCGGCGATCGCAGCCCAGACCCGGGACCACCTGGGGGGCTGCGGCCCCAGCCAGCACCTGCTCGGCAACCACCGGGTCACCATCGACGGTGACACCGCCCACTCGCTCACCTATGCCCGGGTCTACCACGCCGGAGCCGGTGAGATGGAGGGCAAGTTCTTCGAATGCATGGGTGAGTACGACGACCGGTGGGTGCGCACGCCCGAGGGCTGGAAGCTCTCCTACCGGCGCTTCACCATGGAGATCATGCTCGGTGACTTCGCGGTCCTGCGCCCCTGAGGCCAGGCCAGGAGGATCAACGCGCGCGCCCCGCGCGCTGGGTCTCCACGATGTCGTCCATCGTCAGCGCTGCTTGCCTCGGGATATCGACCTTGGCTGGCTGGATGGCCCCCTCAACGGTCGGCTCGACGGCCATCCGCTCAAGATTGATGCGGAGGTACTCCTGCAACGAGCGCCCCGATGCCGCGGCCCGTTCACGCAGGACTGCGTAGGCAGCGTCATCGAGGTTGCGGATCAGCACAGTTGCCACACAAGCAGGGTATCGCTGCCCTGCATGATTTTCGCTCGCCCGCGATGGCACCCGACAACGGGGTGGACTTCCAGTCACCTGCTGACAAGGAATTCACCCGATGATCACATCAGCGCATCCGCATCATTCGTCGTCATAGACCGGCGGCTCGGACCACTCGAACTCGACGGCCTCGCGCAACACCTCGGCCGTGGTGGTCGGGCCCAGCCGATCATCCGTGGCCAGGTCCATCAAGGTTTCCCAGGGAATGCCCAGTTCCTGCTCCACGCGGATCGCCCGCGGGGCGGACGGCGCTGTAGGCAAGCTCGACGCGTGCGTCGTCCCGCAGGTCGACGATGCGGACCAGTCCGTTGCCGAGGGGCTCCGGATCGAACCAGGCGATCAGCAGCGATCCGTCCTCGGTGACCTCGCACCCTGCCGCCGAAGCAAGGGCAGCGCAGTCCACGGCGTCGGCGTCGGGGCGATCCACGTCGAGGGAGAGGACCTCACCGTCATTCCAGGTCTCGCCGTGCACCCGGAACACCGCCCCCACGCGCTCGGCGTGCTCCGCGTTCTGTCCGCCGAGGGTGTAGTTGGGCAGTACGTCGAGGTGGTCGAGCATGATCACCGCGACCGCCTCGGCGGAGATCGGGCCGTCGCGCCCGTCGCCCTTGCTGCATCCGACCAACACGAACGCAGCGATCAGGAGCCCGGCCAGGGGCGATCGCTTCGGGTTCATGCCCAAGACCTACCGCCATACAGATGCGCCAGAACTGGATGCCCGAAAGCCTTGTGACCACGACATCGACCCACTAGAATCGAACACAAGTTCGATCCAATATCCCGGCGCTCAGGGATACGGACCCGGCACTTCCCAGAGGTGTCGCCCGCCAGCGGTGGGTTTCGGCGTCGGGCCCGTTGCACTCCAGCTCCACGGATCGCGGCGGGTGCATTCCCCTCTGGCCATTCCCAACGCAGCCGGCGACCTGGGCCCCAGGGGCATCCAACCAACGCGCGACCCTGCCCCGGGGTCGACCGCTTGAGAGGAGGCCTCGGCCCGATGACCACGCTCCCCCACACGCATCGCGTGCTCGAGCGCCTCGACAGCGACCTGGCCGAACTCGCCGACCTCTCGCTCCCACCCCTGGCCGACGACGAGATCACGCACCTCCTCGACCAGTGCACTGCCCTGACCGACCGCCTCTCCGTGGCCACTGCACGGATCGCCGCTGCTGCCGATCAGCGGCGCCTCGGGGACAGCGACGGGTCCCGGCACACGGCACACTGGTGGGCCCGTCGCGCGAACCTCACCCGCGGCGACGCGGGCCGGCGCCTCCGGTTCGGCCACCACCTCGCCCACCCGACGTACGCCGTGGTCGCCACCGCACTGCTCGACGGAGAACTGCGGACAGATCAGGCCCAGGTCATCATCGAGACCGTCGAGGACCTGCCCGACGATCTCGACCCCGGGACCCGGACCAAGGCGCGCGACCACCTCCTCTCCTGTGCCCGCGAGCACGATGCCCGTGCACTCCGCATCCTCGGCAAGCGGATCCTCGAGGTGATCGACCCCGACCGCTTCGAGGAGGAGGAAGGCAAGCGCCTGGAGCGCGAAGAGCGGCACGCCAACGCCACCGCCCGGATCACCCTCACCAACGATGGCAAGGGCCGTGTGTGGGGAAGGTTCAACATCCCGGCCCTCCACGGCGAACTCCTCCGCCAGCAGATCCTGGCCCTCGCCGATCCCCGGCGCGACGACCCGGAACCCACGGACGCCGGTCACCAGGACGGCGCAGCAACCGGCCAGCACAGCGATCGCCGCAGCGGACCGGCGATCACGCCGGAGCGGATGGGGCACGCCTTCATGGAGCTCATCGAATCGTTCCCCGCAGACCGACTGCCCAGCCACGCCGGCAGCACGGTCGCCCTCAACGTCACCATCGACCTGTCCCAGTTGCGCAAGGAACTCGGGGTTGCCTCACTCGAGGACGGCACCCGGATCAGCGCAGCCGAGGCTCGCCGCCTCGCCTGCAGGTCCGGCATCCTGCCCGCGGTCCTGGATGGCTCGAGCGAGGTGCTCGACCTGGGTCGGACCCGACGCCTCTTCAGCACCGCCCAGTTCCGGGCACTCGCGCTGCGCGACAAGGGTTGCACGGCCGAGGGGTGCGGCATGCCCTCGCGGGTCTGCCACGCCCACCACGACATCGAGTGGTCCCGCGGGGGCGCGACGGACCTCACCAACGGACGGTTGCTCTGCCCGCACCATCACCGACTGATGCACGATCCGCGCTATCGGAGCAGGTCGGCGGGCAACGGGATGATCACCTTCCACCGGCGAAATTAGCTGCGGGCGTGAGGCCACCGCAGTGACCTCACGCCCGCGCTCAACCCAGGGCCGATCAGTGGACGGAGCCTGATCAGCCGATCCATGCCTCGTGCAGCAGCACCATCGAGTTGGTGCTCTCCACGACGCCGTGGAGGTCCTCGGACCAGAGCAGGTATTCGAAGGTCGGGCTGAGGATCAGCGCCGGGACCTGCTCGTTCCACTGCGCCTGGATCCGACCCATCACCTCGCGCTGGTCCTCCTCGCTCTCCGCGCCCTGGAACTCGTCGAAGAGCGCATCCATCTCGGGCGAGGTGGGCATGCCGGCCGACAGGTTGCCCTGGCTGTGCAGCGTGGCGAACATCCGGCCATAGGGGCCGGCCTCGCGCCAACTGATGCCCCAACCGGCAACGTCATGGCTGCGATCGACGGCGACCTTGACGATCTGCTCCTGGACGTTGGCGACCAGGTCCAGGTCGACCTCGAAGCCGACGGCCTCCAGGAATCCCTTGGCGGCCTGGGCGGTGGCGCGCGATGCCGGGTCGGAACCGTCGAGCCAGGTGATCTTGCCGTCGTACCCGTCGGCCTTGGCCTCGTCCAGCAGTTCCCGGGCGCGGTCGGGGTCGAAGGGCAGCGGCTCGACGTCGGTGTGCCAGGTGGCAAACACCTGCGCCTCGATGCGCTCGCCCCGCACGTGGCCCGGGCTGCCCGCCAGGTCAGCCGGGCGATGTTCCCGGGGTGGAGCGGCGCGCGCTGATCCGGCTGGTCCGCGCTGATCAACGCTGGCGCGCACTGACCCGGCTGGCACGCACGATCCAGCTGGTCCGCGTCGTACGCCGTCGCCCCACCGTCAGACGGTGACCTCGCGCCGGTTCACCTTGCCGGTGGCGTTGCGCGGCAGCGGGTCGGTGGTGATCACCCACCGGGTCGGGGTCTTGTAGCGCGCCAGCCGCGGCTCGAGGTGCGCGCGCAACGCATGCTCGTCGACGTCGCTGCCCTCGCGGACCACGACCACCGCGGCAACGGCCTGACCCAGGTCCGCGTCGGGCGTGCCGAGCACGATGCACTCCATCACGTCCGGGTGGGCGGCGATCTGGTTCTCCACCTCGCTCGGATAGACGTTCTCGGCACCGCGCAGGATCAGATCCGAACGACGGCTCGCGATCCGCAGGTGCCCGGCCACGATCGAGCCCAGGTCTCCCGTGCGGAACCAGCCGTCGCCGCCCCGGGCCTCCTCGGTCGCCTCGGGGTTGCGCCAGTAGCCGAGCATCATCTGCGCGCCACGCAGGCAGACCTCGCCCTCGACGCCCTCGGGCACAACGCGTCCGTCGTCGTCGCGCACCTCGACCTCCAGGTTCACCACCGGCCGGCCGACCGAGTCGGGATCGCGGGCCAGGTCGGCAGCGCTGGCCAGGGTGGCGGCGGTGGAGGACTCGGTGAGCCCGTACGTCGTACCCATGGCGCCCCCGGCAGCCGGCAGCACCTCGCGGATCCGGGCCTTCAACGCCGCGGCGGAGGGGGCGCTGTTGATCGAGAGGGTGCGCAACGAGCCCAGGTCATAGGGCGACAGGTCGGTCTCGACCAGGCGGGAGAGCATCGTCGGCACGGCACCCCAGTTGGTGACCCGTTCCTGGGCGATCAGCCGCAAAACTGCGTCGATGTCGAACCGGCCGAGGTGGAGCACCGCGGTGTCACCGACCGCGAGCCGGACCACGGCCAGGTTGTGCAGCCCGGCGATGTGGAACAGCGGCGTGGCCAGCAGGAAACGGCGATCCGCCTGCGGGAAACCGAGGTCCGCGGCGATCGCGTCGTTGAGCAGGTGGAACCAGACCGCACAGAGCACGTTGCGGTGCGAGTGGGTGGCGCCCTTGGAGCGACCACTGGTGCCGCTGGTGAAGAGGATGACTGCCGGGTCGTCCTCGTCCACGTCGACCCGCGGCATGGCGGCGCCGCGGTGGCGGGCGATCAGTTCGGCAACACCCGTCTCCATGCCGATCAGCGCCGTATCCACATCGCCGGTCCGGACCTCCGGAGCCCCCATGTCGGCGCCGAGCAGCGCGGCGCGCGGCCCGTCGGCGATCAGCACCTTCGGGGCTGTCAGGTCGAGCCCGTGGCGCAGTTCATCGGGTGCCCACATCGAGTTCATTCCGACGGCAACACCACCGACGGCGACGGTGGCCCAGAACCCGAGCAGCCACTCCACCGAGTTGGCACCGCACAGCGCCACCCGGTCGCCCGGGCGTACGCCGTACTCGTCGCGCAGGGCGGTGGCCAGTGCGGCAACGGCCGCATGGTGCTCGGCGAAAGTGAGCCGGGAGTCGCGGGTGACCAGGTAGTCGGCATCGCCGAACGCCAGTGAAGCCTCGAGCAGCTCGCCCAGCGAGCGGTGCCGGTTCCGGAAGACCGGCAGCGAGATGCCGTGCACCGGTTCTCGCCGGATCTCGAAGCGCTGGCCGGCAGCGGTGAGGCGGGCCAGTGCCGCGTCGCGGGGGGTCATCGTGGTTCCTCCAAAGAACAGGACGGTCTCACCGAATGGTGAGTTGGCCGCCGTCGACGTTCCAACATTGCCCGGTCACCCAGGCCGCCTGGTCACTGGCCAGGAAGACGGCAGCGTGGGCCACCTCGAGGGGATCACCGACCCGTCCCAGCGGGACATTGGCACCGACGTACGCCTGCCACTGCTCTGCGCTGAGATCATCGAGGCGACTGGTCGCCGTGACGCCGGGACAGAGCGCGTTGACCCGGATCCCGTCCTTGCCCAGTTCCTTGGCCGCGGTCGAGGTCAGGGACTGGACCCCGGCCTTGGACGCGGAATAGACACCCGTGCCCGGCCCGGACTGCTTGCCGCCGATCGAGGAGATGTTGACCACCGTGCCGCGTTGCCCGTGGGAGTCGGGTTCGTTGTCGAGCATCGCGGTGGCGAACGCCTTCAGCATCAGGAAGGTGCCGCGCAGGTTGATCCGGACCACCCGGTCGAAGTCCTCCACGTCGAGTTCCAACAGCGGACCGCGGTCACCGCCCCGCGAGGCCGCGGCGTTGTTGACCACGACGTCGACGCGGCCGAACTCGGCCAGGGTGGTGGCCAGCAGCGCGTCAACCTGAGCCGGGTCGGAGACGTCGGCGACGACCGGCACGGCACGGCGACCCAGGGACCGGATCTCCTCGGCGACCGATTCGATGTCGTTCCAGCCGGCTGCCTGTTCGTCCTCGGGTCGCCGTTCGGGTGCCCGGCCGGTCCCGGTGAGCACCACGTCGCAGCCGGCGCGGGCCAGTTCGACCGCGATCTGGCGCCCGATCGACCGCATCCGTCCCGCTCCGGTGACCACGGCAACCTTGTCCTCCAGCCCGGTCAGTGCATAGTTCATCGGGGGCTCAGCTCGTCGGTGGTGGCGGCGGTCGGGGCTGCTGCGGTCGGGGCCGCGGCGCCCGGTGCTGCCTCCTGGTCGGCACTGCCCCCGTCCACCCTGACGAAGAGGCCCCTGGCCTCCACACAGACGATGCCGTCGACCTCGATCCTGCCCTGGGCGCGGATCTTGCGACCGCTGCGGCCGGTGATCTCGGCCAAGAGATCGACACGACGCTCCAGTGGCACCTTGTGGCGATAGCGCAGGTCCAGGGTCGCGGTCACCGACATCGCCCCGGTTGCCTGGACCAGTCCACCGAGCATGCAGTCCATCAGGTGGGCCGACCAGCCGCCGTGCAGGCTGTCGGGTGGCCCTTCATGGAGTCCGTCGGCGACGAACGTGCCGTGCGAGGAGTCGCCGTCGAACCGGACCTGCAGGGGGATCCCGAAGGGGTTCAGCTCATAGGTCTGCCACACCGCATCGGGCCCTTGCGCGCGGATGCTGCCGGGCAACTCGAAGGGGATCCGGAGCACCCGCGGGCGAGAGCGTCGGGCCAACCGACTGGCCACGTCCTGGATCGCCTTGGTCTCCTCGGCTAGGTCATCGGCGGGCAAGTCGCTGGTGGCAGCGGCGTGCATGAGGGTCCGGGTGGCGGCGACCAGGTCGATCGTCGCCGTACGCCGGTCAAGGGATGCGGCTGCCTCGTCGGCTGGGTTCACGTCAACTCCGGTTCGGGTGGGGACCCCATGGTTCTAGCCGTCGGGCGACGCCGGCCACCACGGGGATCCCGTCCACCGGAACCTGCGATCGCGGCTTTTCCGCCCACCGGGAACGGCCTCGACCGGTTGCGGTCGGTTCCCTACGTTTGACAGCCATGAAGTACGCCGTGATCGCACCCACCGCTGCGGGAACCACTGCCGACCCAGCCTGGATCTCCGCCTACGCCAAGCATGTCGAAGCCTGCGGCTTCGAGTCGCTGGTCGCCGTCGAGCACGCCGTGGTGATGAGCCGCTATGCGAGCGTCTATCCCTATGACGGCTCCGGGCGGATGGAGCTCGCCGACGACCTGGACATCCCGGACCCGCTGGACCTGATGGCCTTCATCGCCGGACAGACCACCACCCTGGGCCTGGCCACCGGTGTGCTCGTGCTGCCGAACCATCACCCGGTGGTGCTGGCCAAGCGCCTGGCCACCGTCGATGCCCTCTCCGGCGGCCGGCTGCGGATCTGCGTCGGGATGGGCTGGATGCGCGAGGAGATCGAGGCCTGCGGCGCCCCGTTCGAGGCCCGCGGCCGCCGCGCCGACGAGCAGTTGCAGGTGCTTCGCAAGCTGTGGTCCGACTCCGCCCCGGACGGCGTGGACCACCACGGGGAGTTCTTCGACTTCGAGGGTGCGATGTCGTACCCCAAGCCGGTCCAGCGGGCGGGCGGCACCGCCGGCGTACCGCTCCACATCGGCGGTCACAGCCGTGCGGCCGCGCGTCGTGCCGGACGGTACGGCGACGGGCTGCAACCCCTGGGCGTGGCCGGCGAGGAACTGGCCGGGCTGGTCACCCTGATGCGCACCGAGGCCGAGCGAGTCGGACGGGATCCGGAGGCACTCGAACTCTCCCTCGGCCACCTGGTCACCCGGATCGACCAGGCCCGCGCAGAGCGGCTCGCCGATCAGGGAGCCGACCGGATCGTGCTCGCCGCCTCAAGCACCAGCGACCTGGCCGAGGCGTGCGACGAACTCACCGCCTGCGCCGAACGGCTCGGCCTCCCATGAGCCGTGACGACACCTCGCTGACCGGCGACGACTCGGTGGCCCTGCGCGACCTGGTCAACCGCTATGCCGCCCTGGTGGACGACCGCGATCCGGCCGGCGTCGCGGCGCTCTTCACCGACGACGGCGTGCTCACCACCGCCGGGCCTCCCCAGTCGCTCGAGCCCACTCACCGGCACCGGGGCACCGAGGAGATCCGGCAGGCCCTTGCCGGGCTCGACCAGCTGCTCGTCACCTTTCACGCCGTCACCGGTGAGCTCTTCGACGCCGGCCCGGACCCAGACACCGCCACCGGGCGGGTGAGTTGCCTGGCTCACCACATCAGTGAGCGCGACGGTGCGCTGCGTGACGTGACCTGGGCAGTCACCTATCGCGACAGCTATCGACGTACGCCGTCGGGTTGGCGCTTCGCCGAGCGCTCCGCCTGGGTCGCGTTCCTCTCGACCAGCCCGGTGAAGCTGGCTCGCGACACGCGTGGCGACGGCAACACGGACGGGTCGGCCCGTGCCGCAGAGGGCACCGCCGACCCGGCAGGCGACACGAGCGGACGGGACCGGCGATGAAGCGGGTCAGCGTGGTCACCGGTGGCGCCCAGGGCATCGGTGCAGCCATCGTCCGCCGCCTGGCCGCGGACGGCGACTCCCTGGTCCTGGTCGACATCGATGCGATGGCCGCCGAGGCGACCGCCGGCGAGATCGCGGCAGCAGGCGGCACCGTGCGGGTGGTGCTCGGGGATGTCTCCGCCGACCAGACCGTGGCCGAGGTCGCCGAGACCGTGGCCGGATTGGGCCGGTTGGACGTGCTGGTCAACAATGTCGGCGACTTCCGCCCCGCGTCGAAGACCTTCGGCCACAGCACCCCCGAGCAGTGGCAGCGGTTGTACGAGGTGAACCTGCTCCATGTCTTCAAGATGTGCCACGCCCTGGTCCCACGGATGATCGAACAAGGCCATGGTGCCGTGGTCAACGTCTCCACGGTCGAGGCATTCCGCGGGATCCCCGGCCACGCCGTCTACTCGGCGTACAACGCCGGAGTCTCGGCCTTCACCAAGTCCCTGGCCGTCGAGGTCGGCGAGCACGGCGTCCGGGTCAATGCGGTGGCCCCGGACCTGACCGACACACCGCAGACCTCCCGCGAGGCGATGCTGCGCGGGCGGGATCCCGGATTGCTGCGCAGCTGGTTGCCGCTGGGCCGGTTCGGCCAGCCGGAAGACTTCGCCGGCGTGGTCGCCTTCCTGGCCTCACCCGATGCCGGCTTCATCACCGGGCACACCATCCCCGTCGACGGTGGCACGCTGGCCGCCTCGGGTTGGTATGCCCGCGAGGACCACAAGGGCTGGACCAACATGCCGAACCACCCCTGAGCCCCGGAGCCGCCACCATGCAGATCGAAGTCCAGCTGGACGCCGCCCCGGCCGCGGCCCGTGAGCGGGCCGAGTGGCTGGTCGCCTGTGGCGTCGACGGCCTGTTCACCTTCGAGGGTGCCCACGACGTCTTCCTGCCCCTGGGGCAGGCCGCCTCGACCGGAGTCGACCTGATGACCAACGTCGCCATCGCCCTTCCTCGCAGTCCCCTGCACCTGGCCCATGCGGCGTACGACCTCCAACTCCTCTCCGGAGGCAGGTTCTCCCTCGGGCTCGGTTCCCAGATCCGTCCGCACATCGAGAACCGGTACGGCGCCACCTGGTCACGTCCGGCAGCACGGATGCGCGAGTCGGTGCTGGCCGTCAAGGCGATCCTGCACGCTTGGCAGCACGGGACACGCTTGGCCTTCGAGGGCGAGTTCACCCGTCACACCCTGATGGCCGCCGCATTCGATCCGGGGCCCAACCCCCACGGGGTCCCGCCGATCCTGATGGGAGCCCTGGGCCCGGTGATGACGCGAACGGCGGCCGAGGTCGCCGACGGGCTCCTGGTGATGCCGTTCAACTCCGCTCGACACTTCGAGGAGCGGACCTTGCCCGCCGTGCGCGAAGGCTTGGCCCGAGCCGCCAGGGAGGAAGGCGATTTCCAGGTCATCCCGCAGATCATCGCCGGCGTCGGCACCACCGAGGCGGAGCTCGGCCCTGCACGCGACGGGGTACGACGGCTCCTTGCCTTCTACGGCTCCACACCGGCGTACCTTCCGGTCCTCGATGCCGAGGGGAGGGCCGACCTCCAGCCGGAGTTGAACCGCTTGTCGAAGGTCGGCGGCGTCGATGGGATGGCAGCACTGGTCGACGACGAGATGGTGGCCGCAATGGCTGTGGTGGGGACGCCGGAGGAGTGTGCCGCGAAGATCGTGGAGCGCTTCGGGCATGTTGCCCAGAAGGTCTGTGTCTACTTCCCGGGACAGCAGATCACTGCGGACAACCTGTCTCGTCTGGCCAAGGCCCTGCATGCCCTTCCGGGCGGATCGTTGGGGTGAGCCGGGTGCCCGGATGTGCTGGGGGTCGGGGATGTGCTGGTGCCGGGTGGGCGGGACGCCGGGCCGAATGGTCATCCGGCCACGGGTCACTCTGCCGGAGTCACTCCGCTGGAGTCGTGAGGGCGGGTGCCCGGTTCACCGCAGCGAGGACTAGACGCACCACCTGCTCCACCTCGGCCTCGAGCTCCTCCATGCTCAGGCGACCCGCCTGCCAGTGCATCACCTGGAGCGTGAGCGTCGAGGCGATCGCGCGTGACGCCGGCTTGGCGACTTCTTCACCGAGGGGTTGCAGGATGGTTGTCATCATCGTCTGGTTGCGCACGGAGACGGCCCGGATCTCCTCGCTGGCATAGGGGTCGGCAGATGCATAGATGACACTCATCAGCCGCGCGAAGTTCGGGTAGCGCTCGAACCCGCGCAACTGGGACAGAACGAACTTCCACACCTCCTCGAACCTCACCTCCCGGCCCGCACCGGCAGAGGTGCCCGCAGCCTCGATCGCATGCTCGGCGAACCCAGCATGCCAGTCGGTCAGGGCAGCGGCGAGCAGGTGGTCCTTGGAGGAGAAGTAGCGATACATGGCCCCCAGCGAGACCAGCGAATGGTCGGCCACCTGCTTCATCTGCAACTGCTCGGGTGGGAACTCACCGAGGAGTTCGACCACGGCGTTGGTGAGGCGTCGACGCCGGGCCAACTGCCCCCGCGTCATCGAGGACACCGGCAGTGGCGGTTCGTTCTGCATGGAGGGCCCCGTCCAGTTCAGTGCGTTCGTTGGATCCGGTCCCGGGCAGGGACCTCGTGTCGATTATCGGAGACGAAAATGATTCAGGGTAGGTATCCGACCCGCGCTTTCGGCTCCACCGGTTCCGTCAGGCGAGCCGTGGCCAGGCGCGCGGCGGCCAGCAAGGCGTTGCGCAATTCGCGCGGATCGATGATCTCGTCGTAGGTGACCGAGGCGGCCAACCGCCACGGCCCGGCCGCCTCGTTGGCCGTCAACGCCTCCTGCATCTCCGACGACGCCTTGGCTGTCCGTCCACCGACTCCGGCCGGGATCCCTCCCAGCGTCACGCCGGGAAAGGCAAGGGAGACAGTCTGGTTGTCGAAGCTGTTCATCCCCATCACCGAGCTGCCGAATCCGAACGCCTTGCGCAAGGTGACGTGGAACTTGGGCACCCCCGCCCTCCGTTGCGCGGCGAACATCCGTGCCGAGCTGCGCAGGATCCCGGCGCGCTCCGACGCACTCCCGGCCAGCACGCCCGGGTTGTCTGCCAACTGCACCAGGGGCAGGTGGAAGGAACTGGTGATCTCGATGAACCGCGCCGCCTTCTCCGCCGCCGCGACGTCGATCGAGCCGGCCAGGATCATCGGCTGGTTGGCGACGACTGCCATCGGCTGTCCCCCGAGCCGAACCAGCGCGGTGAGGATCGACGTACCGTGCTGGGGCTGGATCTCCCAGACGCTGTCCGTGTCGAAGACGAGATCGAGCACCGGGCGCATGTCATAGGGCTGCCGGTCGTTCGGCGGGATCATCTCCAGGATGTCGACCAGTTCCCGCTCCTCCTCATCCGGGCTGGTCGGCGTCGGCCGACTCCATGCATTGCGCGGGAGGTAGGAAAGATAGCGACGGGCCTGGGCGAAGGCTTCCGGCACGGAGCCGGCCACGTTGTGGGCCACTCCGCTCTGCACGGCATGGACCGCTGAACCGCCCAACGACTCCTTGTCCACGACCTCGCCGAGGGAGGCGCGGACCAAGGGCGGGCCGGCGGTGAAGAGGGAGGCATGCTGTTCGACCATGATCACGAAGTCCGACAGCGGCGCTGCCAGGGCTCCGTGTCCGGCCGACGGGCCGGTGACGATCGCGACCGTGGGGACATAGCCGGCCAGGTCGGCCATCGCCTGCAGGTCATTCGGCGCGGGGCGATGGCCCTCCAGTGCGTTGGTGGCCCGGTGCCCGGCGCCCTCGAGCATCATCACCAGAGGCACCCGCTCCTGCAGTGCCAGTTGGGCCAGGCGATGACGCTTGGAGGCAGCCGAGGTCCCGATCGACCCTCCGGCGACCGTGAAGTCCTCGGCACCGACCAGGACCGGCCCGCCGTCGACGAGGCCATGCCCTGCCACGAAGGCATCGCTGGGAATGGCGTCGGGACCGGCCAGGGTGCCGATCTCCACGAATGTCCCCGGGTCGAGGAACTCCGCGATCCGAGAGCGCGCCTCCACCCTCCCGCCGTCCCGGTAGCGCGCCACCTTCTCCGGCCCGCCCATCTGCTGATTGGCGGATCGTCGCTCCCCCAACTCCTCCAGGAGGGGGGCCCACTCATCCTTGGTCATCGCGTGCTTCCGTTCGCAGTCAGGTTGTCGGTGGGGGACGGCTCCCCCGGGTCAGCGCCCTCATGGGCCTCGGTGAAGAGGTGGCAGGCCACCGTTCCACCCCCGCTGCGTGGCACGGGGACGGGCACTTCTCGCGAACAGACCTCCATGGCATGCGGACAACGTGTCCGGAAGACACAGCCGGAGGGCGGGTTCGACGGATCCGGCAGGTCTCCGCTCAACCGGGCATCGGTCCGTTGCCGTTGCCTGGCCGGATCGGCCACCAGGACCGATGAGAGCAGAGCTTGGGTGTACGGGTGGAGCGGCTGGGCGAAGAGTGCGTCCGCGGCAGCCTCCTCCACGAGGGTCCCGAGATACATCACCGCGACCCGGTCCGAGATGTGTCGCACGACCGCGAGGTCGTGCGAGATGAAGAGATAGGCGACGCCCAGGCTCGAGGAGAGTTCCTCGAGCAACTTGAGCACCTGGTTCTGGGTGGAGACGTCCAACGCACTGACCGCCTCGTCCGCCACCACGATGCTGGGCGAGCAGGCCAGGGCACGTGCGATGGCGATGCGCTGCCGCTGGCCGCCGGAGAAGTCGTGCGGGAACCGGTCGGCATGCTCGGCGGAGAGGCCCACCGTCTCGAGGAGTTCCTCGACCCGGGCTCGCCGTTGCTTCGCGTCCAGGTCCGTGTGCACCTCGAGTGGCTCGGCGATGGAGACACCCACTCTTTGCGAGGGGTCCAGGGACGAATAGGGGTCCTGGAAGACCATCTGGATATCGGCCCGGGCACGGGTCTTCTCCCGGGGCGACATCTGGTCGAAGCGGCGGCCCATCAGCTCGATCTCACCGGCGGCCTTGACCAGACCGAGCACAGCTCGTGCGGTGGTGGACTTGCCACAGCCGGACTCGCCCACCACCGAGAGGGTCTCCCCCTGGTGCAGCACCAGGTCGATGCCCCGCACCGCCTGGACGGGCGCCTTGCGCCGTCCCTTCGGGTGGAAGGTGACCGTGAGGCCCCGGACCCGAAGCACCTCGCGGTCCGTCGTCTCGACGTTCATCGGACACCACCCAACTCGAGCTCGGAGACCCGGATGCACCGGGAGAGTCGGTCGTCACCCAGGTGGTGGAGGTCCACCGGCGCGGCTTCGCAGTCCTCGATCCGGTGCCGGCAACGCGCCGCGAATCGGCACCCACCGGGCCACTCCAGCGGCGTGGGTGGGCGACCGGGAATGACATAGAGTTCCTGGCGACCTTCGATGCTCGGCCGGGCCCGCATCAGGTCAGCGGTGTACGGATGTCGAGGTTCGGCGAAGATCTCCGCGCAACTGCCCGTCTCGACCACCTGACCGCCGTACATCACCACCACGTCGTCGCACATGTCGGCAACCACGCCGAGGTCGTGGGTGACCAGGAGGATCCCCATCTCGAGTTCCGCGGCCAGGTCCTTGAGAAGGTCGAGGATCTGCACCTGGATGGTCACGTCGAGGGCCGTCGTCGGCTCATCGGCGATGAGCAGAGAGGGGCTCGTGGCCAACGACATGGCAATCATCACCCGTTGGCGCATCCCCCCGGAGAACTCGTGGGGATATTGCCTCATCCGCGTCGCGGCATTCGGGATCCGGACCAGGTCCAGCACCTCACGGGCCCGTGCCCGGGCCGCCTGTCGACCGACCTTCCCGTGCCGACGCACCACCTCGGCGATCTGTTCCCCGACGGTGAGCACGGGGTTCAGGCTGGTCATCGGCTCCTGGAAGATCATCCCGATGTCCCGGCCGCGGACCCGGTTGAGCTGACGCTCTCCCAAGGTGGTCAGGTCGGTCCCGTTGAAGACGATCCGGCCTGCCGCGATCCGGCCCGAGCCGGCTGGGAAGAGGCGCAGGATGCTGGCGCAGGTGACGCTCTTGCCGGATCCGGACTCGCCGACCAGGCCGAGCACTGAGCCGTGGTCGACCCGCAGAGCGACGTCGGTGACGACCGTGGTCCATCCGCTCGACCCGCGGAACTGGACCTCCAGTCCCTCCACCTCGAGCAGCGGCAGCCGGTCGGATGCCGTGGGTACGGCGCTCACTTGTGACCCCTTTCATCGCCCATGGAGTCGCGTACGCCGTCTCCGAGCAGGTTGCAGGCGAGGACGCTGAGGGCGATCGCGATGCCCGGGATGACCAGCGGCCACTTGGTGTAGAAGAGCGACTCCCGGCCCTCTTGGAGCATCCTTCCCCAGGACGGATCGGGCGGGTTGACGCCGAGCCCGAGATAACTGAGTGATGCCTCGGCGAGGATCGCGAATCCGCACGCCAGGCTGATTTGGACGATCAGTGGCGACAGCGCGTTGGGGAAGACGTGACGACGGATGATCTTCGCGGTCGAGGTGCCGATGCTCCGGGAGGCTTCGATGTAGGTTTCTTCCCGGACCGAGATGACGCTTGAGCGGACCACCCGGAAGAAGCGCGGCGCGAAGACCAGTCCGATCGCCAGCATCGCGTTCGTCAGGTTGGTGCCCATCACGCCGACGATGGCCATGGCCAGCAGGAGTGGCGGGAAGCTGAGCACGGTGTCGGCGATCCGGGAGAGCACGGCGTCGTACCAGCCCCCCAGATAGCCTGCCATCGCGCCGGGGATGACGCCCAGGCCCATCCCGATGAGCACCGAGACCAGTGCGGCCTGGCCGGCCACCCGGGCCCCGTAGAGCATCCGGGAGAGGACGTCGCGCCCCAGGATGTCGGTCCCAAGGAGGTGATCCGGCGAGAACGGCGGCAAATGCGCGGCGGGTATGTCCTGGGTGAGGGGGTCGTGCGGGGCGAGCCAGGGGGCGAGCAGGGCGAGCAGGGTCACGACGAACAGGAAGCCTGCTGCCAGCACGTTCACCTTGCGTCCGAGGAAACGGTGCACGAACCGACGGGGAGCGACCCGGCCCGCGGTCTCGGTGAGGCCGGGGGTTCCCGGCGTACCGGGAGCTGTGGGAGTGCCGGATTCGAGACTCATCACGATCTCCTGACCTTCGGGTTCAGATATCCATAGGAGATGTCGACGATCAGGCTCATCACCAAGGTGACCATCACCGCGAACAGGATGATCCCCTGGATCGCGGGCAGATCCCGGCCCAGCACGGCCTGGACCGCGAAGTCGCCCAGGCCCGAGATCCCGAAGACCGCCTCGATGACCGCGGTCCCTCCCAGCAGATAGGCGATCTGCATGCCGAGCACCGTCACGACCGGCATGAGTGCGTTGCGCATCGAGTGCTTGAAGAGCTTCGTCGGCGCGCTGAGCCCCTTCGCGGTCGCCGTGCGCATGTAGTCCTGCCGAAGCGTGTCGGCGATCGAGGCCCGGAGTTGGCGAGCGATCTCGGCGGCCACGATCATGGACAGGGCGAGACCCGGGAGCACCAGTCTGATGAACCACTCGCCCAACCCCTCGGACATCGGACGATATCCAGTGGCCGGGAACATGCCCCGCTCCACGGCGAGGATCTGGATCATCAACAGGCCGAGGGCGAAGTTGGGCACGGCCAGCCCCAGCGTCGTCAATCCGGTGGCGACGCGGTCGGGGAGACGGCCTGCGTACCTGCCCGCGATCACCCCCAACGGGATCCCGAGCAGGAGCGCGAAGAGGAGCGCGACCATGGTCAGCGAGAGCGTCACCGGCAGCCGCTCCTTGAGCATGGTCGCCACCGGCACGTTGTAGGTGTAGCTGGTGCCCAGGTCGCCGGTGACCGCGCCCTGGACGAAGTTGGCGTACTGGACCAGGAAGGGCTTGTCGAGGCCCAGGTCCCGAGCCACCTGCTCGACCTGCTCAGGGGTTGCGCTCTCCCCGGCGATGCGGGTGGCGGGGTCTCCCGGGATGAGGAGGACCAAGGAGAAGGTCAGGAACGATGCGATGACCATCATCGGGACGATCATGCCGAGTCGTCGCAGGATCATGCCGAGCACGTGGCCCTCCTTTCGTGGTTGGGTCGGGTCATGGCCGCCTCCCGCCTCCGGGTGGATGCCGGAGGCGGGAGGCAGAACTCACTTGGCCACGCCGACGCCGCGGAACTCGTCTCCGACCAGATAGGGCTCGTAGCCGACCACCGTGTTGCTGGCGATACCGCCCTGGTGGAAGAAGGCGATCGGCGCATAGACCGCGTCCTCCATCAGGATCCGGGACACCTCCTGCAGGAGGGTGCCGCGCTCGCCGGTCTCGTAGACGGAGTTGGCCGCGGTGAGCGCCTCGTCGAAGCCGTCGGGCGAGGACTTGGACGGGTTGCCCGGGGCCTCCGCGTCGAAGTACTGCTTGAGGAGCAGCGACGGGTCTCCACGCCCCGCCCAGGCGTTCATCGCCGCATCCCCTTCGCCGCGGTTGAAGGCGGCGGAGAGGTCGGCCAGGGCGACCGGCGTGATGGTCATGTCGATGCCGGCCTCGGCCAGTTGGGCCTTGATGATCTCCGCCTCGCGGACCATCTGGGCAACGTTGAGGACCAGGACCTCGAAGGAGAATCCGTCGGCCAGACCGACGCTGGCGAGCAGGTCCTTGGCCTTCTGCGGGTCGTGCGGGTAGAGATTCTCCAGTTCCGCGTTGTGAGCGAAGTAGCCCTTCGGGAAGGGCTGGCTGGCGACCGCCGCCTCGTTGTCGAGCGCGCCGGCGATGATCTCCTCGCGGTTCATCGCATAGAGCACTGCCTGACGGACTTCGAGCTTGTCGAACTCGCTCTTGGTGCGGTTGAAGTTGAGCGTGTGGGAGTTGAGCGTGTTCTGGGCGCTGACCACGAGATCGTTGCGGGCCCGGGCCGGCGCCACGATGGTGGTGGAGACCTGGATAAGGTTCGCGTCACCGGAGCTGATCGCGTTCAGACGAGTCTGCGGATCGGCGACAACCTGCCACTCGAACGTGTCCGCGCCGACACTCTCCGGATCCCAGTACGCCGGATACGCCTCGAGCAGATAGCGCGCCCCGGCATCGGACTCGGCCAGCGTGTAGCGCCCGGCCCCAACCGGCTTGGTGGCCAGGTCCTCGCCGAACGCCTGTGGGCTGACCATCATCCCGGGCAGGTCGGAGAGGGTCAGGATCAGGGAGCCGTCGGGGATTTCCAGATGGAAGACGACGGTCTGCGGGTCGATCACCTCGACGCTCTCGACCGTCTCCAGGAGCGGCGCCGTACCACTGTCCGGTTCCATCGCCCGAGCGATGTTGAGCTTGACGGCCTCGGCGTCGAACGTGGCGCCGTCGTGGAAGGTGACGCCCTCGCGCAGATGGAAGGTCACCGCCGTTCCGGCGTCGTCCACCTCCCAGGACTCGGCCAGGCCCGGGATCGGGTCGCCGGCAGTGTCCCGATGCACGAGGCGGTCGTAGATCATGGCCAGGAAGAGGCCGTCCGCACCGAGTCGAGTCTTGTGTGGGTCAAGGCTGCTGGCCGCCCAGCTGTTCTGGTAGACGATCGGCTGCGCGGGGTCGATCTCGGCGTTCGGGTCCGCCGGCCCGTTGCCTCCGTTGCCAGCGCCACACGCCGCCATCAGGACCAGCGCCACTGCGCCCGCGATCCGGGCAATTCCTCGTTTCATTCCCTGGCTCTCCAGTGCTCGGGCACCTACGGGCTCGGCTGTCCCCGGTGCGATGACCGCAGACACTATGAGCGACATCACGCCCTGTCAAGAACCTGAATCTATTTTGGAATCACCTTTCATTTTTGCTCCGGCCGCCCTATGCTCCGGAACACCTCCACTGCTAGGGGCTCCCTGCTCTGCCCCGGGAAGAGATGGCCTTGACCATGACTCCAGCCGAAACACACCGGGGGCCGCGGGTCCACGCGGTCGACCGCGAGGACGTGCTCCGGCACGCACGGAAGTTTGCTGCGTTGCTGGACGCGCTGGGCGTTGACCAGCGGGCCACCGTGGCGCTCCTCGGCGGCAACACCCCTCACTTCATGTGGGCATTGCGCGGAGCGACCTGGTCCGGGCGAAAGGTGGTCCCGCTCTCCTGGCGCTGGACGGCTGAGGACATCGACTACGTTCTCGGCGACTCACGCGCCACCGTGCTCGTCGCGGACGCAGCTCATGCCTCCCTGGTGGGTGCGGCGCACTTGCCCAGCGGTGCGATCAGGTTCGCGATGAACGGTGAGATCGAAGGCTTCCGGAGCCTCGAGGCGGAGCTCTCCACCCAGCCCGATCACCCGGACATCCTCGACCTGGCCGGCGACATCATGCCCTACACCTCCGGGACCACGGGCCGTCCCAAGGGCGTCGTCCGACCTACCCAGGACGGCCCCCCTCCCACCTTCTCGGCCCTGCGTGGTGCCGCGATGCTGGAACGCACGCCGGGCGCCGCGGACGGACCGCACCTGGTCTGCACCCCGATCTATCACGCCGCGCCCCTCTTCTACAGCGATGGTGCACTGCTGCTCGGCACGGACCTGGTGCTGATGGAGAAGTTCGACCCGGAGGGCCTGCTGGCCGCCATCGAGGAGCACCAAGTGGCCTCGGTCTTCATGGTCCCGACCCAGTTCGTGCGCCTGCTCGCCCTCCCCCAGGAGGTCCGCGACCGCCACGACCTGTCGTCCCTACGCCTGGTGGTGCACGGATCCGCCCCCGTCGCGCCGACGGTCAAGGAGGCGATGATCGCATGGTTCGGCCCCGTCCTCTACGAGTTCTACGGCGGCAGCGAGGGCGGCGGATCGACCGGGATCAGTTCCACCGAATGGCTGGCGCATCGCGGCTCGGTCGGCAAGGTGGTCTCCGGATCCGCGATCCGGATCCTCGACGAAGACGGCAACGAGCTGCCGCCCCACACGGAGGGCCAGGTCTGGTTCGACGGCGGGCAGGAATGGAGCTATCGCGACGCACCGGAGAAGACCCAACGGGCACGCCGTGGCTCGATGAGCACCCTGGGCGACATCGGCTATCTGGACGAGGAGGGCTATCTCTACCTCTGCGACCGGCGCACCGACCTGATCCTCACCGGTGGCATGAACGTCTATCCCAACCAGGTCGAGAACGCATTTGCCGGCCACCCGGGGATCGCCGACATCTGCGTCGTCGGGGTGAGCGACGCGGAATGGGGCCAGCGGGTCACCGCCGTCGTCGAGCTACGCCCCGGCTGGGAGCCGGACGAGAGCACCCGGGAGGCGCTCACCAGGCACGCCCGCGAGCGGCTCGCCTCCTACCAGGCACCCAAGAGGATCGAGTTCGTGACTGCGCTGCCCCGCACGGAGACCGGGAAGCTGAGCCGACTCGCCGTACGCGAGTCCCTGGAAGACAGGACCAACGCATGAACGCGAGCCAACCGCACCTGGTCGTCACCCGGGACAACGGGGTCGTCACCGTGGCGATCGATCGGCCCGAGAAGAGGAACGCGATCGGCCTGGACACCTTCGCCGAACTCGAGCAGGCCTTCCGGACGATCGCCCTCAGTGCCGAGGACCGCGTCGTGGTCCTGCGCGGCTCCGAGGGCGTCTTCTCCGCTGGCGGAGAGCTGCCGCGGACCGTGGCGGGCGAGCCAGCTCCGCCCAGCAGCACCGGGACCGGCATGCGCAACATGCGCCACCTGGTCGGCAGCGCCATGCTGGCCCTGCACCGCACCCCGCAGCCGATCATCGCCGTGGTCGACGGCTATGCGATCGGCGCCGGGGTCTCGCTGGCCCTGGCCGCCGACCTGACCGTGGCGACGACACGGGCATCCTTCGCCCTGCCGTTCGTCGACCGGGGCCTGGGGCCGGACAGTGGCCTGAGCTGGACGCTGCCCAGGACCGTCGGGCTCAAGAAGGCCTTGGAGCTCACCTTGCTCGGTGCCAACCTCAGCGCGGAGCAGGCCGCCGCCATCGGCTTGGTCAACACGGTCGTCGAACCCGCAGGGCTCGACTCGCTCCTCCGCGACTGGACCGAGCGTCTCGCCTCGCTCTCCCCCACGGCCCTGGCCGCGACAAAGCAGGCGCTGCACTTCGCCGCGGCCAGCAGCTTCATCGAGGCGCTGGACGCCGAGGCGCAGGGTCAGGTCATTTCGACCCGTTCGGGGGAGCTGGAACGATGACGATCTCGATCGAACAACGGCTCCAGCGCCGACATCAGGTCGAGGTGATGGAGCACCGCGTGGAGGACTACGCGCTCACCTTCGAGCAGGAGTCCCTGCGCGACACGGTGGGTCGGGCGCTCGGCACCCTCGCAGAGGGGAGCGACACCGTCGCGGAGCGGAGCGATGCCACGCCCTGGGCAGCCGACATGGCGCCGTGGCAGCGCGCGTGCGCGATCGGGGTCACCGATCTCAGCCACGTCGGCCAGGACGGCGCGCTGGTGGAGTTGGCGCTCTGCGTCGAACTGATGGGCCGGCGCCTGCTGCGCGTGCCCTTCGTCGAGACGTTGATCGGCATCCAGGTGCTTTCCGCGATCGGTCACCCGCAGACCGAGACGCTCCTGCAGCAGGCGGTCGCGGGCAACGAGTTCCTGGCACTCTGCCCGGTCCCCGGTAGCCGTCTCGTCCCAGGCGCCGCGGCCACCCGGTTCGTGGTCCGGTTGCAGCCAGGGGAGATCATCCTCGTCGAAAGCACCGAGCCGGCACCGTCGATCCACAACGCAGCCGGAATCGCACTGGGCACCGACGACACCCCCGGCTCTCGAACGACCACCCTGCTCGCCGGGGCGGGGGCCGACGACGTCGCCCGCTCGGCGCGGGCAGCGTGGCGGGTGCTGCAGGCCGCCGCCCTGGGCGGTGCGGCCTCACCGGCGGTCGACCTGGCGCTCTCCTTCGCCACCTCCCGGCACACGCGGGGTGTTCCGATCGGCAGCCTCCAGGGCATCTCCCACCCCCTGGCCACCTGCCATGTCCGCCTCGCCTCATTGACCAACCTGGTCCGCCGAGCCGCTTGGTTCCAGGACCACGAACCCGACAGCTATCCCGAGCTCCCGGCGGCAGCCCTCCTGACCGCGCTCGCGGCAAGTCGCTTCTGTGTCGAGACCGCGGTCCATGTGCACGGCGGAGCAGGCGTCGCCCTGGAGTCACCGGTCTCCGACCACTTCACGTGGGTCCAGGCGACCAGCGTCGTCGCGGGGACCCGCCGCCACCTGCTCGACGAGGTCGGCCGGACCTTGCTCGACCGAGCCGCACAGGAAGGAGGCCCTCATGGACTTCGGACGTCTTGAGGATCCCGAGTTCGTCTCGTTCGTCTCGGAGGTCCGGGCCTTCTTGGGTGCCGAGTTGGACCAGCATCGGCTGGCGGGCCTGATCGATCGGCGTGACGACTTCGATCCGGCCTTCCACCGGGCGCTGGGCCGGCGTGGCTGGGTGATGCCCGAGTGGCCGGTCGCCGAGGGAGGGGCCGGGTTGGACCGCAGGCACGCCCGCGCGCTCGACCTCGAGTTCGCTCGCGCCGCGGCTCCTCGGCTGAACCTCTCGACCACCCGCACGATCCTGCCTGCGATCGTGGAGCACGCGGCACCAACGACGGCCGCCCGGATCGCAACCGAGGCGGCCAGCGGCGCGGCCTGCATCGCGATGGGCTACTCCGAGCCCGAGGGCGGATCCGACATCGCCGCGGCGCGTACCTCCGCCCGACGCGACGGCACCGACTGGGTCATCCATGGCCAGAAGGTCTTCACCACCGGCGCCCATCATTGTCGGTACATCTTCTTGCTGACCCGCACCGCCCCCGATGCCCCGAAGCACGCTGGCCTGACCATGTTCCTGGTCCCGACCGAGGCCACCGGCGTCCACGTCTCGGCAATGCACACCCTGGACGAACGCACGAACGTGGTCACCTTCGACGGCGTACGCGTGCCCGACACGATGCGAATCGGGAGCGAGAACGACGGGTGGGCCGTCCTGCTCGGGCCTCTCAATCGCGAGCACGGACTCGGCGCCACCCGGCATGTCGTGGATGCCGCCACCCGTCACAGTCGTCGCCTTGCCGAGGCCCTCGAGGCGGCTCTGGCCTGGGCGGTGACCCCGGCCGATGGCACCCTGCCTGCCGATGAGCCGGAGGTACGCCGGGTGCTCGCGGAAGTGGCCGTGGACCTGATGGCAGCGTCCTCCACGTGGGGCCACACGGGCCGGATCGCCTCGGCCGAGGCCTACCTGGGTCGGGTCGGCGACCTGTGCGAACTGGTCGGCGCGAGGACGGCGGCGACCGGGCACCCGTGGAGCGAGGATCCTGCCGGGATCCTCGAGTTCCACCGACGCTCCTCGCAGGTCTCGACGCTGTACGGCGGCTCGGTGGAGGTGGTCCGCGATGTCCTTGCCCACGAACTGGGACTCCCCCGGTGGAACCGATGATCCCCGGGCACCTCTTCCTGGCGGAGCGAGTGGCATGAGTGAAGCCGGCTCAACCTTGCTCCCGGAGTCTCGCACCGGCATGGCCGAGCGCGTGGTCAGCATCCTGGAGACGCTGCTGTCCACGCAGTCCCGGCTGCGTCTGGACGAGATCATGGCGGCCACCGACCTGCCCCGCTCGACCACCTCCCGGCTGCTGACCCAACTCCACGATCTCGGCTGGGTGGAGCACGACAACCGTGGCTATGCGATCGGTCCACGACATCGCGTTCTGACCGGGCGTGGACCTGACTCCTCACAGAGCCTGTGGCTGCGCAGCAGTCTCAGCAATACCCTCAATGACCTGCATGCCGCCACGGGAGCGGTGGTGCACCTCAGCGTCCTCGAAGGTCCGTACGTCCTCTATCTCGACAAGGTCGGCGGACCGGCGGCCCGCAGCGTGCCGAGCCGGGTTGGCGCGACGTACCGCGCCGACCTCACGGTGAGTGGTCGGGCGCTGCTGGCCTGCGAGAGCCCCGAGCGCGTGGACCTCCTGATGCGCCACACCGGCACGGACCACGTCCGCTGCCTCGATCGGCTGCACGGTGAGTTGGTCAGGATCAGGTCACGACGGGGCATCGCGCGCGATGACTTCAACCGGTGCCACCGCTCCATCCGCTCACTCGCGGTTCCCGTGCTCGGCCCGGACGGTCCTGTCGGCGCCCTCTCACTCGCCACACGCGGCGCGTTCCGCGAGGATCGCGTGGTCCCGCTTCTCGCCTTCGCCGCGAGGTCCGCCAGCACCGCGCTCTTCCCCGACCTGGCCGCGGAGGATCGGAGTGACCGGCGCCGGCAACGCGGTCGGGCACCGGGGTTCGAACCACGCCCGAATTAGTTGGATGTCCTACTACTGTGCAGTAGCCGGTATTTTCGTCCACGCGCCCCTG
Source organism: Nocardioides sp. AE5 (assembly GCF_031844485.1). Taxonomy (NCBI): domain Bacteria; kingdom Bacillati; phylum Actinomycetota; class Actinomycetes; order Propionibacteriales; family Nocardioidaceae; genus Nocardioides; species Nocardioides sp. AE5. The sequence continues at coordinate 139,234 of NZ_JAUZVI010000010.1, forward strand.
CGCCTGGGCGAGCATCGCTGCGCCACGCACGGCAAGGCACGCCCCAACCCGGGGCATACCCCAATCCGAGGCACACTGAGGAGAGACGATGGAGAAGGTCGGAGTAGTTGGCTGCGGACTGATGGGAGCCGGCATCGCCGAGGTCTGTGCCCGCGCCGGCCTCGATGTCGTCGTCGCCGAGTCGAGCCAGGCCGCTGCCGACGCCGGCCGCGCGCGCCTGGAGAAGTCGCTGGCCCGGGCCGAGGCCAAGGGGAAGATCGACTCCGTCGCCTCGGTGATGGACCGGATCCGCATCGTCACCTCGCTGGAGGAACTCGCCGACCGCGACCTCGTCGTCGAAGCGATCGTGGAGGACGAGGACGCCAAGGTGGCGCTCTTCAAGGAACTGGACCGGATCGTCACCTCCCCCGACGCGATCCTTGCCTCGAACACCTCCTCGATCCCGATCATGAAGCTGGGCGTGGTCACTTCCCGCCCGCAGAGCGTGCTCGGCATCCACTTCTTCAACCCGGTCCCGGTGCTCAAGCTGGTCGAGCTGGTGCCCTCGATCGTCACCGACCCGGAGGTGACCGAGCGCTCGCGGAAGTTCGTCGAGTCCACCCTGGACAAGACCGCCATCGACTGCCAGGACCGTGCCGGCTTCGTGGTGAACGCGCTGCTGATCCCCTTCATCCTCTCCGCGATCCGGATGATGGAGTCCGGGTTCGCCACCGCCGAGGACATCGACAACGGCCTGGTGCTCGGCGCCGCCCACCCGCAGGGCCCGCTGGCACTGGCCGACCTGATCGGCCTGGACACCACCAAGGCGGTGGCCGAGTCGCTCTACGAGGAGTTCAAGGAGCCGCTGTACGCCGCCCCGCCGCTGCTCGCCCGGATGGTCGACGCCGGCCTGCTCGGCCGCAAGACCGGCCGCGGCTTCTACACCTACTCCTGACCACTGCCCCTGCCGCTGCCCCCTCCCCTCGCCCCTTGTAACGCGGGGTTACGGTCGCTCAACACGTGCTGTGACGCGGAATTCCGTCAACAACACCGCACAAGTCGGGACAACAGCCCATCACGCAGCAACCACGCGACGTACCCCGTCCACCTCATGACGAAGGAACCCCGATGACTGACCAGATCACGTACGCCGTGAGTGACGGCGTTGCCCGCATCGAACTGAACCGGCCCGAGGCCGCCAACGCGTTCGACATGCCGACAGCCACGCTCTTCGGCGAACTGATCGAGAAGGCGGCCGCGGACGACGCCGTGCGCGCCGTGCTGCTGACCGGAGCGGGCAAGCGCTTCTGCGCGGGTGGGGACGTCGCCTCGATGGTGCAGGCCGAGAACCAGGCCGACTACCTCAAGGAGCTTGCTGTCACCCTGGACGCGGCCACCCAAGCCCTGGCGGCGCTCGAGAAGCCGGTGGTGGTCGCCGTACAGGGCGCGGTCGCCGGCGCCGGCCTCTCGGTGATGCTCAGCGGCGACATCATCATCGCCGCCCCGGGAACGAAGTTCGTCATCGCCTACCCGGGCGTCGGGCTGGTCCCCGACGTGGGCGCGTCGTGGCTGCTTCCCCGGGCGATCGGCCAGCAGCGGGCGCTCCACCTGGCGCTGACCAACACCCCGATCGACGCCGAGAAGGCGCTCGACTGGGGCCTGGTCACCGAGGTCGGCGAGGCAGCACGTGCCGAGGAGCTGGCCACCACGTTGGCCGCTGGTCCGGTCTTCGCGCTGGGACAGGCACGACGCCTGATCCGCCATTCGTGGGAGACCGATCGCGCCGGTGCTGGGATCGACGAGGCGGAGACCATCCACCGCGCGGTGCAGACCGAGGACGCCCAGCGCCTGCTCGAGGCCTTCGCCAAGCGCTGACACACGAACGCTCACTCGTTGATGTCCGAGAGCTCAATGCTTGATGTGGATCCGCCGGTCACCCCACTGCCCAAGTGACCGCACCCTGTCAGGACCGCGCGGAAGTACGACGTACGGCGTCGCGGCACACAGATGGAGCGCAAGGACTGAGCGTTCGAGCATCAACGATTGAGCTTTCGCGACACAACGACTGAGCGTTCGTGCTTCAGGGCAGGGGTGGAAATACTGGCCCACCGCCGAACATCAGCCGCGGCGAGATCGGCGTGCCGCCGTCGGGTTCGATGATGCCGCGCGCAGCCGCCTCCTCCGCGGTGATCACCACAGATCCGGTGCGCGCATGCAGGTCCGGGTCGGCGGCCACGGCGGCCAGCACCCGCCCCTGAAGTTCTGGGGTCTCGGCGTCGGTGATCGGTACGCCGGCGATGTTGTCCAGTCCGCTGGCCAGGAGCTGCTCGGTGCGCACCAGGCCCGGCCACAGCGACAGCACGGTGACGCCGTGCTCGCGCAACTCCAGGGCCGCGTCGTGGGTGAGCTTGTCCAGGCCGGCCTTGGAAATGCCATACAGGGTGGAGTGCAGGTAGGCCCGGGTGCCGACCGAGGAGATGTTCACAACGAGTCCCGACCCGGCAGCGATCATCAGTGGGGCGGCGGCATGGAGCGCGACGTAGTGGGCGCGCAGCCCGACGGAGATCAGCGAGTCCCAGTCCGAGAGCGGCCGCTCCCAGAACTTCTCCGGCGTCACGTGGTTCATCCGCGGCCCGGCCCAGGCATTGTTGACCAGCAGGTCCAGCCGGCCCCCGGCATCGTGCACGTCAGTGACCAGACGACGTACGGCGTCGTCGTCGGTGTGCTCGCAGGCGTGCGCATGTCCAGTCCCGCCGGCGGCCTCGATCCGCTCCACGGTCCGTGCCAGCCGCTCGGTGTTGCGCCCGGAGACGTGGACCGTCCAGCCAGCCTCGGCGAGCCCGACGGCGATGCCCTGCCCGACGCCCTTGCTGCCGCCGGTGACCAGGGCGACCTTGCCGCTTCCGTTGCTCATCCGAACGACTCCACGATCACGTGGCCCTCGGGCAGCGGCGTGGTCAGGCTCCACAGCACGGTCACGACGCTGCTCGCGATCCGCCAGGCGCCGTCCTCGATCCGGTAGCGGTCGGCGTACTCGATGGCGCTCACCGTCTCGGTCCCGCGCCGCCGGTCGACCTGGCGGAAGCGGAGCGTCCAGGCGCCGCTCGCCTCCCCGTCGCCGAGCACCTGGATGTCGGCGTGCAACGCGTGGTGCATGTCGAGGACGACGTACTGGTCGTCGACCCGCTGCAGCGCGATCGCGGTGAACACCTCGGCGATCCCGTCGGCGTCGGTGAACTTCCCGATCCGCGGGCCATAGTCGAGCACGGCGCCGGAGGCGATGAAACAGTCGCGGAACTCGTCGGGTCGCTTCGCGTCGCAGGCACGCAGGTAGCGGTGCTTGAGCGCCTTGATCTCCTCGATCGCCTCCAGGCGGGCAAGGCGTTCCTCGGTGGTCGCCGACATGCAGGTTCCTCCTTCGTACGCCGTGACACGGCCATCGGGGACAGCGAACCAGATCCGGCGCGGACGCGCAGCGACGGTGCCGGCTGGTGAACAGGGGAGGTCCTGAACCATGCCTCGGCATCCGGTAGTTTCAAATGCTCCGCGTCCTACCTATCTGGAGGATCCATGAGGCTCAACAGCAAGGGCCAGGTCACCATCCCCGCGGAGTTGCGGCGACGCCATGGCTTTGCCGAGGGCGACGAGGTCGAAGTCGTGGAGGACGGCAACACACTGCGCATCGTGCACCGGGTCGCCAGCGAAGGTCGCGGCCACCGCATCGTCAGTCGCATGCGCGGTCGCGCGGACACGAAGATGACCACGGATGAACTCCTGGACCTGCTCCGCGGCGAGTGACGTTGACTGAACCACGCACGGGGACACTGGTCGACTCCAACGTCCTTCTCGACGTGCTCACCGACGATCCGGTCTGGGGCCCCTGGTCGAGCGAAGCGATGGCGCTCGCTCTGAACTCTGGCCCAGTGATCCTGAACCCGCTCGTCTATGCCGAGGTATCCGTTGGTTTCGCCCACATCGAAGACCTGGACGCTGCCCTTCCGGACAACGCCTTCGTCAGGGGAACCCCTGCCGTGGTCGGCCGCATTCGTCGCTGGCAAGGCGTTCCTGCGTTACCGACCTGATCGGGGCGCCAAGCGGTCACCGCTGCCGGACTTCTACATCGGTGCCCATGCAGCCGTGGCCGGCTACACACTCCTGACGCGCGATGCACGCCGATATCGGACGTACTTCCCGCGCCTGCCGTTGCAGGCGCCACCGGACTGAAGGCCGGATGAGGCTCAGCCCCAGTTGGGCGGCCGCTTCTCGAAGAAAGCGGTGATGCCCTCCGCCCGATCTGGCGACCCGGCGATCTCCGCATCGGCCTCGGCGGTGAGTTCCCAGGCACGCGCCTCGCGCTCGGCGGCATGCCGGGCCACGGTTCCCAGCGAGATCGCCACCGCGTCGGGGCTGTTCACCACGATCCGCTCGGTCAACGCCAACGCCCCGGCGAGCGCATCACCGGGCTCGGTGAGCACGTTGACGAAGCCCAGGGCGTGGCCACGTTCGGCGTCGACCGGATCACCGGTGAGCAGCATCTCGGTGGCCACGTTGAACGGCAGCCGCTCCCCGGCCCGGAAGAGCGCCCCGGTGTTGGCGACCACTCCCCGCTTCACCTCCGGCGCTCCGAACCGCGCGCCCCGGGCGGCGACCACCAGGTCGCTGGCCAGGACGCACTCGAATCCGCCCCCGAAGGCGAACCCCTCGACGGCTGCGATCAGCGGGGTACGACGTACTCGGGCCAGGAAGCCGTAGGGCCCGCCCGCCTCGGTGCGCGGCGGCTCGGCCGAGCTGAGATCTGTGCCAGCACAGAAGAATTCCGGTCCGCCGGTGAGTACGACGGCGCGCACCGCCCGATCCGCCTCGATCTCCTCGAAGGCAGCCGACAATTCTTCGGCGAGCGCCTGGTCGATCGCATTGCGCCGCTCGGGCCGGTCGAGGGTGAGGATGCGGATGTGGCCGCGGTCCTCGATACGCAGGGAACCCATGCGCAGTCAGCCCTTGACGATCTCGGCCAGCTTGGCCACGTCCGCCAGGCGTCGCTCGGGGGTCTCCCCCAGCGGAGTGAGCAGGAACGTGGTGACCCCGGCGGCCTTGAACTCCGCCACCCGGGCACGGAGGTGGTCCTCATCGCCCAGCAGGGCAACGGCATGCAACAGGTCGTCGGGAACCGCGGCTGCGGCCTCGGCCTTCTTGCCGGCCAGGTAGAGGTCCTGGATCTCCTTCGCCTCTGCCTCATAGCCATAACGGGTGGCCAGCGAGTTGTAGAAGTTCTTGCCCCGCGCGCCCATCCCACCGATGTAGAGCGCGAGCTGGTCGCGGACCCGCTGCAGGTGCAGCGGCTCGGGGTCACCGAAGGCGAAGTTGATGGAGAGCATGATGTCCAGCTCACCGAGCTGCGGGTCACGCTTGGCCAGGCCCGCCTCCAGCGACTCGCCCCAGACCAGGTCCTTCTTGCCCGGGTGAAAGAAGAGTGGCTGCCAGGCCTCGGCGACCTCCGCGACGAGCTCGACGTTCTTCGGGCCGATCGCTGCCACCGAGATCGGGATCCGCGGGCGGAGCGGGTGGTTGATGATCTTCAGCGGCTTGCCCAGGCCGGTGCCCTGGTCGGCGGGGAGCGGGATCTGGTAGTGCTTGCCCTCGTGGATCACCGGCTCGCGCTGCCACACCTTGCGGCAGATCTCGATCACTTCGCGGGTGCGGCCCAGCGGGGCGTCGTACTTGATGCCGTGGAAGCCCTCGATCACCTGTGGGCCGGACGCACCGAGTCCGAGGGTGAACCGGCCACCCGAGACATGGTCGAGCCCGGCCGCGGTCATCGCGGTCAGCGACGGCGTACGTGTGTAGAGCTGGAGGATGGCCGAGGCCAGCTCCATGGTCCTGGTCCGGGCGGCGATGTAGCCGAGCTGGCTGACCGCGTCGAACGAGTACGCCTCCGGGATGGCGATCAGGTCGAGCCCGGCCTCCTCATAGTCGGTGAGCTCCTCGACGGCCTCCTCGAAGCCGCCGGAATAGTCGATCATCATGCCCAGGCGCATGGGGTCCTCCAGGGTTGGGGCGAGCAGTGGGTCAGCGGTGTGTCTGGCCGTCGTCGACGACCACGATGGTGCCGGTCACGAACTCCGAGGTGGGCGCAACCAGGTAGAGCAGGGTGGAGTCGAGCTGGGCCGGGTGGCCGAGCCGCTTGCGCGGGAAGGCTGCTGACGGGTCACCGATCCGGGAGATCATCCCGTCCATCATCTCGGAGGCGAAGGCTCCCGGGGCGATGGCGTTGACGTTGATCCGGTGGCGCGCCCACTCCACGGCCAGGGTCTCGGTCATCCTGCTCACCGCGGCCTTGGAGGTGGCATAGAGCGCGGCACCCTCCCCCGCGTAGTGGAAGGCGTTGATCGAGGAGAGGTTGACGATCCGCCCCGGCAGCTCGGCGGCGATCAGCCGCCGCGCCACCTCGGTGGACATCAGCCAGGGGCCCCGCACGTTGGTGTCCAGGACGGCATCCACCAGTTCCAGGGACATCTTGTGCGCCCGGGCGGCGTCGGGGATGCCGGCATTGTTGACCAGGATCTGCACGGTGCCGAGCTCGGCGCTGACCTCGGCAACGCAGGCCTCGATCGACGCGGGGTCGGCCACGTCCAGGCGTACGCCGTACGCCGTGCCACCCTCGGCGGTGATCGCCTCGACCACCTCAGCGATCCGTTCGGTACGCCGTCCGGTCACCGCCACCTTGGCGCCGGCGGCAGCCAGCACCCGGGCGAAGCGCTCGCCCAGGCCCGCGGTGGCGCCGGTGACGATGGCGACCTGACCCGCCAGCGACTGGTCCACGTTGGGCAGCGGCCACTGATCAGGGTGCTCGCTCACGGGCGCAGCTCCGCCGAGGCGGCGAGTTCGGTCTTGGCGATGGTGCGCAGGTGCACCTCGTCCGGGCCGTCGAAGATCCGCATCGCCCGGTGCCAGCCATACATCGCGGCCAGGGGCACGTCGTCGCTGACGCCCATGCCGCCGTGGACCTGGATCGCCCGGTCGATCACGTTGAGCGTGATCCGCGGGACCGAGACCTTGGCCATCGAGACGAACGGCGCCGCAGCCTTGTTGCCCTTGGCGTCGATCACGGCCGAGGCGTGTTGGCAGAGCAGCCGCGCCTGCTCGATCTCCAGGCGCGACTCGGCGATCTCGCGCTGGATCATCCCCTGCTCGGCAAGCGGCTTGCCGAAGGCGACCCGGGACTGGACGCGCTCGACCATCAACTGCAGGGCGCGCTCGGCAGCACCGAGGGCGCGCATGCAGTGGTGGATCCGGCCCGGGCCGAGGCGAGCCTGGGCCAGGGCGAAGCCGGAGCCCTCTTCGCCGAGCAGGTTGCTCACCGGCACCCGGACGTCAGTGAAGAGGACCTCGCAGTGCCCGTGCTGGTCGTGGCGCCCGAAGACGGGGACGTCGCGGACGATCTCGACCCCGGGGGTGTCGCGCTCGACGAGGATCATCGACTGCTGCACGTGGCGCGCGGCGTTCGGGTCGGTCTTGCCCATCACGATGAAGACCTTGCACCGCGGGTCGGCGGCACCGCTGGTCCACCACTTGCGCCCGTTGATCACGTATTCATCGCCGTCACGCACGATCGAGGTCTCGATGTTCGTCGCGTCCGAGGACGCCACGGCCTTCTCGGTCATCGCGAAGGCGGAGCGGATGGTGCCGTCCATCAACGGGTCGAGCCAGCGCGACTTCTGCTCGGCGGTGCCGAAGAGGTGGAGCAGTTCCATGTTGCCGGTGTCGGGGGCCTGGCAGTTCAGCGCCTCCGGAGCGAGTTCGAGGCTCCACCCGGTGATCTCCGCGAGGCCCGCGTAGTCGAGGTTGCTGATCCCGGAGACTGCCGGGAGGAAGAGGTTCCACAGGCCGCGTTCGCGTGCCTTCGCCTTCAGTTCCTCGACCACCGGCGGGAGGGTGTGGTCCTCGGGGCCCTTCTCGACGCGGTAGGCGTGGTAGGCCTCCTCGGCCGGGAAGACGTCCTCGTTCATGAAGTCGACGAGCGTGGCACGCAGTTCCTGCGCCTTCGGCGACGGGGTCAGGTCGAGCCCTTCGATCTCTTGCATGTCCTTGCCTCCCAGATGGTCGTTCGGTGGATCGTTCAGAGTCCTGCACGGATGGCGCGATCGCGCGCCCGGCCGAGCAGTGGCTCGACCATGTCGCCGATGTCGTCGAACCAGTCCCCGACCGTGGTGCCCTTGAGGTGGCGGGCGTGGATCTGCTCCAGGATCACGGCGATCTTGAAGTCGGCGAAGACGATGTACCACTCGAGGTCATCGATGGAGATGCAGCGGCGCTCGGCGTACTTCGCCACCACTTCGGCGCCGGTCGGGAAGCCGTCGTGGGCGGTGGCGCCGGCGGTGATCGGGTTGTGGAACTGGCCGATCTCGTCCCAGAAGCTGATCAGCACACCGAGGTCGGCAAGGGTGTCGCCCAGCGTCGACATCTCCCAGTCGAGCACGCCGAGGATCTGGCTCGGGTCGTCGTGGGCCACCATCAGGTTGTCGATCTTGTAGTCGCCGTGCACGATGCCGGGGAACTTCAGCGGCGGCATCGAGCGCTCCAGGATCGCGACGAGCTCGTCGACCTCGGGACGCTCGGCCGTCTTGATGGTGTGCCACTGCCGGGCCCAGCGGCGGACCTGCCGCTCCAGGTAGCCCTCGGGCTTGCCCCAGTCGGCCAGGCCGACGGCGGCCGGCTCGATCTCGTGCAGCGCGACCAGGGTGTCGAGCATCGACTCGGTCAGTGCCGCCCGCTGCTCGGGGGTGAGCGTGCCGGTGTCCTCGGCGGTGCGATAGGTGCGCCCCTCGATCTTGTCCATCACATAGAAGCCGGCACCGATCACGGAGTCGTCCTCGCACTGGGCCACCACGCGCGGCACCGGGACGGCGCTGCCCGCGAGCGCGGACATGACGCGCGACTCACGCGACATGTCGTGTGCCGACTGGAGGATCTCGCCGTACGGCGGGCGGCGCAGGATCCAGGCCGAGGTGCCGTCGGTCAGTTCGTACGTCGGGTTGCTGCGGCCGCCGGCGATCAGCCGGGTCTGCAGCGGACCGGCCAGTCCGTCGGTCAGTTCCGCGGCCAGGTAGCGCTCCAGCGCCGCGACGTCGAGTCCTTGCTCCTCGGTGCTGCCCACCATCGACTCCTATCTAAACGATTGTTCAGATACTCTAGCGCACGAAGACGACCGCGTCATCCACCGAAGCGCGACTGGTGCGGAACTGGTTCACCGGGTGGTCCGCCACGGCGTACCCGATCGAGACCGCGCAGACCACCAACTGGTCGGCGGGCAGGTCGAGCACCTCGCGCACCACCGGGGACTGCATTGCGACGGCCGCCTGCGGGATGGTGGCCACGCCGAGCGAGTGCGCGGCGTTGAGCAGGTTCGCGACATAGCCACCGCAGTCGATCGCGCCGTAGGTGCCCTGGTTGGCGTCGGTGACCACGATCGCCACGTGCGGGGCACCGAAGAACGAGAAGTTCTTCAGCATCTGCGCGTCCCGCGCCTCACGATCCTCGCGGGCGATGCCGAGGCTCTCATACAGCGCATATCCCGCCCCGCGGCGCCGGTCCTGGTAGACCCCGACGTACTTCTCGGGCATCGGCAGGTCGGCGCCACCTCCACCGGCGATCACCGATTCGACCAGCGCCTTGGCCAGGCGTTCGCGCGCCTGCCCGGAGAGCAGGTACGTCGTCCACGGCTGGGTGTTGCACCACGACGCCGTCCGCTGGGCGAGGGTGAACATCTCGCGCAGGGTCGCCTCGGGCACCTCGCGGTCCTCGAATTCGCGGCAGCTCCACCGCTCGGCGAGGATCTGGTTGAACTCCACAGGGCTTCTCCTTCTTGAGGCAGGCTCAGTTCTCAGCGACGGCAGTGGGCGGCGCGGGCGAGCAACCGACCGTGCCCAGTGCCAGCGCGACGTACCGCTCGGCCATCTCGGTCGGCGACACCTCGCCGGTGGGCCGATACCACTCCGCCAGGGCGCGGCCCATGTTGATGATCGCCCGAGTCGCCTCCTTCGGGTACGCCGTGGCGAAGGCGCCCTCGTCGACGCCACGCTGGATCACATCGGTGAACATCCGCTGCTGTTCGTCGCGCAGGGTGACCACGAGCTTGCGACCGGGACCGTCCAGGGAGCGCATCTCGGAGGCACCGATCTGGGCCTCGGCCCGGCGGTCGGCATGGAAGAGCACCCAGGCCCGGACCAGGGCGGAGAGCTGGTCGGCGGGCTCGCGACCGGCACCGAGGAGGGCGGTGCGGGTCAGCGAGATCACGTCGCTGAGCACCTGGACCATGATCTCCTGCAGCACGTCCTGCTTGGACGGGAAGTGGTGATAGATCGAGGCGACGGTGACGTCGGCATCGCGCGCGATGTCGCGCATCGAGGTGGCGTGATAGCCACGCTCGGTGAAGTTGGCGATGGCCGCCTTGAGCACCGGCTCCTTGCCGAGCCGCTGCTTGCCACCCGTTGCCTGGGCCATGCTGCTCCTCCTCGGCCATCCAGTTCCGCGTGCCCTGAGCCTGCCGGTCGGCAAACTCCAGCGCAAGTCTAGTCATCCAAACGATCATTTGTTTAGATGTAAGGTGGAATCCGTCCCCGAGGAGATCCTTCAATGCCTGCACTGGTCGAGATCGACGAGCCGAGCCCCGGCGTACGACGCCTCACCCTGTCCCGCCCCGAGGCGTTGAACACCCTCAACGCCTCCCTGGTTGCCGAGCTCCACTCCGCCTTGGACGCGATCGCAGCCGATCGCGACGTCCGGGTGGTGGTGCTCACCGGCGCCGGCCGCGCCTTCTGCGCCGGGCTCGACCTCAACGGCTATGGCGACCCGGAGCGGGTCGAGGAGATGGGCCCCACCCTCGGCTCCCTGGACCGCCAGCGCGAGATCGCGGGCTTGGTGGAGAAGCTGCACACCCTCCCCCAGCCGGTGATCGCGGCAGTCAACGGGGCCGCGGCCGGGGGTGGCCTGGCCCTGGTCTGCGCCAGTGACATCCGGATCGCCGCGGAGGAGTCGGTCTATGCGGTCGCCTTCATCCGCGCCGGCTATTCCGCCTGCGACATCGGTGTCTCCTGGCTGCTGCCGCGCATCGTCGGCGCCGGCCACGCGCACGAGCTGATGTTGACCGGTCGCAAGTTCGACGCCGCCGAGGCGGAGCGGATCGGGCTGATCACCCAGGTCGTGGCCGACGACGCGCTGATGGCCACCGTCCTGGCCAAGGCGGAGGAGATCCTCCGCAACCCGCCCGCCTCGGTCGCCCTGACGAAGCAGGGCATGTGGCTCGCCCTGGAGATGCCAAGCCTCCGCGCCGGCATCGAACTGGAGAACCGCCAGCAGGTCATCACCGCACTCACCGAGGACCAACCGGAGGCCACCCGGGCCTTCCTGGAGAAGCGTTCCCCCGACTACAAGCACAGGTAGGCAACCATGAATGAGCCGACAACCCTGCTTTACGACGTGACCGATGGCATCGCCACGATCACCCTGAATCGGCCCGAGCGGCTCAACGCCTTCGTCGATGAGATGGAGGCCGAGCTGATCGAGGCTTTCGACCGCATCGACGCCGACGACGACGTCAAGGCCGTCGTGCTCACCGGTGCGGGCCGCGGCTTCTGCGCCGGCATGGACGTGGTGGACGCAGGCGACGCGTTCGTGGCGTGGCGGACGGCCGAAACGGCACCGGCCGGCACCCAGTACGACGTACCGGGTGATCCGATGCCCCGGCGCCGGGACGGCGGTGGCCGGGTGGTGCTGCGGATGTTCGACTGCCTCAAGCCGATCATCGCCGCCGTGAACGGCCCGGCGACCGGAGTCGGCGCCACGATGATCCTGGCCGCCGACATCCGGCTCGCGGCCGACGGCGCCAAGTTCGGGTTCGTCTTCAACCGCCGTGGGGTGATCCCCGAGTCCTGCTCGTCATGGTTCCTGCCCCGCCTGGTCGGGATGCAGACCGCGATGGAATGGGTGCTCACCGGCAGGGTGTTCAAGGCCGACGAGGCACTCGCCGGTGGTCTGGTCCGCAGCCTGCACCCGGCCGAGGAGCTGCTGCCCACGGCGTACGCACTGGCGGCCGAGATCGCCGACAACACCGCCCCGGTCTCGGCTGCCCTGGCCCGCCAGTTGCTGTGGCGGATGCAGGGTGCCGAGCACCCGGTGATCGCCCACCAGGCCGAGTCGTTGGGGATCAACCTGCGCGGTGTGAGCGCCGACGGCGCGGAGGGCTTTGCCTCCTTCGTCGAGAAGCGCCCCGCGCTCTTCCCCAACCGGGTCTCGTCCGACCTGCCCAATCTCTTCACCACCTTCCCTGCTCCCGCCTTCGATCCCACCAGCCTGGAGGACCCGCGATGAAGCGCACTCTCTACACCGCAGACCACGAGGCCTTCCGCGAGGTCGTCTCCGAGTTCGTCGCCCGCGAAGTGGCACCGCACCTGGAACGCTGGGAGGAGGAGCGGATCATCGACCGGGACGTGTGGATGGCCGCCGGCAGGCAGGGCCTGCTCGGCCTCGCTGCCCCGGAGGAGTACGGCGGGGCGGGTGGCGACTACCGGTTCCGCAACGTGATCCTGGAGGAGTTCGCCAAGGTCCACGCCACCTCACTCGCCTCGAGCTTCTCGCTGCAGGACGACATCGCCATCCCCTACATCAACGAGATCGGCAACGACGAGCAGAAGCAGCGGTGGTTGCCGCCCATGGTCGCCGGGGAGCGGATCGGCGCGATTGCGATGACCGAGCCCGGCACCGGCAGCGACCTGCAGGGGATCACGACCTCGGCCCGCCAGGTCGAGGGCGGGTGGGTACTCAACGGCGCGAAGACCTTCATCACCAACGGCATCAACTCCGACCTGGTGATCACCGTGGCACGGACCGACCCGGCCGGCGGCCCGAACGCCTTCACCCTCTTCGTCGTGGAGCGGGAGATGGAGGGCTTCTCCCGGGGGCGCAAGCTGAAGAAGGTCGGCCTGCACGCGCAGGACACCGCGGAGTTGGTCTATGAGGACGTCTTCGTCCCGGACGAGAACGTGCTCGGTGAGGTCGGCGGCGGCTTCGGACAGCTGAAGAACATGCTGCCACTGGAGCGACTCTCCATCGCCGCCCATGCGGTGGCCGTGGCCGAGGCAGTGCTCGCCGACACCATTGCCTACACCCGGGACCGGGTGGCGTTCGGCCAGCGGATCGCGGACTTCCAGAACACCCAGTTCGAGCTGGCCGAGATGCAGACCCTGGTCAACGTGGCCCGGGTGTACGTCGACCAGGCGATCGGCTCCTACAACGCCGGCGAGTTCACCGACGTGGACGCGGCCCAGGCGAAGTGGTGGACCTCCGACCTGCAGAACGATGTGATCGACCGCTGCCTGCAGCTCCACGGCGGCTATGGATTCATGCTCGAATATCCGGTCGGGCGCGCCTATCAGGACGCCCGGATCCAGCGGATCTTCGGCGGCACCAACGAGATCATGAAGATGATCATCGGCCGCAAGATCGTCGGGCGTCCCTGAGGCCGACATGACACAGGACACTGCACACCGCCAGGACGACCAGACCATCCAGTTCCCCGACACCTGGGCCGAACGCGACCCGGACCGGATCGCCTACCTGATGGCGGGCTCCGGCCAGCAGGTGACCTATCGGGAACTGGTGGACTCCGCCCGTCGCACCGCCCGACTGCTCCGTGACCTGGGCCTGGCCCACGGCGACCAGGTCGCCCTGCTCTGCGAGAACGTGGTCGGCATGCTGGAGGCCGCCTGGGCCTGCCAGCGCTCGGGCCTGCGCTACACCGCCATCTCCACGCGACTGAACGCGACCGAGGCGGCGTACATCGCCACCGACTCCGACGCGAAGGTGCTGCTGGTCAGCACCGGCACGGCCGAGGTCGGGGCCGAGGTCCTGGCGAAGACCGGCATCACGCACGCCTTCTGCGTGGACGGTGAGGCTCCGGGGTTCCCGAGCCTGGCCGACGCGACCCGCGACCTGCCGTCGACTCGCCTGGCCGACGAGGCCGAGGGGGTCGACATGCTCTATTCGTCCGGCACCACCGGCGCCCCGAAGGGCGTCGAGGCGGACCTCCCGCTGGCACCGCTGGGTACGCCGCCCGGCGTGGCCAGCCTGCTCGCCTCCCGCTGGGGCTTCGACTCCGGGACCCGCTACCTGTCGCCCGCGCCGCTCTATCACGCCGCACCACTGCGGTTCACGATGACCGTGCACCGCTTCGGCGGCACGGCCGTGATCATGGAGAAGTTCGACGCGACCCGGGCACTGGAACTGATCGAGCAGCACCGGATCACCCACACCCAGATGGTCCCGACCATGTTCGTCCGGATGCTCAAGCTGCCCGAGGAGGTGCGCTCCGCAGCCAATGTGTCCACCCTCAGCGCAGTGGTCCACGCCGCCGCCCCGTGCCCACCGGAGGTGAAGCGGGCGATGATCGACTGGTTCGGCCCGGTGATCGAGGAGTACTACTCCTCCACGGAGAACAACCTGTTCACCGCGATCACGTCCGCCGAGGCCCTCGAACGTCCGGGGTCCGTGGGCCGGGCACTCTCCGGCACACCGCACGTCCTCGACGACGCCGGCGATCCCCTGCCGCCAGGGCAGAGCGGCACGATCTGGTCCGAGGGCGGACTCGACTTCCGCTATCACAACGACCCGGAGCGGACCCGGGAGGCACACAACGATCGGGGCTGGACCACGGTCGGCGACATCGGCTACCTGGACGAGGACGGCTATCTCTATCTCAGTGACCGCCGCGCCGACCTGGTGCTCAGCGGCGGGGTGAACATCTATCCGCAGGAGGCCGAGAACGTCATGGTCCTCCATCCCTTGGTCGAGGACGTGGCCGTCTTCGGCGTCCCCGATCCCGAGCTGGGAGAGGTGGTCAAGGCCGTCGTCCAACCCGCGGCGGGAGTGACGCCGGGTCCAGAACTCGAGGCCGAGTTGATGGCCTTCTGCGCCGAGCGGCTCTCGACGTACAAGTGCCCCCGCTCGATCGACTTCCGGAGCTCGCTGCCGCGCCACGCCACCGGCAAGCTCTACAAGCGCCTGCTGCGTGACGAGTACGCCGCCAACTCACCTTCCTGACCCACCGAGAGGGGAACGAGCCAAGCTGACGGCTGGCCCGGATCCACGCAGGTCAGTCGGGCTGGGCCAGCCGCGCCCGGCCGAGCATCGGCACCAGCACGACAAGCCCGGCCAACGGCAGCACCGCCAGCATCATCAGGGCCCAGCCCATGCTGAAGGCCTCACCAAAGCCACCCACCACCGCCGAGCCGACCGAGCCACCGGTCATGAAGAGCAGGGTGGCGATGCCCAGCGCGATGCCACGCACGTCAACCAGGACGGCGTCGCCGACCACGCTCATCAGCGACGGTTGTCCGACCCCGAACGACATCGTCACCAGGAGCACGGCGAGTCCGAGCAGCACCGGTGACTCCTGGGCGGCTCCGACGGCCGCCATCACCATGGCCATCGCTGCCAGGACGCCCGAGGCCGCGAGCGCCACCACCCCACCGAAGCGTTCCAGCCAGGGCGCAGCAACGCGCGGGACGAAGAGGGCGATCACTGCACTCGGCGCCAGGAGCAACCCCACCTGCCAGGGCTCCCATCCGTGGTGGATCATCACGGCCGGCGCCGCGATCAGCAGCCCGAACCACGCTGCCGGGATCGCTGCCGCTGCCATGGCGCTGCGCACCACCGCAGGGTTGGTGATCACCGTGATCGGCAAGAAGCCCTCGGGGTGACGGCGTACCTGCATCGTGACGGCGGGTACGCCGAGCAGCAGCAGCACCACGCCGACCACCGCCACCGCGACGCCAGTGGACGGCGACTGGATCAGCAGCACCAGACCGGCCGAGGTGCCCGCCACCAGCGCGGCACCGAGGATGTCCAGGCGGGCGCCGGTCCCGTCGCGATGCAGTGCCGTCCAGATGAACGGCACGATCAGCAGGCCCAGCACCGGCAGCGCCATCACCGCACGCCACCCGAACTGCGCCTCGACCAGTCCCCCGGCCAACGGCCCGAGACAAGACAGGCAGGCGGCCGCACCGGCCAGGCGACCCAGCGCCAGCCCACGGACGGGTCCGTCATAACGGGAGCTGAGCACCGCCACGCCGAGCGTCGGCACGGCCGCGGCACCGGCGCCCTGCAGCACCCGGGCCGCCAGCAGTACGCCGAAGGACGGCGCCAGCGCGGACAGCGTGGCGCCACCCACCATCAGCCCGATCCCGACCATCAACGGCAACCGGACCCCGACCAGGTCGGCGACGCGACCATAGATCGGGGTGGCCACCGCAAGCAGCAGTGCATAGAGGGTGATCGTCCAGGTGCCGACCCCGACGCTGACGCCGAGGTCGTCGGCCAGCACCGGGATCACGATCGCGGCCGAGGCGGACCCCAGGCCGGTCAGCCCGAAGAGGACACCCAGCAGGATCGAGATGCGCCGGGAGTCCTGAAGGTTCACGACGGCGACAACTCCGGGCTTGTTCCGTTCATTCCCGACGCGCTCGCCCCGTCGACCACCATGAGCTTGGACCTGGCGCTCTACCTTCTGCAGGCGATCCAGTCGACCTTGTGCGGATCAGTCGGTGACGGCGTACGTCTGGCGCAGGTCGCGCTTGAGGATCTTCCCGCTCGGGTTCTTCGGCAGCGAGTCGGCCAGCACCACGGTCTTGGGCGCCTTGAACCCGGCCAGCCTGGTCCGGGCGAACTCAATCAGTTCGTCGGGGCTGACCTCGGCGCCGGCACGGGGTACGACGACCGCGGTCACCGCCTCGATCCAGCGCGGGTGCGGCACTCCGAAGACGGCGACCTCGCCGACCGCGGGGTGCTCGAAGAGGGCGTCCTCGACCTCGCGGCTGGAGACGTTCTCCCCGCCGGTCTTGATCATGTCCTTCTTCCGGTCCACCACATAGAGGCGGCCGTCGGGGTCGAAGTAGCCCAGGTCGCCGGAGTGGAACCAGCCGCCCTTGAACGCCTCGGCGGTCCGCTCCGGGTCCTTGAGATAGCCGAGGATCAGGTGCGGGCTGCGGTGCACGATCTCGCCCACCTCGCCGGCCGACAGTTCGACGTCGTCGTCATCGACGATGATCGTCTCGACGTTCAGCGCCGGATAGCCCGCGGACCCGCCATGGGTGAACTGCTCCGCGGGCGGCAGGGCGGTGGCCAGCGAGGCCATCTCGGTCTGCCCATAGAAGTTCCACAGCCTCAGTTCCGGTGCCCGCTCGGTCAGCTCGCGCAGCACCTGGGTGGGCATCGCCGAGGCGCCGTAATAGCCCTTGCGCAGGCTGGACAGGTCCGTGCTGGCGAACGCAGGACTGGCCAGCAGACTGATCCAGACCGTCGGCGGGACGAAGAGGTTCGTGATCCGGTGGCGCTCGATCGCAGCCAGGATCGCGTCCGGATCGGGACGGCGCAGGATGACACTGGTCGCCCCGAGATAGATCTTCGTGGAGAGGAAGTTGTCCAGCTGCGCACAGTGATAGAGCGGCATCGAGTGCAGCTCCACGTCCTCGGCCTCCATACCACCGGTGACGATGCATGAGGTGTATTGCCAGATCAGCGAGCGGCTGCCCAGCACCGCGCCCTTGGGCCGCGACTCGGTGCCGGAGGTGTACATGATCCGCACCGGCTCGTCGTCGCCGAGCTCGACGTCGGGCAAGGCGCAGGGCTCGTGGTCGAGCCATCCGGCCACTGGCACCCATCCCCCATCACTGGGCAGGGCGACACTGGGGTCGAGGTCGATCCGGGCACGCACCGGCACCTCACGCCCGCAGGCGGCCAGGGCATCGGTCGCAACGGGGACGAGGGCGTCCTCGACCACGAAGGCGCTTGCCTCGCAGTGGTCCAGGATCCAGGCGATCTCCGCCGCTCCGAGCATGAAGTTGACCGGCACCAGCACGACACCACGGCGGGCGGCCGCGAAGGCGATCGCGGGGAACTGCCAGCAGTTGTGCGAGAGCAGCGCCAGGGTGTCGCCCCGGCCGAGGCCGGCGGCGTGCAGCGCCTGGGAGAAGCGGTCGACGCGTTCGTCGAAGTCGGCGAACGTCAGTCGCACGTCGCCGTCGATGATCGCCACCTTGTCCGGCGTACGTCGTGCTGCCCGGCGGGGCAGGTCGCCGATGCGTTGGTGGCGCGCAGCCACCACGTCAGGGCCGCCGAGCCCGTCGAACATCCCCATCGTGGGTCTCCTCCTGCTCCATTGCCGTGCGTACGCCGTCGTGCCCGGTCCGGACTTCAGCCGGGGCGGTGGGTGCCGAAGCTGCGTCCCTGATAGGTCATCGGCTCCAGGGTCGGGTCGTGGAACGCCCGCTCGACCAGGCCGGAGACCAGCACGTGGTCGCCACCGGGCTGGATCCGCTCGACGGTGCACCGCACCCAGCCGGAGATGCCACCCAGCCTCGGCACACCGGACTCCAGGCAATGGTCGAGCCCGATGAACTTGTCCGCGCCCTTGGAGGCGAATGCCATCGCCACGTCGCGCTGGTCCGCGGCCAGGATGTTGACCCCGAAGCGGCGCGTGCGCTGGATCATCCCCAAGGTCGCCGACGTGCGGTCCAGCGCCACCACGATCATCTCCGGATCCATCGACAGCGACATCAGCGCGCTGACCGTGGCGCCACTGCCCACGCCGTCGTCGGCGGCAGTGATCACCGAGACGGGAGCGGCCATGTTGGCCATCACGTCGCGGAACTGCGAGGTGGGCGTGGTGCTGTGCAGCGGACGGACGGCGCGGCCCAGGGCTGCCGAGGTGTGGGGTCGGATTGCCATGACGGTCATCGTTCTCTCCTTGAGAGGTTCCGCGGAATCTCTAGATGGTCCTGGGCCGCGCCGGCTCAGGCGCTCAGGCCGGTCTCGGCCCAGAACTTCTCGAACTCGGGCGGCACAACGTCGGATCCGGCGGTCACCTTGCCGTCGACGAAGCGGTGGGTGAAGACGCCCTGGACGTCGAGTTCCTTGTCGCCGAGCTTGCGGTAGAGGCGCAGCGTCGCGGTGACGATCCCTTCCGGCGTCTCGGTCGCCTCGAGCACCTCGTTGGCCGAGGCGTCGAGCTTGGCCAGCACGCCGAACGCCTCCAGGAACGATGCCTTGGTGTAGACGGTCTGGGTGCCTTCGAGGGTGAAGCCGGCCCACGACATGTTGTCGTCATAGAGGGCGACCAGCGGGCCAGCGTCGCCGGCGTCGGCAGCAGCAAAGGCATTCTTGAGGGCGTCGATATTGGCGGACATGATGATTTCCTCCATGAAAAAGAAATGGGTGGACCCTGCGTCGACATGGCGCGATCAAACGAATATCGGAATTGATATTCGATGCCCACCCTGGCGGGCGATCGGATGTGACGCCGATTACTCTGCCGCGATCCGGCTCGTGCCTGAACCGGGCAACTACGTGGTCCGCCACCCAAACCGGGTGACCCCCTTCCCGGCCGCCAAATCACGCACAAGATCGACATCTCAACAGGAAGCTTGGACCACTCGGCCTGATCCGGATTCCGCAAGTTGACCCCCATGCCCACCCCGACCCCGCGCCGGCAACGACGACCGTCGAAGCTTGCTTGACAATGCTCGGACGCGTGCATCACAGTGATCCGCATCACCGCTGAATTTCGAAATCCTGGAGATCAAATGAACGCCGACGAATGGGAGCGGATAAACACTCTCCATGCGTCGGGAGAAACCATCAAGGGCATTGCACGTCGCCTCGGCATCTCCCGCAACACCGTCCGGCGTGCCCTCAG
>NZ_JAUZVI010000011.1:0-135299 GCF_031844485.1 Nocardioides sp. AE5
GTCGGTGAGTTCTACGCCACCCCGATGGTGCACGAGGACGGGACCGTGGAGTGGCTCGCGGACTGGAAGGGGGAGTGAGGACGCTCCGTTGGGGCGCTGGGTTGCGGGCAGTTACCCTGTGACCACCGTTTGACCGCCGTCACCCCAGGGGATGCCCGACTTGTTCGCCACACTTTCCGACCGTCTTGCCGACACCTTCAAGAACCTGCGCGGCAAGGGACGGCTCTCCGAGGCCGACATCGACGCCACCGCGCGCGAGATCCGGATCGCGCTGCTGGAGGCCGACGTCGCGCTGCCGGTGGTGAAGGAGTTCGTCGGAGCGGTCAAGGAGCGCGCCCGTGGTGCCGAGGTCTCCCAGGCGCTGAACCCGGCGCAGCAGATCATCAAGATCGTCAACGAGGAATTGGTCAACATCCTCGGTGGCGAGACCCGTCGCCTCCGCTTCGCCAAGAACGGCCCGACCGTGATCATGCTGGCCGGCCTCCAGGGCGCCGGCAAGACCACGCTGGCGGCCAAGCTGGCGCTGTGGCTCAAGGAGCAGAGCACCTCGCCGCTCCTGGTCGCTGCGGACCTGCAGCGGCCCAATGCCGTCAACCAGCTCCAGGTCAACGGTGAGCGGGTCGGCGTACCCGTCTTCGCGCCCCAGCCCGGCAACGGCGTGGGGGACCCGGTCCAGGTCGCCCGCGACGCCGTCGAGGAGGCGAAGCGGAAGCTGCACGACGTGGTCATCGTCGACACCGCCGGTCGCCTCGGCATCGACGCCGAGCTGATGCAGCAGGCCTCCGACATCCGCGACGCGGTCCAGCCAGACGAGGTGCTCTTCGTCGTCGACGCGATGATCGGCCAGGACGCCGTCAACACGGCGCTCGCCTTCCAGGAGGGCGTCGGCTATGACGCCGTCGTGTTGACTAAGCTCGACGGTGACGCCCGCGGTGGTGCCGCGCTCTCGATCGCCTCGATCACCGGCAAGCCGGTCATGTTCGCCTCCAACGGCGAGAAGATGACCGACTTCGACCTCTTCCACCCCGACCGGATGGCCTCGCGCATCCTCGACATGGGCGACATGCTCACCCTGATCGAGCAGGCCGAGAAGACCTTCGACGCGGCCGAGGCGCAGAAGGCTGCGGAGAAGCTGGCCGGTGGTGGCGACTTCACCCTGACCGACTTCCTCGCCCAGATGCAGCAGATCCGCAAGATGGGCTCGCTGACCAAGATCATGGGGATGCTCCCCGGGATGGGCCAGTTCCGCGACCAGTTGGAGAACTTCGACGAGCGCGAGATCGACCGGATCCAGGCGATCATCTATTCGATGACGCCGGCCGAGCGGGACAACCCGAAGATCATCGACGGCTCGCGCCGGCTGCGGATCTCCAAGGGATCCGGCACCCAGGTCTCGGACGTGAACACGCTGGTGGACCGCTTCTTCGAGGCGAAGAAGATGATGCAGCAGATGGCCAAGGGTGGCGGGATCCCGGGGATGCCCGGCATGCCGGGGATGCCCGGTGGTGGCGGCCGCGTCAAGCAGAAGAAGCAGCAGGGCAAGAAGAAGCGCGTCTCCGGCAACCCCGCCAAGGCCGCGGCGCAGCGTGCCGCGGCGAAGGCAGCGGCGAGCGAGAAGGCCGCGTCCGGCAACCCGTTCGGCAACCCCGAGGGGATCGACTACGAGACCGCTGCGCAGAACCTGGACCTGCCCAAGGACTTCTCCAAGTTCCTCAAGTGACCGAGTCCTGACGTGAACGTCCTCGTCGTCGACGCCGCCAACGTGGTCGGCTCCCGGCCCGACGGATGGTGGAAGGACCGCGCCCGCGCGGCACGGCGGCTGCACGAGCAGCTGATGGTGGCCGACACGGCGTACGACGAGATCGTGATGGTCCTCGAGGGCGCCGCCAAGGGTGGGGTGAAGGCCGGTCGCGATGCCCACGTGCGCACCGTGCACGCCAAGGGCGCCGGGGACGACACCATCGTCGCCGAGGCCCGCGCAGCCCTCGGCAAGGGCCACCGGGTCACCGTGATCACCGCCGACCAGTTGTTGCGTGCCCTGGTCGGTGGGGCCGGCGCAACGGCGATGTCGCCGTCCTGGCTGCTCGACCAGTTGTAGGCGCCGGGCGCTGGGGCGGACGCGCTACGGTCGTGCCATGAGTGCTTTGAAGTTCTCCGGCCCGGTGCTGCCCGACGGCCAGGCCCGTGACCTGTACGTCGTCGACGGCCGGATCACCCTGGAGCGGCAACCCGGCGCCGAGACGGCGGCCCAGGGGTGGATCGTGCCCGGCCTGGTCGACGCGCACTGCCACCTCGGCCTCGACGACGGGGGTGCGGTCAGTGACGAGGAGACCGAGCAGCAGGCGGTCTCCGACCGTGACGCCGGCGCCCTGTTGATCCGCGACTGCGGGTCGGCTGCCGACACCCGCTGGATCCATGAGCGCGACGACCTGCCCCGACTGATCCGCGCCGGTCGGCACATCGCCCGCACCAAGCGCTACATCCGCAACTATGCCGCCGAGGTCGAGCCCGATGACCTCGCCGCCGAGGTGGCGTTGCAGGCGCAGCGCGGCGACGGCTGGGTCAAGCTGGTGGGGGACTGGATCTCGCGCGAGGACGGCGACCTGATGCCCAGCTTCTCGGCCGAGGAGTTCGCCCGCGCGATCGAGGTCGCGCACGAGCACGGCGCCAAGGTCACCGCGCACTGCTTCGGCCGGGCGGTGCTGCCGGGCCTGATCGAGGCCGGCATCGATTGCATCGAGCACGGCACCGGCCTGGGGGAGGACCTGATCGAGGCGATGGTCGCCCGCGGCACTGCGCTGGTGCCCACGGTGATGCAACTGGAGAAGTTCCCCGAGCATGCCGAGGCGGGGCGGGCGAAGTTCCCGACGTACGCCGCGACCATGGACGACCTGTTCGCGCGGCGCCGGGCGACGTTGATGGCGGCGTACGAGGCGGGTGTCCCGATGTACGCCGGATCCGACGGCGGCGGTGTCTCCCGCCACGGCAACATCGCCGGTGAGGTGATCGCGATGGCCGACCTGGGCATGAGCGCCTTCGATGCGCTCGGTGCGGCCTCCTGGCGTGGTCGTGAGTGGCTGGGCTGGAATGCCGGGCTGGACGAGGGTGCGCCGGCCGACTTCGTGGTCTATCCGCGGAACCCGCTCGAGGACCTCTCCGTGCTGGCCGAGCCCACCGTGGTGGTGCTGCGCGGGGCGATGTTCAACAATTGACCCGACGTTTCCCGACGAAAGGCAGCCGATGACGACCCTGCACGACTTCACCGCGACCCGGCTCGACGGCACGGACCAGTCCCTGTCGGAGTTCGCGGGCCAGGTGGTCCTGGTGGTCAACACTGCGTCGAAGTGCGGCCTCACCCCGCAGTACGAGGGCCTGGAGGCGCTCCAGCGGACGTACGCCGACCGCGGGCTCGCCGTGCTCGGGTTTCCCTGCAACCAGTTCGCCGGGCAGGAGCCGGGCGATGCGGGGGCGATCGGCGACTTCTGCCAGCGCAACTACGGCGTCAGCTTCGCGATGTTCGACAAGGTCGACGTGAACGGGGCCGGCGCGCACCCGGTCTATGCCTGGCTGCGCTCGCAGGCCGGTGGCTTGCTCGGGGACCGGATCAAGTGGAACTTCACCAAGTTCCTCGTCGGGCGTGACGGACAGGTGATCGAGCGCTATGCGCCGACGACCAAGCCGGAGAAGCTTGCGGCCGACATCGAGCGTGCCCTCGCCGCGTGAGTGATCACCTGCGCTGGGCGCCGTTGGCCCAGAGAACCTCGGCGAATTCACGGAAGTAGCGCGGCTCGCGCAGTGTCTTGATCGTGTTCCGGCTGAAGATGTTGATGTGCTCGCGGCTCACGTTGCAGCGGATCTGCCCGTGCGGCGTCCACAGCAGGAGGCCCGCCGCGTTGAAGGCGGTTTGCGGGCGTACGGCGAGTTGGTGGCACGGATAGGACCATGCCGGCTGGCTCGAGCCGCGCGGGAAGAAGCCCAGATGCCCGTTGGCGATCTCGACTTCACCGTTCGTCGAGCCGAGGGTGCCACCGAGCTTCCCGAAGAGTGAGGAGGAGAGGAGCTGCATGTTCCAGCGACCGCCCGGCGGCGTCGCGCTGGCAAGGGCGTGATGATCGGCCGGGGCAGGGCGGACGCCGAGGTCGGGGCGCGGTCGTGCCTTGCCGGCGTAGAGGATCACCCCGACGATCAGTGCGGCGAACAGCGGGCCGCCCACGCCCAGGCTGATGAACACGATCGCATGCTGCTCCATGCTGTCCTCCCTTCCTCGCGCGGTGCTGCGTCAAACAGGATTTCGAACCTTGCCCCGGTCTCTGGCAGAATCTCACGCTGACTCCTGCGCATGCGGACCCTCTCACCCGGACGCGCCGGATCCGCCGAGCCTCCCGGCCTGGTCCCCACCCGGTTCGTGGCGCTCACCCACACCTCAATTCCCAAGGAGACACCACAAACGTGGCCGTCAAGATTCGCTTGAAGCGCATGGGCAAGATCCGTGTGCCGCAATACCGCATCGTCGTCGTCGACTCGCGCAAGAAGCGCGACGGCAAGGTCATCGAGGAGATCGGTGCCTACCGCCCGAAGGAGGAGCCCTCCTTCATCTCGGTGACCTCCGAGCGCGCGCAGTACTGGCTCGGCGTCGGCGCCCAGCCGACCGAGGCCGTTGCCGCGATCCTGAAGATCACCGGTGACTGGCAGAAGTTCAAGGGCCTGCCGGGCGCCGAGGGCACCCTGAAGGTTGCCGAGCCGAAGCGCGACAAGCTCGAGATCTTCAACGAGGCGCTCAAGGAAGCCCAGAACGAGCCCAAGGGTGCCGCGGTGACCTCCAAGAAGAAGGCCGACAAGGCCGAGGAGAAGCCCGCCGACGAGGCCAAGGCCGAAGCACCCGCCGAGGAGAAGCCGGCCGAGGACGCTCCTGCCGAGGAGGCCAAGGCTGACGAGGCCACGGCCGAAGAGGCCTGAGCATCATGCTTGCTGACGCACTCGAGCACCTGGTCCGTGGTGTCGTCGACAACCCCGACGAGGTTTCGGTCCGCGACAAGCAACTGCGCCGTGGCTCGGTCCTCGAGGTGCGGGTGCACCCCGACGACCTCGGCAAGGTCATCGGCCGTGGTGGGCGCACCGCGTCCGCGTTCCGCACCGTCATCTCGGCCCTCGCGGGTCGCGGTGGCGCGCGGATCGACTTCGTGGACGTCGACCGCCACCGCTGAACAAGCACCACTCGACCGGGCGCATCCCTCGTGGGTGCGCCCGGTCGCCATTTCACCCCACTCACCCAGTTAGGCTCCCTGTCGTGGAAGAGAGCGTGATCGAAGTTGTCGTCGGCCGGATCGGGAAGCCGCACGGCATCAAGGGTGAGGTGACGATCGACGTACGCACCGATGAGCCCGAGCTCCGCTTCGCCGTCGGCCAGGTGCTCCGCGCCGAGTCGCCCCGGGGGGCCACCCACTCGCTCACCTCGGTGACGGTCGCCTCGCGCCGCTGGCACCAGGGTCGGCTGCTGCTCGGCCTGGAGGAAATCGCCGACCGCAACGCCGCCGAGGCGGCCCGCGGACTGGTGCTCCACGCCGAGTTGCCCGCGGACGCCAGCCCCGAGGACCCGGACGAGTACTACGACCACCAGCTGATCGGGCTGGCGGCGTACGACGTGGACGGCCGCGAGTTGGGCACCGTACGCCGTGTGGTCCACGGTGGCGCCCAGGACCTGCTCGAGATCCGTACGCCGGACGGCCACGACGGGCTGGTGCCCTTCGTGAAGGCGCTGGTCCCCGAAGTGGACCTGGCCGCCGCCCGCGTCGTCGTGGCTGACCGCCCCGGCCTGGTCACCCCGCTGGACGACTGAGCCGATGCGGATCGACATCCTCTCCATCTTCCCGGATTACCTGCGCCCCCTCGACCTTTCGCTGCCGGGCAAGGCCCGCGCCAAGGGATTGCTGGACATCGCGGTGCACGACCTGCGCCAGTGGGCCACCGATCGGCACCACACCGTCGACGACACGCCGTACGGCGGCGGGGCCGGGATGGTGATGAAGCCGGAACCCTTCGGGGCCGCCTTCGATGAGATCGGCATCGACGGCGCGTGCGTCGTTTTCACCGCCCCGAGCGGTACGCCGTTCAGCCAGCAGATCGCCCGCGACCTGGCCACCCGCGAACGCCTCGTCTTCGCATGTGGCCGCTACGAGGGGATCGACCAGCGGGTCATCGACCATGCCGCGAGCAGGGCGGAGGTCCGTGAGATCTCGATCGGCGACTACGTGCTCAACGGGGGAGAGGTCGCCGCGCTGGCAATCACCGAGGCGGTGGTGCGGCTGCTGCCCGGCTTCATGGGCAATGCCGAGTCGCTCGTGGAGGAGTCCCACGAGGACGGACTCCTCGAATACCCCGTCTACACCAAGCCCGCCACCTGGCGCGGCCACGACGTACCCGACGTGCTGCTGTCGGGCAACCATGGCGCGATCGCCGACTGGCGCCGCGACCAGGCGATCCGGCGTACGGCGGAGCGACGGCCGGACCTGCTGCACGGATCCGCGACGCTTTCCCTCGATGCGCTGGACGAACTCGACGTACGCCCGGCCTCCCGCGGGGACGCAGGTGAGTTGTTCACCCTGCAGCGCGCGTGCTGGCTGGCCGAGGGGCAGGCCAACCCGGGGGTGGAGATCCCGGCGCTCGGCGAGACGCTCGACGACGTGGTCGCGGGCCTGGCGGAGTGGACCACCCACGTCGTACGCCACCACGGCCGCCTGGTCGGGGCGTGCCGCGGGCGACTCGAGGGCGACGCGTGGCACGTGGGGCGACTGATGGTGGCGCCCGACCTGCAGGGGCGGGGGCTGGGCCGCTGGCTCCTGGGGTACGCCGAGTCGTTGGCGCCGCCGGACGCGCGCCGGTTCCTGCTCTTCACCGGTGTGCAGAGCACCGACAACCAGCGGATGTATCGCAAGGCCGGCTATCGCCTGGTCGAGGGCGAAGCGCCCGACGGTGCGGTGCTGATGGGCAAGCCGCGGCGCTGAGTGGGTCGGGAACAGGGGAGAGCACGGGATTTCTGCTGGCACGGGCCCGTATGGCAAACTTCTTCCTTGGCCCAGCCGGCCGAAGACGGACCGCTCCGCACCACGAAGGAGGGTCCGCGTCAGGTTCCTGCCACAGGGGGAACTGGCGCCGCCGGCCAAGGATGGCTGGACCAACCGGATCGAACACTGATTCCGCGGCTGACCTGTGGCATTCGCGAGGAGAGAACCATGACGAACGTCATCAACGAACTTGCCCAGGCGAACCTGCGCAGCGATGTCCCGGACTTCCGCGCCGGTGACACCATCAAGGTCCACGTGAAGGTCATCGAGGGCAGCCGCTCCCGTGTCCAGGTCTTCCAGGGCGTGGTGATCCGCGTGCAGGGTTCCGGCATCGGCCGCACCTTCACCGTCCGCAAGGTCTCCTTCGGCGTCGGCGTCGAGCGGACCTTCCCGCTGAACTCTCCGATCTTCGAGAAGATCGAGGTCGTCACCCGCGGTGACGTGCGCCGGGCGAAGCTCTACTACCTGCGCAACCTGCGCGGCAAGGCTGCCAAGATCAAGGAACGCCGCGAGGCCTGATCCCCAGATCCTGCACAGGACTGGCTAGGCTCACCCGCGTGACTTCTGAAGACCGCGACTCCCTCCCCGACGAGGAAGGAACCCCTGGTTCCGACGAGTCGCGGTCTTCGTCGTCCCACAAGAAGAAGAAGGAAATGCCGATCTGGCAGGAGACGATCCTGCTGGTCGGCATCGCCGTCCTGTTGGCGGTGATCATCAAGGCCTTCTTCCTGCAGGCGTTCTACATCCCGAGCCAGTCGATGGAGCCCGGGCTGATCGTGAACGACCGGATCCTGGTCCAGAAGGTCTCCTACTGGGGCAGCGGTTCGCCGCAGCGCGGTGACGTGGTGGTCTTCAAGGATCCCGGCGGCTGGCTGGGCAGCAGCGAGTCCCAGGGACCGACCAACGTGCTGACCAAGACGATGGCGAAGATCGGGCTCTACCCGACCGGTGGGCACCTGGTGAAGCGGGTGATCGGGGTCGGCGGCGACCACGTGGTCTGTTGCGATGACCAGGGCCGGTTGTCGATCAACGGGCACGCGATGGACGAGTCGGCGTACGTCAAGGAGGGCAGTGCGGACTGCGCCGCCCCGATGATCAGTTGTGACCTCGACGTGGAGATCCCCGAGGGATACCTGCTGATGATGGGCGACAACCGCGGCAACTCCCAGGACTCGACCGCGCACATGTGCCACGACCCGGTGGTCCAGGAGTGCTCGCCGACGCGGGGCCTGGTCAAGGAGGAACTCGTGGTCGGCAAGGTGTGGGCGCTGGTGTGGCCCACCGACCGCTTCCATCGGGTGCACCGGCCCGAGGTGTTCGAGGGCGTGCCCGACTCGCCGTGAGCACGCCGACACTGCGCCTGGAGCGGAGCCTGCTGCGTGAGGGGCACCGGCTGCTCGCGGCTGCCGACGAGGTGGGCCGCGGTGCGCTGTGTGGCCCGGTCACGATCGGCATGGTGGTGATCTCCGAGCAGACCCGCACGGCGCCACGCGGCGTACGCGACTCGAAGTTGTTGACGCCTGCGGCGCGGGCGGCGCTGGCGCCGAAGGTACGCCGGTGGGCACCGCACCACGCGGTGGGCCATGCGAGCCCGGCGGAGATCGATGAGTTCGGGATGACGGTGGCGCTGCGGTTGGCGGGCCACCGGGCGCTGGCCGGGCTGGGCGTGGAACCGGACGTCGTACTACTGGACGGCAAGCATGACTACCTGTCGCTGCCCGCGGAGATGCCGCTCTTCGGGCCGGAGGGGATGCTGGATCGGGTGCCGCCGGTGCGGACCGCGATCAAGGCGGACATGCGGTGTGCGGCGGTGGCGGCAGCGAGCATCCTGGCGAAGACCGAGCGGGACGCGATCATGGCCGGGCTGGCGCGGCAGTGGCCGGAGTATGGCTGGGAGCAGAACAAGGGCTACTCGGCGCCCGAGCACGTCGAGGCGTTGCGCCGGCTCGGGCCCTGCGACGTACACCGGCGATCGTGGAGCCTGCCCGGAGTGGTGGCGGGCGCGGTGCCGGCTGGCGTCCTAGACTCACCGGAGCCGAGGATGGAGGAGATGCGATGAGTGCCGAGGATCTCGAGAAGTACGAGACCGAGATGGAGCTCAACCTCTATCGCGAATATCGCGACGTCGTGTCGATCTTCAAATACGTCGTCGAGACGGATCGGCGCTTCTACCTGTGCAATGCGGTTGATGTGAAGGCGCGCACGGAGTCGGGTGATGTGTTCTTCGAGGTGTCGATGAGTGATGCGTGGGTGTGGGACATGTATCGCCCGGCGAGGTTCGCCAAGAACGTGAAAGTGCTGACCTTCAAGGACGTGAACGTGGAGGAACTGGCGGCGTCCGACTTCGAGCCGCCCAAGTCCTGAGGGCAGATTTCGGGACAGAACGGCGTTTGTTGCTTATCCTTGTCTGGGGTGGGTCGTCGGGACCTGCTGTTGGACGTGTCAGGGTGGGGCAGACGTGACTGGTGTGAAGCGACGCACGCGCGACGAGAGCGGCGCGTCTGCTGTTGAGTTCGCGCTCGTCTTCCCTGTGCTTGCGCTGCTGCTCTTCGGGATCATCAGCTATGGATACATGTTCACCGTGCGCCAGGCGATGACCCAGGCCGCGGCCGAGGGCGCCCGGGCTGGTGCTGTCGCCCCGGAGGGAACTGCGGTCGACAAGGCGTCCAGCGCTGTCAACGACGCGCTGGGAGGCACGGGCCTCAAGTGCGGGGAGCGCGGCCTGGTCTGCACCACCGCGCTGGATTCGGACTGTGACTCGGCTTCAGGAGGGGACTGCGTCAAGGTCACCCTGACCCTCAACTACAAGACGTTCGACCCCTTCAAGCTGCCGTTGGTGCCGATGCCCGGCGAGTTGGAGTTCACCTCGCAGGCAGAGGTCAACTGATGCACCGACCATCGAGGGTCCTTGCCTGGTTCAGTCCCGCCAACAAACCGCGCGACGAGCGTGGTGCGATCGCCATCATGGTCGGAGTGCTCACGATTGTCCTGGTGGGAGTCTGCTCCCTTGCCGTGGACATCGGCTATCAGCGAGTGGCCGCACGCGACATGCAGGCCGTCGCAGACCTGGTGGCACTCGACATGGCTCGGACCCTGAAGGGGAACACGACCTCGACGCTCAATGGCACCGACGAATGGAATGCCGCCGTTGCTGCGAGCCTGGCCCGCAACGACAATGACACCGTCGGCGAACCGCTGACCGTGGTGACGTGCACAGTCGCACAGACCGAACTCACGGGTGCCGAGATCTGTGCGACGCCAGGCATCTACAACCCGATCGATGGGTCCTTCGTCGACAGCGGTTCCGACGGTGCGACGCATGTCCGGGTGATCACCCGGACCAAGGTCGACTTCTTCTTCCCGATCTTCGCCAATGGCGGGTGGGTGAACAAGACCGCGTACGCCGAGTCTGCCGGCGGTGCGTGCTTCTCGATCGGGTCGTACGCGGCGGAACTGGACACGGGCGCATCACCCATTCTCGGCCCGCTGTTGACTGCCCTCGGCGGCAACATCAACCTGACCGCGGCCAACTACGAGGGCTTGGCGAACACTAACGTCGACCTTCTCTACTTCCTCGGTGCCGATATCGGTGCAGGAACGATGAGCGAGTTGATCCGTGGGGATCAACTCGTGAGTCTGGGCGACTTCTATCTGCTCGCTGCTTCGGCGCTTCGCGCCCAGAGCGGGAATACCGCTGAAGTAGTCCTGCTGGAGACGATTGCTCCGCAGGTGCCCGGCACCCAGATTCCGGTCGCTGACCTCTTGGCCTTGGGGACTGGTGGCGCAGCTGGACTGGACAGTGATCTGAACCTGCTGGACCTGGTCACCGCTGGCGCGGCCCTGGCCAACAAGCAGGCTGGAGTCTCCTTGCCTGGCCTCCAGGTCAACCTGGGCCCACTGGCCAACGTGAATGCCAGCGTCAACGTCATTGAGGCGCCGCGGACATACTGCGGGCGCAGCAATGACACCGAAGCCGAGTTGCCACAGAGTGCCGCTGCGCGAGTGCAGCTGTCTGCAGATGCCGTCAACCTAAACCTCGGCATTCTGAACACTCGAGTTTCCCTCTCGGGGTCGGTTCAGGCCGCGAGCGCGAAGGGCAAACTGGAAGGGATATCGTGCGCGCCCAACTCTGTCGTCATCCAGGTCAGTGATGCACTGCTAGTCATTGACCTACGGCTGGAGGTTCGCATCACCGCACTGGCCTTCCTGGGTGCGATCACTGGGCCCATCCTCCTCAAAGCGGACAGCCAGATAGATCCAACCTCCAAAGAACTCGTTCTCGACTCCGAGGATCGCTATGACCAGGCGTTTCACTACGACAACAACAGCAGCGGACTGCCCGGCATCACCGCGGACTTCAGCCAGTTACGCCTTCTCGGGTTGCCGTTGGGCTCCGTGCTCGGAATCATTCTCACTCCATTGACTGACCTACTGATCAATCCACTCCTCAAGTCCTTGGATGAGGTTCTTCTGACTCCCCTACTCGCCAGCCTCGGTCTGGACATCTCCGGAGCCGACGTCTTCGTGCACCGCTACCCGAAGTGCGACGGCACTGCTCTCCGGGGCTGAACCCACTTATCGTCCACAGCCTCCCCTCGAGGCTTAGTTATCCACAGGGTCGAAATTGACCTCCTGACTCATCCCTGAAAGCGGGGAGTCTGGGCCCAGGAGGTCAGACATGGGTCACAGGACTACGGACAAGCAGAGGCTGGGCGCCTACGGGGAGACACTCGCGGCGCGCTACCTGGTCGAGCGGGGCATGGATCTGCTCGACCACAACTGGAGTTGCCCCGAGGGCGAGATCGATCTCGTTCTACGCGAGGGAAGGACGCTCGTCTTCTGTGAGGTGAAGACACGCCGCTCGGCACGCTACGGCAGCCCGTTCGAAGCGGTCACGGCACTGAAGATCGCCCGAATGAGGCGGCTCGGTGCCGCCTGGCTGACGGCAACGGGGACCCGCGCTCCCGAGTTCCGCCTCGACATGGTGGGCATCATTGCGCCGGCGCACGGAGCACCGCAGATCGAGCACGTTCGCGGGGTGGGCTGATGCCTGTCGCCACCACCCACTGCGTCGCACTGCAGGGCGCCGTCGGCCACCTGATCGACGTCCAGGTCGACGTCTCACAGGGAGCGGTTGCCACCAGCCTGGTCGGCCGTCCCGACGCCTCGATCAACGAGTCGCGTGACCGGATCCGCACCGCGATCACCAACAGCCGTTTCGAGTGGCCCACCACGCGTCGGGTCACTATCCTGCTCTCGCCCGCCGACCTGCCCAAGCGCGGCACGCACTTCGACCTCGCCATCGCGGTCGGCGTACTCGCCGCAGCCGAGAAGAAGGACACCTTGCGCGAGGCACTGCGCGACACGGTGATGCTCGGCGAACTCACCCTCGACGGGCGTCTGCGCACCGTCCCCGGCGTACTCGCGATGACCCTCGCTGCGTCCGCGCGCGGTTTCTCCCGCGTCTTCGTCCCGGAACCCCAGGCCCGCGAGGCGGCAATGGTTCCCGGGATGACGGTCTTCGGGTTCCGCACGCTCGCCCAGGTCATCGCCGAACTGCGCGGGGTCGAGGTGCCCCACGCGCCACCCGTGGACGCCAGCCCGTCCGGCTCCCTGCTGAACTGGCGCGGCAGCGAGCGACTGGCCGAGGTCGACATGGGCGACCTGATCGGGATGCACGAGGCCCGCTACGCGCTGGAGGTCGCCGCGGCTGGCGGACACCACCTGATGCTCAGCGGACCCAAGGGCGCCGGCAAGACGTCGCTCGCTGAGCGGATCCCCGGCATCCTGCCGGACCTCGACGTCGACGAGGCGCTGGAATTGACCGCGATCTGCTCGCTCTCCGGCGTACTCGACGCGGGCCAGGACCTGATCACCCAACGGCCCTTCTTCGCGCCCCACCACAGCTGCACCCGGGCCAGCCTGCTCGGCGGCGGCAGTGGCAAGGTCCGTCCGGGGGAGTTGAGCCGGGCGCACCACGGCGTACTTTTCCTGGACGAGTTCCCGCACTTCAACAACGACATCGTCGAGTCGCTGCGCCAGCCACTCGAATCGGGCGAGGTGACCATCGCCCGCGGTGAGGAGACGGCCACCTATCCGGCGCGCGCGATGTTCGTCCTCGCGGCGAATCCCTGCCCGTGCGGCAACTACACGCCCAGCCCGATCGACGGCGACCCCTGCAGTTGCGGGGAGGTGAAGCGCCGCGAATATCGCCGCAAGCTCGAGGGTCCGGTGATGGACCGCATCGACATCACCCGCAACGTGATGCCCGTCGGCAAGCACGAGGCCGAGGACCGGTTCGCCCGCCCGGAGCGGTCCTCAGTCATCCGCGAACGGGTGACGGCGGCACGGCGTACGCAGTCCCAGAGGTACGCCGGGACGCACTGGCGCGTCAACGGCCAGGCGCCAGGCGCGCGGCTGCGCGAGGAGTGGCCGCTGACCCCGCGCGGCACGGACCTCCTGGACGAGGCGATCTATGCGGGTCGGATCACGCGCCGTGGCGCCACCAGCGTGCACCGGCTGGCGTGGACGGTGGCGGATCTCGCCGGCATCGAGCAGCCGGGGGAGTTCGAGGTCGATGTGGCGCTGCGACTCAGGTTGGGTGATCCGCTGCCGCTGGACGTCGTGCAGGGGAGGGCTTCGTGAGCGATCGCGACGAGGAGCGGCTCGCCAGGATCGCGTTGAGCCAGTTGACCGAGCCCGGTGACCCCAAGCTGATCCGGACCGCGGCCTCGGTCGGTGTGGTCGAGTTGTATGAGCACCTGCGCGGTGAGCGGGACCTGTTCGGGATGCGCGAGGACGCCGCCGTACGCCTGGCCGACATCCACCCCGAGCGCGACATGGAGCGAGCAGACGCACGCGGCATCCGGTTCGTGATCCCCGGTGACGCCGAATGGCCGACGCGCCTCGATGCGCTGGCCGAGTGCGGCGGCCAGGCGGGACGCGAAGGAGTGCCACTGGGACTCTGGGTGCAGGGGCCACTGCGGCTCGACCAGGTGGCGCACTCGGTTGCTGTGGTGGGGTCGCGCTCGGCCACGTCGTACGGCGCGGAGGTGGCCATCGAGATCGGCGCGACCGTGGCGGAGGCAGGCACCTGTGTTGTCTCGGGAGCGGCGTTCGGGATCGACCAGGCGGCACACAGGGGTGCGCTGGCCGCCGAGGGGCCGACGATCGCGGTGATGGCCAATGGCCTGGATCGCGTCTATCCGGCTGCCCACACGAACCTGGTCCGCTACATCGCCGAGCACGGACTGGTGGTCTCGGAGCTGGCGCTGGGCTGCACGGTCACCCGCTGGAGGCTGCTGGCGCGCAACAGGATCATCGCGGCGCTCGGTGCGGGCACGGTGGTCGTCGAGGCCGCGCTGCGATCCGGTGCGCTGAGCACGGCGAACTGGACCCAGTCGCTGAGCCGGCCCGTGATGGCGGTGCCTGGCCCCGTGACCAGTGAACCGTCGGCCGGTTGCCACCAGTTGATCCGTTCGGGAGCGGCGTCGCTGGTCACGTGTGGTGGTGAGGTCCTTGAATTGACGGGGGCATCAGGGGACCACCTGATGGCCGAGCCGCGTGGTGAGGAGCGGCCCCGGGACCGGTTGAACCTGCGGCAGGCCCAGGTGCTGGATGCGGTCCCGGCTGCCCAGGAGGCCCCGACCGAGTCGATCGCGCGCGCCGCCGGGATGAGCCTGCGCTCGGTCCTGGCATTGCTGGAGGAGCTGTATGACCTGGAGTTCGTCGTGCGCGGGGAGAACGGGTGGCAGCTCTCCGCGCTGGCGCGGTCGGCATGACGGTTGTCCACAGGCTGGCTGGGACGCCTTTCCGGATTGTCCGGGTCCGTTCTAGGGTCGTGGGTGGTTTCGCCGTTCGTTGTTGTCTCGGGAAGAGGACGGTCTGATGAGTTTGATGCGACGGGTCGCGGTGGTTGTGGCGTGTGTGCCGGTGTTGGTGCTGGCTGGTTGTGGTGATGACGAGCCGGGTGAGCCGGTGGAGTTCCCGTCGTTGTCGCCTTCAGCGCCGGTGTCGCCGAGTGCGTCAGAGTCGGTGGGGGTCGAGGAGTTGCCGGCGAGTGAGGTGGAGCCGGAGGAGTTCGTGCGCGCGTGGGTGGGGGCGTACGACGAAGCCACCTTCACGGGCGACGCGACTCGCATGCGGAGCATGAGCTCACCAGAATGCTTGACCTGTGAATCGCTCGCCACGGCCATGGAAGAAATCGTGGCCAATGGCGGGAGCGTCGATGTCGGTGATACGCCGACTCGGGTCGACGTGACTGAACAACTGAACCCGGAGAAGAGCAGCGGTGCCACGGAGGTCACGGTGGAACTGGGATTCCCGGCAGGAGTCACCAGAGAGACTCGCGATTCTGAACCCATCGAGTTCGGGGCGAGCACCGAGACCTGGGTGTTCTACGTGGCAGTCATCGAGGAACGTTGGATTGTCACTGAGGTGGCCCTATGAGGCCATTCACGACGCTGCTCCTCATTCCGCTGGTCTTCCTGCTGTCACCGAACCAGGCTGCAATTGCAGGCGCGGATCCTGCGGCTCCCCAGAACGACGAAAGTTCGGCTGGAGCGAGTGACATTCGACCATGCACGAGGTCGATCACCGGAGCAACGAATGCACGTGGCGTGACGATCCGTGGCATGGACAAGACAGGCTGTGGTTCCGGGCGCCCAACTTCCACGCGGCGGGTGGAGTGGCGTCGTACCTCGGTGCCGACGGTGGTGGGGTCGTTGGAGTGGGAGCACTGTTTCCAGTTCTTCGAGCAGGTGGGGCATGCGGATCGTCGTACGGTGACGAATCGTTGTGTTGAGGTGGTCGAGGGTGGCGTGGACACGGCGACCTTGGTGCGGCAGGCGTTCGAGGATGTGGTGATCCCGGCGTCGGCGGTGGTGGTGCAGCCGCCGGGTGGGGTGACGTTGGTGAACCTGGAGACGTTGTTCCGTACGGAGGCAACGCCGTTCGAAGAATCGGTGTCGTTGTTGGGGCGCCAGGTGGTCTTGCGGATCCGTCCGGTGCAGTTCGTGTGGCATCCGGGCGATGGGTCGTCGTTCTCGACGACGTCGCCGGGGAGGGTGTTCGAGAAGGGGCGTCCGATGAGTGACTACGTCTCGCATACGTACCCGGATGTGCATGAGCAGGTGATGGTGAGTGTGGATGTGGTGTGGGCTGCGGAGTACAGCGTGGACGGTGGTCCGTTCCTGCCGGTCGCAGGCACGGTAACCACGACCGGTCCGGGTGTCGGGTTGCAGGTGAAGGAAGCGGTTCCGGTCCTGGTCTCGGGTGGTTGAGGTCGGATGGGTGTGGCGCGGCGGGTCGCGGTGGTCGTGGCGTGTGTGCCGGTGCTGGTGCTGGCTGGTTGTGGCGATGACGAGCCGGCCGAGCCGGTGGAGTTGCCGTCGCTGTCACCGTCGGCGGGATCGTTGCCGGGCGTGTCGGCGTCGCAGGGTGCGGAGGACCTGCCGGCGAGTGAAGTGGAGCCGGCGGAGTTCGTGCGTGCGTGGGTGGATGCGTACAACGCGGCCACGCTCGATGGGGACACGACGCGGATGCGCGCGATGAGCGCTGAGGAGTGCATGACGTGCGACGGGTTTGCCACGCAACTCGAGGAGATCTACGGCGCAGGTGGATCCGTTGACCCCGTGGGGCCTGCTCACGTCATCGACTCGGTCGACCCGGAGAGCTCAGATAGTACGAGTGCACGGTTCACCTTGAAGCTCACCGTGAGCTCGGGGACGACGTACGAAACAGCTGACGGAGATCCCATCGAGTTCTCCGCCGAGCAGCAGGAATGGATCGTCGACCTCTACGTGGTCGGTGGTTCCTGGCGTGTCGCGGGAATCGGGGTCTGAGGATGAATCGGGACTCCGTGCCGATGGCGGGGCTCGCCGATCTGTCCGGAGGCCGTGGGCGGCACCGCCGTTCGTTGTTGTCTCGGGAGGTGAACGGTCTGATGGGTGTGGTGCGCCGGGTCGCGGTGGTCGCGACGTGTGTGCCGGTGTTGGTGCTGGCTGGTTGTGGCGATGACGAGTCGGCGGGGGAGCCGGTGGAGTTGCCGTCGCTGTCACCGTCGGCGGCATCGTTGCCGAGCATGTCGGAGTCGGTGGAGGTCGAGGACCTTCCGGCCGATGAGGTTGAGCCGGAGGAGTTCGTGCGCGCGTGGGTAGACGCGTACAACCATGCAGCCTTGACCGGGGATGCCAGCCGGATACGCGCTCTCAGCCTGGACGCGTGCGTCACCTGCACCGGCTTCGCAGAGGCCTACGAAGGTGCCTACTCAGCCGGCGGAGGAGTCACGATCGACGACGGCGCACTGCCAGCAGAGGTCTCAGCCTTGAGCAACGCCACCGAGGCAGGTGGCTTCACGCGTGTCGAAGCGAGCCTGAAGTTCAATGCAGGGAAGTCCAGCGAGGGGGACGCGGAACCAACGGCGTACCCGGCGAGCGAAGATGACTGGGTCTTCTACCTGGTTCTGGTCGACGGGCAATGGCGAGTCTCGGATGTGGGCGTTTGACGAACGTACTCGCTTCATCAACTCGACCTGCGGCGATGGTGAACGTCGACATGGTGTGCGCTGCGGAGCACGACGCGGATGCTGGTCCGTTCCTTCCGGCGTTCAGGTGCTTCCGTGGGACGGTCTGATGGGCTTCGTGCGACGGGTCGCGGTGGTCATGGCGTGTGTGCCGTTATTGGCGCTGGCGGCTTGTGGCGACGAAGAGCAGTCCGGGGAGCCGGTGGAATTGCCGTCGCTCTCACCGTCGGCGGGATCGTCGCTGAGCGTGTCGGAGCCGGTCGGGATCGAGGACCTACCGGCCGATGAGGTGGCGCCGGAGGAGTTCGTACGTGCGTGGGTGGAGGCGTACGACGAAGCCACCTTCACGGGCGATACGACCCGTATGCGGAGCATGAGCGCAGAGGATTGCTTCACCTGCGGATCGATTGCGCAGGGAATTGATGACGTTGAGAGGAACGGCGGCTCGATCGACGTCGGCAGGCAATACACAGATGTGACGGTGGTGAGTGTCCAATCCGGTTCCGCCGACTTTGAGCGGGCCATGGTCACGGTGGACTTGGTCTTCCCTGCAGGTGTTACGCGTGAACGGGAAGGATCTGAACCGATTCAGTTCGAAGTAACGCGGGACACGTGGGACTTCATCCTCGAGCGGGTGGACGGTCACTGGATCGTGGCGGAGATCGGCACGTGAGCTGACCGCATGCGCATGCGCTGGGGGAGTCGTTGTTCGTGTTGTCTCGGGAAGAGGACGGTCTGATGAGGTTCGTACGACGAGTCGCGGTGGTCGTGGCGTATGTGCCGGCGTTGGTGCTGGCTGGTTGTGGCGATGGCGAGCCGGCGGGGGAGCCGATGGAGATGTCGCCGTCGCCGTCGCCGTCGGCTTCGGGTTCGCCGAGTGCGTCGGAGTCGCTGGGTGTCGAGGAGTTGCCGGCGAGTGAGGTGGAGCCGGAGGAGTTCGTGCGTGCGTGGGTGGATGCGTATGGGCAGGCGAGCGTTACCGGCGATACCTCACGAGTTCGGTCGATGAGCGCAAAGGAATGCTTGACCTGCGCCTCCATGCTCGATGCCGTCGAGGAGTTATATGAGGGCGTGGGCATGATCACGGTGGCTGGTCCGCCTGCCGAGGTGGTGTCCGTGGAAAGCGTCGAGTCGATGCCGTCCGGTGAAACACGAGTAACGATCACCGTCAGGTTCAACGCCGGAGAGAACCAGAGCGATGCAGGCTCGGAGTCCGAGGAGTTCTCGACCAGCAGTCATACGTGGGACGTCTTCCTGGAGGAGAACGGCGCATGGCGCCTATCCGAGATCGGGATCTGAGAATGTCCGCGCTGTCTCCTGGGGGCAAGTGTCGGGGGTGTGTGCGAGGGTTGACTCGGCGACGCATGCGATGAGCCAAAACATGTGTTGACCTGCGGAAACAATCCCAACGATTCCGTTCGAAGTGTTGTTTTCGAACACCTGCCCACGGTAGAATCGGGCCCATGACCACCACCGCTCACCCCCAGTCCCAGGGCCCCGTGCCGGGTGCTGGTGACGTGCTGGGTGATGCGGTCCGGTGGCGTTGGGTCGCTGATGATGCGGAGCGTCAACTGCTGGTCACAGCGGTGGCATGGGCCCACGCCCATCCCGCCGAAGGTGACGAAGAAGCCGTGACGGGTCCGTGCCTGGTGGATGGCACCGAGGTGCCGGACTGGGATGAGTTGCCGGCAGTGGCGTGGGACGCGGGCGTGGAGTTCGCTGCCGCACTGGGGATGTCGCAGGCCGCCGGGGAGCGACTACTCGCTGAGGCGTTGGAGTTGCGGCACCGGCTACCCGGTGTGTGGGGTGAGGTGCTGGCCGGTCGGGTCCAGGCGTGGCGGGCCCGGCGGATCGCACAGCACACACTCGGCCACCCTGGTGATGTGGCGGCGTGGGTCGATGAGCGGGTAGCTCCGGTGGCGGCACGTGTGGGTGTGGGCAAGCTGGACAAGCTGCTCGATGAGGCGATGTTGCGGTTGCATCCGGCGGAGCGGGAGGCAGCGGACAAGGCTGCGTTGGATGCGCGGCAGGTGCGGATGTTGGCGAATGTGTCGGCTTCGATGGTGGCGCACATCGTGATCGATGCCGACTTCAAGGACTGTGACGACTTCATGCACACCGTCAACGCCCTCGCAGCCCGGTTGGGCGAAGCAGGGTGTGAGGAGTCACTGGACGTACGACGGTCGCTGGCGGTGGGGATCCTCGCGGACCCGGCTGCCGCGTTGACGCTACTCAACAGCAGCAGCGACATCACCGACGCGGCCCGCGACGGCGAGGAAGCTGCGCCGGACCAGACCGCCGCCGACGTAGCCAGTGACGCGAGCTCCGGTGACGGCGAGGCAGGAGTTGCGGCTGGCTCGCAGCGTCCCACCGAAGACGCTCGTCCCGCCCAACCCACCAAGCCGGCGCGGCCTGGTGCCCGCCGCAAGCAGGTCCGCCTGGTGGTGCACCTGTCCGCAGACGCCCTCACCGGTCACAGCCGCAGCAACAGCCACAGCGACTGCGGGTGCGGTTGCCCGGGCACGGTCGCGGTAGGACGTCTGGAGCGCGACGATGTTCCGGTGTTGGCATCGATGGTGGCGAACTGGTGCGGTCGTTCTGATACTGATCTGGTGGTTACGCCGGTGATTGATACCGGTGAGCACATCCACGTGGATCGTTACGAGATCCCCGACCGGTTGGTCCGCCAGGTCGAGCAGACGCATCCGTCGTGTGTGTTCCCGTGGTGCACCCGAGCGGCCAGGGCCTGCGACAAGGACCACACCATCCCTCACGGTGAGGGTGGCGCTACGTGCAGTTGCAATCTGGCGCCGTTGTGTCGTCGTCATCACCGCTACAAGACCTTCACCGGGTGGGAGTACCACCAACCCCGCTCGGGAGTGTTCGTGTGGACCTCCCCGCGGGGCAGGTGTTACCTACGTGACCACAACGGCACCCTCGACCTCACCACACCAACCGCACCCGGTGACGGCTGCACCGAACGCGCCGCCGAGCACCAGTGGACACCCGCCGACCTACGCGAACACCGCGCCCGCCTCCAGGGCAACCTCGCGACCGTCGCTGAGCGGTACGGTCCGCCGGGGTGGCCGATCGACCCACCCGATGATCTGTGTCACCGCGGTGAATACGAACACGTCCCCGAACCGTGGGAACCCGAGTGGGACGACTACGCCAGCCCCGGCACCCCACCCTGGGACCCACCACCAGCAGCAGTCGACGACGACACCCCACCCTTCTGATCGCCGGGCCCGACCCCGCCAGGGCTGGAATGGCTTGCGGTGACCAACTAGCGTGGATGCGTGACCTCCTCGCAAGGGCGGAACCTCACTACTCATCGAGAAGCTGAACGCAGGCTCCTCCAGTCCTTCCATGCCATTCCACCCGGGGAGCCTGTCCGCCTCGCCAAGCGGACCTCCAACCTCTTCCGGCCACGCGCCCGCACCGGCGTACCGGGCCTGGACGTCTCGGGCCTCGACGGCGTCCTCTCCGTCGACCCGACGACGCGGACCGCCGACGTACAGGGGATGTGCACCTACGAGGACCTGGTGGCGGCAACGCTGCCGCACGGCCTGATCCCGCTCGTCGTGCCACAACTGCGCACCATCACCCTCGGCGGCGCGGTCACCGGACTCGGCATCGAGTCCACCAGTTTCCGCAACGGGCTGCCGCACGAATCCGTCCTCGAGATGGACGTCCTCACCGGCGCCGGCGAGATCGTCACCGCCACGGCCGGCACGACCGAAAACCCGGGGGAGAACAGCGACCTCTTCGCCACCTTCCCCAACTCCTACGGGTCCCTCGGCTACGCGACCCGCCTGCGGATCGAACTCGAGCGCGTGCCCAGGTTCGTCGCACTGCAACACGTCCGCTTCGACGACGCGACCCTGATGGCCAAGGCGATCGAGGAGATCGTCACCGAGCGCACCTGGCAGGGCGAGCCGGTCGACGGACTCGACGGCGTCTCCTTCCAACCCGGCGAGCACTACCTCACCCTCGCCCGCTGGACCGACGACCCACTCGGCGGCACCTCGGACTACACCGGCCAGGAGATCTACTACCGTTCCCTCCAGCAGCGCGAGCACGACCTGCTCACCGTGCACGACTACCTGTGGCGCTGGGACACCGACTGGTTCTGGTGCTCCGGCGCCTTCGGCCTGCACAATCCGCGCATCCGCCGCCTGTGGCCCAAGCGCTGGCGCCGCTCGGACGTCTACCACAAGCTCGTCGGCCTCGACCGGCGCTTCGGCATCATCGACCGGATCGACCGGCGCAAGGGCCGCCCCCAGCGCGAGCGCGTCATCCAGGACGTCGAGGTCCCCGTCGAGAACCTCCCCGACTTCCTCGCCTGGTTCGACGAACACGTCGGGATGCGCCCGGTCTGGCTCTGCCCCCTGCGCCTGCGCGGCGACCGCACCTGGCCGACGTACCCGCTCCAGCCCGCCACCACCTATGTCAACATCGGCTTCTGGGGCACCGTCCCCGTCGGCCCCGACGCCGACCAAGCCCCGATGAACCGCGCCATCGAGGAGCGCGTCCACCAACTCGGCGGCCACAAGTCCCTCTACTCCGAGGCCTTCTACGACAAGGAGACGTTCGACGCGCTGTACGACGGGGCGAACCTCGCCGCGGTCAAGGCGCGCCACGATCCCGACGACAGGTTCACCTCACTCCACGACAAGGCGGTACGACGACGATGACCCTCCAGCTCCAGGCCGACCCGGTCACCATCGGCGAGGCGATCGAGTCCCTGCTCCGCGACGGCGTCCCGGTGCGGTTCACGGCGTACGACGGCAGCGCGGCCGGCCCGGCCGACGCCGAGATCGGGCTCCACCTGAAGAACGAACGCGGCCTCTCCTACATCATGACCGCCCCCGGCGACCTCGGCATGGCACGTGCCTACGTGATGGGCGACCTGGAGGTGCGCGGCGTCCACCCGGGCAACCCGTACGACGCGATGGTGCTGCTGATGAGCCACCTGCGGTTCCGCCGCCCCACCATCGGCGAAGCGCTCCGCCTGGTCCGCGGCCTCGGCGTCTCCAACCTGGTCCCGCCGCCGATCCCGCCGCAGGAGCACGCACCACGGTGGCGCCGCGCGGTCGAGGGCCTGCGCCACAGCAGGTCCCGCGACGCCGACGTGATCGCCCACCACTACGACGTCTCGAACCGCTTCTACGAACTCGTCCTGGGCCCGTCGATGACCTACACCTGCGCCCTCTTCGAGACCCCGGACGCCACCCTGGAGGAAGCCCAGCGCGCCAAGTACGACCTCGTCGCCCGCAAGCTCGACCTGCAGCCGGGCCAGCGCCTGCTCGACGTCGGGTGCGGCTGGGGAGGCATGGTCCGCCACGCGGCCCGGGAGTACGGCGTACGCGCACTCGGCGTGACCCTCTCGGCCGAGCAGGCACAGTGGGCCCAGGAAGCCATCGAGCGCGAGGACCTGGCCGACCTGGCCGAGGTGCGCCACCTGGACTATCGCGAGGTGTCCGAGTCCGGTTTCGACGCAGTCAGTTCGATCGGCCTCACCGAGCACATCGGCGTGCGCAACTATCCGGCGTACTTTTCCTTCCTGCGCGACCGGCTCCGCCCCGGCGGGCGCCTGCTCAACCACTGCATCACCCGCCCGCACAACCGGCCCACCGAGACCGGCGCCTTCATCGACCGCTACGTCTTCCCCGACGGCGAACTGACCGGCTCCGGCACCATCATCACCGCGGCCCAGGACGCCGGCCTGGAGGTGCAG
This sequence comes from Nocardioides sp. AE5, assembly GCF_031844485.1. Classification (NCBI taxonomy): domain Bacteria; kingdom Bacillati; phylum Actinomycetota; class Actinomycetes; order Propionibacteriales; family Nocardioidaceae; genus Nocardioides; species Nocardioides sp. AE5. The sequence goes on from NZ_JAUZVI010000011.1 coordinate 23,324, forward strand.
CACACCGAGAACCTCCGACGCCACTACGCGCACACCCTCGCCGGGTGGAGCCGGAACCTGGTCGAGAACTGGGACGCCTGCGTCGCCGAGGTAGGTGAGGGGACCGCCCGGGTGTGGGGGATCTACATGGCCGGATCGCGGCTCGCCTTCGAACGCGACGAGATCGAGTTGCACCACGTGCTTGCCACCCGCAACGACGCGACCGGCGACCCGTCGTACCCGATGCGCCACACCTTCTGACCAACGGCAGGGACTAACCTTGCGCAGGTGAGCACCCGAGCCGAACAGTACGTCGCGACCGTGCTGCGCCGTGAGCAGATCACCGAGCACCTGGTCCGCATCGTCCTCGGCGGCGAGCACCTGGCCGGCTTCACCAGCACCGGCATCCCCGACGAGTGGGTCGGGCTGATCGTGCCCGGGCAGTTCCAGAGCCGCTATTACACGGTCCGCTCCTGGGACGGCAGCGAACTGGTCCTCGACATCGTCGTCCACGACGTCGGCCTGGTCACCGAATGGGCCCGCGGCGAGTGCGTCGGCGACGAGGTGACGATCACCGAGGCCAAGGGCTCCTACCGGCTGCCCGACGACGCCGAGTGGATCTACCTGGTCGGCGACCTGACCGCGCTGCCGGCCATGGCCCGGATCGCACGCGAGAACCAGCAGGTGCCGCTGCACGCGTGGGCCGAGGTGCCCGACGACCTGGGTGACTACTTCGGCGACGACCTGCCGGCCGACGACGTGACCTGGGTCGGATCCCCGGAGGAAGGCTCCGGCCTGGCCGGTCTGGTGGAGGGGCTCACCTTCCCCGAGTCGCCGGGCTATTTCTGGATGGCCGGCGAATCCGCGCAGATGCGGGCGATCCGCAAGCACCTGATGCGGGAAGTGAAGCTGCCCAGCACGCACTATGACGTGATGGGCTATTGGCGGGGCGTGGCCAGGCGCCAACCCCGCGCCGTCGACCCGGGACCGATCTATCGGGCCGGCAAGGCAGCAGGCAAGAGCGACGAAGAGATCTGGGCCGACTATGACGCGGCACGGGAGGCGGAATGACCACCAAGGACTCCCACGGGCGCGAGGCGGACCGTGACTTCGACGTCGACGGCGTCGCGCCGGCCGGCCCGCTGTACGGCACCCGCCCCGACGGGTTCCGCAGCGGCTTCGTCTCCTTCGTCGGGCGTCCGAACGCCGGCAAGTCGACACTGACCAACGCCCTCGTCGGCTCCAAGGTGGTGATCACCTCCTCCAAGCCGCAGACCACCCGCACCGTCGTACGCGGCATCGTGCACCGCAACGACGCCCAACTGGTCCTCGTCGACACCCCCGGCCTGCACCGCCCGCGCACCCTGCTCGGGGAGCGGCTCAACGACCTGGTCCGCACCACCTGGGCCGAGGTCGACGTGGTCGCGGTCTGCTTCCCGGCCAACGAGAAGATCGGGCCGGGCGACCGGTTCATCGTCAACGAACTCGCCAAGGTGCGCCGCACCCTCAAGATCGCGGTCGCCACCAAGACGGACCTCGCAACCCCCGAGCAGATCGGTGAGCACCTGCTCGCCATCCAGGCGCTGGGTGCCGAGACCGGCACCGAATGGGCCGAGATCGTGCCCGTCTCCGCTGTGGCTGGTGACCAGGTGGACCTGCTTGCCGACCTCCTCGTCGGCAAGCTCCCCGAGGGGCCGCCGCTCTATCCCGACGGGGAACTCAGCGACGCCCCCGAGGAGGCAATCGCTGCCGAGTTGATCCGCGAGGCAGCCCTGGGGGGCGTCCGTGACGAGTTGCCGCACTCGATCGCCGTCGTGGTCGAGGAGATGTCGCTGCGCGAGGGCCGCGACAAGGACAACCCGATGCTCGACATCCACGCCTCGGTCTTCGTCGAACGCGACTCCCAGAAGGGGATCGTGATCGGCCACAAGGGGTCACGCCTGCGCCAGGTCGGCTCCGACGCACGCCAGCAGATCGAGGCGATGCTCGGCACCAAGGTCTTCCTGGACCTGCGGGTCAAGGTGGCCAAGGATTGGCAGCGCGACCCACGCCAGCTGCGCCGTCTCGGCTTCTGAGCACTCCGCGAGTCAGTCGCAGGTCAGCTGGCCGGGATCCAGCAGGTGCCGTGCCGGGTGCCGGCCGCCCACTGCTCCTGCGAGGGCCACTCATAGCTCCAGGTGAACTTGAGCTTGTCCTCGGCCCGGTCCTGGGCCTCGGCCTTGCACGCCGACTCACCGGCGGCACGGGCTGCCTTCTCGCCCGGCCAGGCACCGTCAGCGCCTGCCTTGATGGTGGTCGTCGAGATCGCCCGCCAGCTGTGCTTGGCGCTGCACACCACCCGGGAGAAGTCGTCGGTGCCGGGCTTGCCGGTGCTGCACAGCGCGAACCGTTCCCGGCCCTCGCTGGTGCCCAGCACGCCCTTCAAATCGGCGGTCAGGGGCAGGAACTTCTCCGGCCCGGCCAGGACGACGGCGTCGCAGCGATACCAGTTGTGGCCCGCGTCGGACTGCTCCAGCGTGGGGCTGAACCAGATCGGCCGGATCATGCTCAACCGCAGCGCCTCCTCGGAGCCGCCGACGAACTTCGCCAGCCGCGCCGGGCACGCCGCAGCGACCTGCTCGCGCACGTGGGCGGAGTCGACCGCGACCAGGTGGCCGTCCACGACCGTGTCGAGTTCGCCCACGGCGTACGTCTGGGAGGTGTGCGCGCCGGCGCAGTCGACGGGCTCGGCGGTGTCGGTGGGGGAGAGCGCGTCGGCATAGGCCAGGTCGTGGCATTCGCCGACCTCGGGCCCGGCCGGTGCCACGGCGGGCGTCGGGCTTGCGGACTCCGACGGCGCAGCGGTGGGCTCCTCGTCGCCGGAGCAGGCGCCGAGCACGCCCAGTGCCAGCACGAGGGCGCCCAGGCCCGCGCCGAGCCGGGCCCGCGTGGTGTGGACCCTGCTCATTCCGAGGTCCTCGCCCAGCAGATCGAACGCCGGTTGCCGGCCTTCCACTCCGGCTCGTGGAACCAGGTGTAGGCATAGTCGTAGTCGACCGGGTAGTTCATCCACGCACCCACCGAGTCGGAGCAGTAGTCGCGGCTGCGGACCTCGACCAGCCGGTCGCCCGGGTAGGGGTCCTCCGGCTTGCCGATCACGATCGTGGTCACCGCGCGCCAGTCGTGGTCCTGGGCGCACGGCACCTTGACCGAACCGACGACGCTCTCGCCCTGCGCGCAGACCATCCAGTCATCCGGTGGCTGCCCGGAGAGGAGTCCCTTGGCCGTCTCCGGCAGGTTCACGTACGACTTCGCCTGGTCACCGCCGCCGACGATGTCGCAGCGATACCACCGCGCGCCGTCGGCCCACGCCTTCTCCGAGGGGCGGAACCAGGCCCAGCTCACCACGCTGCGCATCACCAGCGACTCGTTGGCGCCGAGGAACTTCTCGAAGGCGGCGGCGCAGGTCTGGTAGGCCCACAGCCCCAGCTTCTCGCTGGTGTAGCCGCTCTCGGCCACCTCGTCAGGGATGGTGCCGATCGCATAGGTCTCCGCGGTGTGCGGCTCGGCGCAGTCGACCGTCTTCGTGGCGTTCGACGACTGCCCGACGTCCTCGGGGGTGAGCATCCGGCAGGCGCCCAGTTCGGGAGGCTCGACGGCGTCGACCTGCTCGGGGTCGATCCGGTCGGCAGCGTCGTCGGAGCAGGCCGCCAAGGGGAGGAGGAGGGCAGCGGCGGCCGCGGCAATCCCCAGTCGGCGTCGGCGGTGCACGGTCAGCGGAGTCCTCACGTCGTCAACAGTGCGGCGATCGTACCGCCCAGTTCCATGGCCGCCGAAGTGTGCGCGTCCTCCACCTCGCCCAGCACCTCCAGTACGTCGTACGCCGGGCGCCAGCCGAGCGCGCCGGTGATTGACTGCACCGAGCGGACCGCCCCGGTGGTGTCGTAGCGGCCGTGGACGTAGAGGCCGAACGGCCGCTTCTGGGTGGCCCCGGCCGACTCGCCCGCGCCGCCGTCGGGGTCCAGGGCGCCGCCAACGGCGAGGAAGGTGGAGTCGAAGAAGTGCTTGAGTGCCCCGGACATGTAGCCGAAGTTGGCCGGCGTACCGAGGACGTAGCCATCGGCAGCGAGGACGTCGTCGGCGCTCGCCTCCAGGGCGGGGCGGACCACCACCTCGACCTCCTCCAGGCCCTCGCTGCCGGCGCCGGCCAGGACCGCTTCGGTGAGGGCCTGCATGGATCTGGTGGGGGAGTGGTGGACGACGAGCAGCGTGGCCATGGCGTCAATGCTAGGGTGGCGTGGTCATGAAGATGCGCAACCTCCTCCTTGGCTGCCGCAACGAGGCCTGAGAGCCGGCCCCCTCGTTGCGGAGAGCGTGCTGTGCCCGGCACCCCACGGATACGACGAGGACACCATCGTGACACTGCAGAACACTGATCTGGGCAACACCAGCAACCACCAGCACGCCAGCGGCATGCCGTTCGGCCGCTACACCGCCTTCGAGCCGGTCGACGTGCCGGACCGGACCTGGCCGACGAAGAAGATCACCCACGCCCCGCGCTGGCTCTCCACCGACCTGCGCGACGGCAACCAGGCGCTGATCGACCCGATGACGCCCGCCCGCAAGCTGACCATGTTCGAGCTGCTGGTGAAGATGGGCTACAAGGAGATCGAGGTCGGCTTCCCCAGCGCCAGCCAGACCGACTTCGACTTCGTGCGCAAGCTGATCGAGGAAGACCGGATCCCCGATGACGTACAGATCTCGGTGCTGACCCAGGCGCGCGAGGACCTGATCGAGCGGACCGTGGAGTCGCTGGTCGGCTCCGACCGGGCCACCATCCACCTCTACAACGCCACCGCGCCGCTCTTCCAGCGCGTGGTCTTCGGGGTGACCCCCGAGGAGTGCATCAACATCGCCGTGCGCGGCACCGAGATGGTGATGAAGTACGCCGACGAACTGCTCGGCGACTGCGCCTTCGGCTACCAGTACTCCCCGGAGATCTTCACCCAGTCCGATACCGACTTCGCGCTGGCCGTCTGCGAGGCCGTCTCCGACGTGTGGCAGCCCGAGGCGGGTCGCGAGATCATCCTCAACCTGCCGGCGACGGTGGAGATGTCCACCCCGAACACCTATGCCGACCAGATCGAATACTTCAGCCGTGGCCTGACCCGGCGCGAGCACTCCGCCGTCAGCCTGCACCCGCACAACGACCGCGGCACCGCGGTGGCGGCCACCGAACTGGCCCTGATGGCCGGTGCGGACCGGGTCGAGGGGTGCCTCTTCGGGCACGGCGAGCGGACCGGCAACGTCGACCTGGTCACCCTGGGCATGAACCTGTTCAGCCAGGGCATCGACCCGCAGGTCGACTTCTCCGACATCGACGAGGTGCGGCGTACCGTCGAATACTGCACCGGCCTGCCGGTGCACCCGCGCCACCCGTACGCCGGCGACCTGGTCTACACCGCCTTCTCCGGCTCCCACCAGGACGCCATCAAGAAGGGCCTGGAAGACCTGGACCGCCAGGCCGCCGAGCGCGGCATCTCGGTGCGCGACATCGCGTGGGAGGCGCCGTACCTGCCGATCGACCCCAAGGACGTCGGCCGCACCTATGAAGCGGTGATCCGGGTCAACAGCCAGTCCGGCAAGGGCGGGGTGGCCTACATCCTCAAGGCCGAGCACAAGCTGGACCTGCCGCGCCGCGCGCAGATCGAGTTCAGCCGGGTGGTCCAGGGGCACACCGACTCCGAGGGCGGCGAGATGACGCCCGAGCAGATCTGGGACGTCTTCCGCGGTGAATACCTCGAGCGGACCGAGCCGCTGCGGCTCAACTCGGTGCGCACCTCCTCCACCGAGGGCGGCAAGGACGACCTGGCCGTGAACATCTACGTCGACGGCGAGCAGCGGGAACTGGTGGGCTCCGGCAACGGCCCGATCAACGCCTTCACCAACGCGCTCGCCGACCTGGTCGAGGCCGAGCAGGCGAAGGGGAACCCGCTCTTCGAGAACCGTGGCGAGGTGCGGGTCCTGGACTACGCCGAGCACGCGCTCTCGGCCGGTGGTGACGCCATCGCCGCGGCGTACGTCGAATGTGCGGTCGGCGACCAGGTGCTGTGGGGCGTCGGGCTGGACGCCAACATCGTCACCGCATCGCTCAAGGCCGTGATCTCGGCGATCAACCGCGCCGGCTGACCCGCCTCAGCGGGCCGGGGTGCCGGCCTGCTGTTCCTCGTAGCGCCCGCGCACCGACGCGCGCATCTGGTCGATGTTCTCCCGCAGGGCATCGGAGATCAGTTCGTCGGTGCGCGGGTCGCTGAGCATCTCGAAGACCAGCCGGAAGACGGTGTCGCTGACCAGGCGCACCACGTCGTCGTGGAAGGGCAGGAACTTCAACCGGCCCACCTGGGCGTCCTTGCGGACCAGTTCCAGCACCATCGCATCGAGTTCGGCGCGGTTCTCCTCGAGTGCCCGGGCGATGTTGCTGGTGTAGTTCCCGGTCTGCAGCACCGCCGCCACCTCGTCGATCACCGCGATGGTGACCGGGCGCTTGATCACCTCCACGATCGTCTCGGTGCCCTGCTTGACGATGGCTGCGGTCACCCGGTCGCCGAAGGCGCGGTCGGCCGCACGCCCCAGGCGGGCCAGCACGATGACGATGCGGAGCAGCCGGAAGGCACGGAAGGCGGGGTGGGAGATCGGGATCATCCCGAGCACCTCGTACCAGTACTTCAACGGGAACTTCCAGCCGTCCCCGGAGCGACCCCAGCGCCAGCAGAACTCGACCGCGAAGAGCGCACAGATCGCATAGTCGGCAAGGATCACCCGGCGCTCGGTCGCCGGCTCGACGTCCCAGAACGTGATCCAGACCAGGAGCGCGACCGAAATGATCGCGATCGCCAGCATCGTCCAGTCGGCGACCCCGACCGGAGGCTTCGAGGGATAGTTCGCCAGGGGTGGCTGCTTGGGTGGGCGGCTCGGCATGGGACAAGACTCTCAGGTCGACGCGCTCGGGTGCCTACAATGGGCCGATGCGAGTCGTGCGTGTGCGCCGTTATCCGGTGAAGTCCTGCGCCGGCGAGAGCCTCGACGAGGTGGCCGTCGAGGCGCGTGGCCTGGCCGGCGACCGGGGCTGGGCCGTGGGCGACGAGGACGGGAAACTCGCCTCGGGCAAGGACACCCGCCGCTTTCGGCGACTGGACCCGGTCTTCGAGCTGGCCGCACGGCTCGGCGATCGGCCGGTGCCGCAGGTGCGCTTCCCGGACTCCGCGGCATGGCTCCCGGTGGACGGTCCGGACGCCGACGCCAGGCTCCGCGCCCACTTCGCCCGACCGGTCCGGTTTCGACCCGAGGGCCCGGTCGACCACATGGACTCGGGCCGGGTCTCCCTGGTCGGGACGGCATCCCTGGCCGCCCTCGGCGCGTTGCTCGGCACCGAGGTGGACCCACGCAGGTTCCGGGTCAACCTGGTCATCGAGACCGAGGTTCCCTGGGAGGAGGAGGGGTGGCTCGGCCACGAGGTGCGCATCGGGAGCGTCGTACTCCGCCCGGTCGCGGTGATCCCGCGGTGCCGGATGGTCGACATCGCCCAGGACGGAGTGGCCCGGGAGCCCGGGCTGCTGAAGGCGATCGGTGGCCACCGGGATCTCAGGTTCGCGGTGTACGCCGACGTGGCGGTGACGGGCTCGATCGCTGTCGACGACGCCGTTCTCGTCTAGATTGCTCCCATGCCACGCACCCCGTTGGTCTCCGAACGCATCGGCCAGTTCTTCGTCGGCGAGGACCGGCTGGAATACACCGAGTACGGCGCAGGCGAGCGCTGGGTGGTCCTCATCCACGGCCAGTTGATGGTGCGCCGGATGTGCCAGCCGCTGGCCCGGGCCCTGGCCGCCGAGGGCAACCACGTGATCACCCTCGACCTGCTCGGCCACGGGCGGTCGGACCGCCCCGCGGATCCGATGGTCTATTCGATGACCGCATTCGCCGAGCAGGTGGTGGCGCTGCTCGACCACCTCGGCGCCGACACCGCCGTGATCGGTGGCACCTCGCTGGGGGCCAACGTCTCCCTGGAAGTCGCGGCGATAGCGCCCGAGCGGGTGCGCGGCCTGCTGGCGGAGATGCCCGTGCTGGACAACGCGGTCGAGGCCGGCCTGGTCGCGTTCGGGCCGATGATGCTGGCGGCGCGCTACCTGCCCGTCACCGTCGGCGCGGTCCGGATGCTCTCGCGGCCGGTGCCGCGGGGCCTGGTGCCGTTCTGGGCAGGGGTCCTGCTCGACACGCTGGACCAGCGCGCCGACTCGATGGCCGCGGTCCTGCACGGCATCGTCTTCGGCCGAATCGCCCCACCGACCCGGGAACGCCGTGCGATCGACGTACCCACGATGGTGGTCGGGCACCCCTCCGACCCGATCCATCCGGCGGCCGATGCCGCAATGCTGGCCGCCGAGGTGCCCGACGCCCGATTCGTCCAGGCGCGCAGCATCCTGGAGTGGCGCCTGGCGCCGCAGCGGCTCGATGCCGAAGCGGTCGCCTTCGTGGACGAGTGCTGGGCGCCGGCGGCAGCCGGGACACGCGCGCGGGGCGGGAAAAGCCGCGCCTGAGGCGGCACAATGGACCCATGCCCCTCTATCGCGCCGAAGCCGTGGTGCTGCGGACCCACAAGCTCGGTGAGGCGGACCGGATCATCACGTTGCTCACCCGCGAGCAGGGCTTGGTGCGTGCCGTGGCCAAGGGCGTACGTCGGACCACGTCGCGCTGGGGTTCGCGGCTGGAACCGTTCACCCACGTGGACCTGCAACTGGCCGAGGGGCGCAACCTGGATGTGATCACCCAGGCCGAGGCGATCGACCCGTTCGCGGCGCGGCTGGGCATGGACTATGACCGCTACACCGCCGGGACGGCCATGCTCGAGACCGCCGAGCGCCTGGTCACCGAGGAGCGGCAACCGGCGGTGCAGCAGTTCCTGCTCCTGGTCGGCGGGCTGCGGGCCCTGACCAGCCCCGAGCGGCAGCCCGGGCAGGTGCTCGACTCCTACTTCCTGCGCTCGCTCTCGGTGGCCGGCTATGCCCCGTCGTTCGACACCTGCGCCCGTTGCGATGCGCCCGGGCCGCACCGGTGGTTCAACCCTGCCGCCGGCGGCATCCTGTGCACCACTTGCCGACTGCCGGGGTCGGCGAACCCGGCGCCAGAGACCGTGGCACTGATGGGCGCGCTGCTCGCCGGTGACTGGGCGCACGTGGCCGGGGCCAGCCAGCGCCACCTGCGCGAGGCGACCGGCCTGGTCGCGGCGTACCTGCACTGGCACCTGGAGCGCGGACTGCGCTCGCTGGCGTACGTCGAGCGCTGACGCGCCCGGGGCAGGTCAGCTGTCCGCGTCGTCCTCGCGCTCGATCCAGCTGTCGACCGTCTCGTTGAAGCGGGTCAGTGAGGCGAGGAACTCGGTGCGCTGCGCCTTGGTCCACTCGTGCAGCAGCGCGTCGAGCATCTGGCGGCGGTGGGCGCGAGCCTCCGCGACAGCCTCGGCGCCCTGGTCGGTGAGGCTGAGCACGGTGGCGCGACGGTCGCGCTCGTCGACGTGCTTCTCCGCCAGCCCGAGGCGGACCACGGCCTGGACCTGGCGGGTGATGGTGGACGGATCGAGGCGGAAGGCATTGGCGATCGAGCCCAGCCGCTGCGGGCCGTCGTCGGAGAGCAGGCAGAGGATGCCATAGCTGGAACGCTCCAGTTCCACGTCACCGGAGGCGGTGCGCACGTGGATGGCCTGGGTACGGCGCAGCATCTTGAAGAGTTGCTGCTCGATCTGATCGTTCTGATTCACCACGTGGGAAGCATAGGACGAGATTGCCCCCGCATAGGGTGTATTCCGTGACTCGCGCGATCCGCAAACCGACTCCGCACCCCTCCGGCGCCCGTCCGCCGGCGATCCCGAAGGAACTCGTGCCCCGCCACGTCGCCATCGTGATGGACGGCAACGGCAGGTGGGCCAAGGAGCGCGGCCTGCCCCGTACGGCCGGACACGAGCAGGGCGAGTCGTCGCTCTTCGACGTGGTCGAGGGCGCCATCGAGATCGGGGTGAAGGCGGTCTCGGCGTACGCGTTCTCCACCGAGAACTGGTCGCGCTCGCCCGACGAGGTGCGGTTCCTGATGGGCTTCAACCGTGACGTGATCCGCCGCCGCCGCGACGAGATGCACGAGTTGGGGGTGCGGGTGCGCTGGGCCGGGCGGGCGCCGCGGTTGTGGAAGTCGGTGATCCGCGAGTTGCAGGTCGCCGAGGAGATGACGAAGGACAACAAGGTCTGCACCCTGACCATGTGCGTCAACTACGGCGGCCGTGCCGAGGTGGCCGACGCCGCGCGCTCCATCGCCGAGGCGGTCGCTGCCGGGCGACTGGACCCGAGGAAGGTGGACGAGAAGACGTTCGCCCGCCACCTCTACGTCCCCGAACTGGCCGATGCCGACCTGGTCTGGCGTACGTCGGGGGAGCAGCGACTCTCCAACTTCATGCTGTGGCAGGCGGCGTACAGCGAGTTCGTCTTCTCCGACGTGCTCTGGCCCGACGTGGACCGGCGCGACCTGTGGGCCGCGATCGACACCTACGCGCGCCGGGACCGCCGCTACGGCTCCGCCTGAGTACGCCGAGGCGGCACGTGTTGACGCGTATTTCAGGCTCCTGTCCACAGGCTGGTGCGGCACCCCTTGTGGGAGGTCCCGGGTTGGGGTTGGTTCATGGGCATGCAACCCGATCTTGCCCAACCCCTGGATCATTGGTTCCCGCTGCCGGTGGACCAGCCGTTCACCCGGCAGGAGGCGCTTGCCTGCGGCGTGACCGACCGGACCTTGCGTGCACTCATCGATGCGGCCCTGTTGCGCAGACCCGTGCGCGGAGTCTTCGTCGATCACCGCGTCCCTGATTCACTCGACACGCGGGTGCGGATCCTGTCCAAGGTGGTCCCGCCTGGTTCGTTCGTTGCTGACCGCACTGCCGGATGGCTCCACGGGGCGAACATGATCCTGGCTCCGAACGACCACCTCACGGTGCCCAGGGTCTCGGTGTTCCACCTGCCCGGCCGGGACCGGACACGACGCGAAATGGTCGTCAGCGGCGAGCGCGCCCTGGCGCCGGGGGACCTGGTGGAGATCCAGGGGCTCCTCGTCACATCGCCGTTGCGTACGGCGCTGGACCTGGGGCGCTTCCTCCGTCGGGCGCAAGCACTCTCGGCGATGGATTCGTTGTTGAGGCTCGGGCAGTTTGGTCGAGAAGAACTGATAGCCGGCGTGGAACGCTTCGCCCGCCAGCGGGGCGTACGACAATTGCGTGCCATGGCCCCTCTCGCCGATGGGCGGTCGGAGTCTCCGGGCGAGTCCGCCCTGCGCCTGCACTGGTACGACGCGGGCCTGCCGCCACCTGAATTGCAGGTCCCGTACCTGGAGGATGGAAGAGCCCTCTACTACCTCGACATGGGATTGCCCGATCTCAGGTTCGCCGCAGAGTACGACGGGGAGGAGTGGCATTCGAGTGATCGAGACGTCTCGCATGATCGGGTGCGCCGGGAGCGGATGACCCAGCGCGGTGGGTGGCAGATCGAGGTGTTCCGTCGTGCTGACGTCTATGGGCGGGCCAAGGATGCGGACTGGGCACTGTCGGATGCCGTGGTCGAGGCGCGGCGTACGTTCGAGCGCCGGACCCGGTTCCTCTGACGCCCTGCATTCGTCGAGTCGGCGTCAATTGACGCCGACTCGACGTAGAAAAGTGTCAACACGTGCCGACTCGGCGATCAGGTGCAGGAGGGGCAGGTGCCGAAGATCTCCAGGGTGTGGCTGAGGTTGCTGAAGCCGTGCTCGGCGGCGATCGCATCCGCCCAGCGCTCCACGGCCGGCCCCTCCACCTCGATCGTGGCGCCGCAGGAGCGGCAGACCAGGTGGTGGTGGTGCGTGGCGGAGCAGCGGCGGTAGGCGGCCTCGCCCTCCTCGGTGCGCAGCACGTCGACCTCGCCGGCCTCGGCCAGGCGTTGCAGGTTGCGATAGACGGTCGCCAGGCCCACCTTCTCGCCCGAGGCGACGAGCAGGGCGTGGATCTCCTGGGCGGTGCGGAAGTCGTCGTGCCCGTCCAGGACCCGGGCCACGGCCAGTCGTTGGCGGGTCGGGCGGGACCCTGCCAGCGGTGCGGCGGCGGACTTGCGTTCTTCAGTGTTCGTCATAGTGCACTCCGTGTGGCGCGTGTCGATGGCCGTCGTGGACGTAGTCGACATGGTCCCCGTGCTGGATGGCCGGATGGCCACAGTTCTCCCCGTGCTCGTGGGGGTGGTCGGCGATCTCATGATGGCTGAGCGGGTCGATCTCGTCGAAGGGTTGCAGGCGGCGTCGCCGGTGGCGCAGCCAGGCCCCCAGCGGCCAGGTGAGGGCGAAGCAGGCCAGCGCCAGCAGGACGATGGTCGGGCCGGGCGCCACATCGGCGACCAGGGCAGCGAAGACCAGGCCGCCGACGGAGGCGAAGACGCCGATCGCCATCGAGGCCAGCAAGGTGGTCCGGAAACTGCGGGTGACCTGCTGGGAGGTGGCCACCGGGATGATCATCAGCGCCGAAACCAGCAGCAGGCCCACGGTGCGCATGGCGATCGTGACGGTGACGGCGGCCAGCACCGCGACCAGGATGTTGTAGAAGCGGATGTTGAGCCCGGCCACCTTGGCGAACTCCTGGTCCTGGGCAACCGCGAAGAGTTGTGGGGCCAGGCCGAGGCCGATCACGATCACGATCGCGGCGAGCACCATCGTGACGACCACGTCGTCGGGGGAGAGCGTGGTGATCGAGCCGAAGAGGAACTCCTGCAGGCGCGCCGCACTCTGGCCCGCGATGCCGGTGATCAGTACGCCGCCGGCGATGCCGCCGTAGAAGAGCAGGGCCAGGGCGACGTCGCCGTTGGCGGCACCACGCTCGCGGATCACCTCGATCAGTACGGCACCGGCGATGGCCACGGCGACCGCGGTCCAGGTGGGGGAGGTGCCGGTGAGCAGGCCCAGGGCGACCCCGGTGACTGCCACATGGCCGATGCCGTCGCCCATCAGGGAGAGGCGTCGCTGGACCAGGTAGGTGCCCACCACGGGGGCAGCCATGCCGGTGAAGAGCGCCGCGATCAGGGCGCGGAGCATGAAGGGGACGAGGAGCAGTTCCATCAGTTCGCCCCCTCCGGCTCGGCCGCGGTGTCCAGCGGCGAGGCGACGTGGGGGATGTGGTCGCGCGAGCGCGGCGTGGGGTCGTGCAGGTGGGGAGCGAAGAGCGGCCCGTGCACCTCGTGGTCGACCAGCGGACCGCCGTCATAGGCGATCCGGCCGTCACGCATCACGATCGCCCGGTCCACCAGCGGCGCCATCGGGCCGAGTTCGTGGGCGACCAGCACCACGGTGGCCCGGCGCTCCTTGAGCACGGTGAGGGCATCAGCGAGGGCGCGCTGGTTGGGCAGGTCGACCCCGGCCGTGGGCTCGTCGAGGAAGAAGAGTTCCGGCTCCCCGGCCAGGGCGCGGGCGATCAGCACGCGCTGCTGCTGGCCACCGGACAGGGTGGTGATGCCGTCGCGGGCACGATCGCGCAGGCCGACCACCTCCAGGGCGTCGTTGATCGCCTGGCGGTCGTTGCGCAGCAACGGACGCAGCCAGCGGCGCCGGGTGAGGCGCCCGGAGGCGACCATCTCCCAGACCGAGACCGGTACGCCGCCGGCCGCGGTGGCCCGTTGCGGCACGAAGCCGATCCGGTGCCAGTCACGGAAGTCCGCCAGGTCATCGCCGAAGATCCGCACCTGCCCGCCCGAGGGCCTGCGCAGCCCGGTCATGGCGCGGACCAGGGTGGACTTCCCGGAGCCGTTGGCGCCCATCAGGGCGACGAACTCGCCGGCATGGATGCGCAGGTCGATGTGGCGCAGGATGGGACGTCCGGCGATGCCGACGGAGCCGTTCTCGATCTCGAGGACGACTTCGCCGGCGCTGGTGGGGCTCAACAAGCGTTGGCCTCCTTGAGGGCCTCCAGGTTCTTCTCCATGAGGGAAACGTAGTCGTCGGACGAGTTGGCGTCACCCGGGCCCTCGATCGGGTCGAGTACGCCGGTGGTGATGCCCAGGTCTGCGGCCATGGATTCGGCAGACTTCTTGCTGGCCAGCGTCTCGGAGAAGACGGTGGTCAGGCCCTCGGCGCGGATCAGGTCCTGGATCCGGGCCTTCTCCGAGGCGGTCGGCTCGGCGCCGGGGGAGAGGCCGGTGATCGACTCGAACTCGAGGCCATAGCGGGCCAGGTAGCCGAACGCGTCGTGGTTGACCACGACCAGGTGGCGCTGGCAGTTGGCCAGCCCATCGGCGTAAGCCGCGTCGAGTTGTTCCAGTTCGGTGCGGAAGGCCTCGGCATTGGCGGTGTAGTCCGCGGCGTGGTCGGGGTCGATGTCGGCCAGGCGGTCGGCGATGGCGTCGGCGAAGTCGGCCATCAACAGCGGGTCGAGCCAGAAGTGCGGGTCGTGCTCGCCGTGGTCATGGTCGTGCCCCTCATGGTGCTCGTGGTCGTGCTCCTCATCACCGTGCTCATCACCGTGGTCGTGCTCCGCGCCGTACTCGCGCAGCGTGATCACCTCGGCAGCATCGAGCACGTCCCCGGCGGCGTTCTGCTCGACGGCCTTGTCGACGGCCGACTGGATGCCGGTGGAGTAGACGACCAGGCGGGCGTCGGCGACCTGCGCGGTCTGGCGAACGCTCAACTCCAGGTCGTGGGGTTCAACTCCGGGCTGGGTCAGGTTGATGACTTCGAAGTGGTCGCCTGCGACTCGCTCGGCGGCGTACGCGAGCGGATAGAAGGAGGCGGTGATCCGGGTCTGGTCCACCTCGACGTCGTCGGAGAAGGCTCCGCATCCGGAGAGGAGGAGGGAGGCGCCCAGGGCGAGGGGAACGGCATGGCGAACGATTGACATGAGAATCATTGTCAATCTATCTGAGAACGGTTGTCAACTTGGCGCGGGACAAGTTGGCACGGGATAGGTTGGCCAGGTGCTCGTCGTCACCAGGTTCCGCGTCCCCGAGGCCACGTCGGCCTCCTTCCGCGACCAACTCCATGACGCCCGCGCGGCCCTGGCCGCCTGTGATGGCTGGGTGGATGGCCACGTCGCGCGCAACGTCGACGACCCGGAACTATGGGTGCTCTCCACGCGCTGGCGCAACGTCGGCGCCTATCGCCGGGCGCTCTCGACGTACGACGTGAAGCTGCGCGCGGTGCCCGTGCTGGGCCATGCCCTCGACGAGCCGAGTGCCTACGAGATCGACGAACCCGGCACCGACCTCAATGTGGCCCGGGCGCGATCGCTAGGCTGAGCACACCCGACCGGCAGCCAGCCGGCCAGAGCCCAGGAGTGCCCCGTGGCGAAGCCGCCCCCCTCGATCGTCGACACCGTCGTCTCCCTCGCCAAGCGGCGAGGTTTCGTCTTCCCGTGCGGCGAGATCTACGGAGGCACCCGCTCGGCCTGGGACTACGGCCCGCTCGGCGTCGAGCTCAAGGAGAACATCAAGCGCCAGTGGTGGAAGGCGATGGTGCAGGGGCGCGAGGACGTCGTCGGCCTCGACTCCAGCATCATCCTGCCCCGCGAGACCTGGGTCGCCTCCGGCCATGTCGACACCTTCAACGACCCGCTGACCGAGTGCCAGTCGTGCCACAAGCGGTTCCGTGCCGACCACCTCCAGGAGCAGTACGCCGAGAAGAAGGGGATCGACAACCCCGACGACGTCGACCTCAAGGACGTCGCCTGCGCCAACTGCGGCACCCGCGGCGCCTGGACCGAGCCCCGTGAGTTCTCCGGCATGCTCAAGACCCACCTCGGTGTGGTCGAGGACGAGTCCGGGCTGCACTACCTGCGCCCCGAGACCGCCCAGGGCATCTTCCTCAACTTCGCCAACGTGGTCACCTCGAGCCGGCGCAAGCCCCCGTTCGGCATCGCCCAGATCGGCAAGAGCTTCCGCAACGAGATCACCCCGGGCAACTTCATCTTCCGCACCCGCGAGTTCGAGCAGATGGAGATGGAGTTCTTCGTCAAGCCGGGCGAGGACGAGGAGTGGCACAAGTACTGGATCGCCGAGCGCACCCAGTGGTACGTCGACCTCGGCATCAACCCGGACAACCTGCGCCATTTCGAGCACCCGCTGGAGAAGTTGAGCCACTACTCCAAGGGCACCACCGACATCGAATACCGCTTCCGGTTCGCCGGCTCGGAGTGGGGTGAGCTCGAGGGCATCGCCAACCGCACCGACTTCGACCTCTCCACCCACGCCAAGCACTCCGGTGCGGACCTCTCCTACTTCGACCAGGCCAACAACGAGCGCTACGTCCCCTATGTCATCGAGCCGGCAGCCGGGCTCTCCCGGAGCCTGATGACCTTCCTGGTCGACGCCTACCACGAGGACGAGGCGCCCAACACCAAGGGCGGCGTCGACAAGCGCACCGTGCTGCGCCTGGACCCGCGCCTGGCCCCGGTCAAGGTGGCGGTGCTGCCGCTGAGCCGCAACGCGGACCTGTCGCCCAAGGCGAAGGCGCTCGCTGCCGAGTTGCGCCGCAACTGGAACGTCGAGTTCGACGACTCCGGCGCGATCGGTCGCCGCTACCGCCGCCAGGACGAGATCGGTACGCCGTACTGCGTTACCGTCGACTTCGACACCCTCGAGGACAACGCGGTGACCGTGCGCGAGCGCGACTCGATGAACCAGGAGCGGATCAGCCTCGACGGCATCAGTGCGTGGTTTGCCGCACGCCTCGTCGGCGCCTGATGCACAATGGCGCCATGACGCCGCCGAACCGCCGATCCTTCACCGCCCGGCCCGCCTTGGTCAGCCTTGCCCTGGTGGCCGGGCTGGCGCTGGGCGCCTGCAGCGGAGACGACGGCGAGGAGGCCGACAAGGAGCCGACCGCCGAGCCGACCATGGTCGACGGGGTCACCGTCGAGGGCCTGGACCTCGCCTTCGGTGAAAGGGCCACCTTCGTGTGGGAGCCGAGCGAGGGTGCCGCGGGCAAGGTGGAGGCGACGGTCGAGGGCGTGAAGGTGGTCTCGATGGACGACTTCGCCGGCTACCAGTTGACCGACGACCTGCGCGCCAGTACGCCGTACTTCGTCGAGGTCTCGGTGACCAACGTCGGGGACGCGGACGTCGGGGGCAGCGTGCTGCCGATCTACCTGGACAACGGCAGCGCCACGCTCTTCCCGTCGGTGGTCTTCCCCAACTACGACAAGTGCGGTCCCCGCGCCCTGCCCGAGGAGTTCGCCAAGGACGCCACGGCTGACCTGTGCCTGGTCTTCTTCGCGCCGAAGGGCACCGAACTGCGCTCGCTGGCGCTGCTGCCGCGCGAGGGGTTCGAGCAGATCGACTGGACCGGCCAGGTCAGCGAGCCCCCGGCCCCGAGCGCTTCGGCGGATGTGACGCCGGATCCGTCGGCCAGCCCGACCGGCTGATTTGTCGGCCCGCGGCCGGCGGGCGGACAATGACCGGGTGCCCCTGCAACTCGGATCCCTGAGCGTCGAGACCCCCGTGGTCCTTGCGCCGATGGCGGGCATCACCAACGCTGCCTATCGCCGGCTGTGCCTGGAGCAGATGGGTGCGCGCGGGGCCGACGGCCTCTTCGTCTGCGAGATGATCACCTCACGCGGGCTGGTCGAGGGCGACGCGATGACCAAGTCGATGCTCACCTTCGACGAGCTGGAGACCGTCCGCAGCGTCCAGCTCTACGGCACCGATCCGGCGTACGTCGGCAAGGCGACCGAGATCCTCTGCGCGGAGTACGGCGTGGCCCACGTCGACCTCAACTTCGGTTGCCCGGTGCCCAAGGTGACCCGCAAGGGTGGCGGGGGAGCGTTGCCGTGGAAGCGGGGGCTGCTCGGCGAGATCCTCGAGGCGTCCGTGCGCGCCGCCGCGCCGTACGACGTGCCGGTGACGATGAAGACCCGCAAGGGCATCGACGACGACCACCTGACCTACCTCGACGCCGGGCGGATCGCCCAGGAGTCCGGCGTCGCCGCGATCGCACTGCACGGGCGGACCGTGCAGCAGGCCTATTCCGGCGTTGCCGACTGGGAGTCGATCGCCGAGCTGGTCGCGCACGTGGACATCCCGGTGCTCGGCAACGGCGACATCTGGGAGGCCGCCGACGCGCTGCGGATGGTCGAGCAGACCGGTGCCGCCGGTGTCGTGGTGGGCCGCGGATGCCTGGGGCGGCCGTGGCTCTTCCGCGACCTGGCTGCGGCCTTCGCCGGCGAGAGCATCGCCACCCTGCCCACCCTGGGCGAGGTCGCCGCGATGATGCGCCGCCATGCCGAACTGCTCTCCCGGCACATGGGGGAGGAGCGCGGCTGCAAGGAGTTCCGCAAGCACGTGTCGTGGTATCTCAAGGGCTTCCGCGCCGGCGGCCCGCTGCGCCACGCGCTGGCCCTGGTGGACAGCCTGGCCACGCTGGACGCACTGCTCGCCGAGCTCGACCCGGACGAATCGTTCCCGGTCGGGGAGCTGGGTACGCCGCGGGGTCGCCAGGGTGCGCCGCGGCGCCACGTGGTCCTGCCCGAGGGATGGCTCGGGGACGCCGATGGCTCCGGGACGTGCGTCGCCGAGGACGTGCTGGCCGCCTCCGGAGGGTGAAGTCGCCCACATGATGGGTCCGTTTTGCGCCTGAATGTGGCCCAGGCCTCGCGTCACCGGTGCCGGATCGCAACCGGGTCTGTGTTTCACTCGACGTCGCGCCGTGTTCGCAATCCGTTCGCAGCGCCGGACCATGACCCCGATGCAAAGGATCAGCGCTGTGGCGAATCCAAGCCACAAGCGGGACACCAATGCCCGCTGGACCCTCCCGACCCTCTCGACCCGCACCTGGGCCAAGGTGGCCGCCCCCGTGGCCGCAGTTGCCACCCTTGCCGTTGTCGTGACAGGCGTTGCCGCCTCCGACCCGAACGTCAAGGACGTTGTCGCCCGGGAGGCGAACACCCAGGCCGCGAACTCGCTCTCCGCCATCGCGCAGTCCGAGATCACCCTCCCGTCCCGCTCCGAGCAGGCCTCCCGCTCGGGCAGCCGCGCCGAGGCCGCTGAGAAGCAGGCCGCCGAGCAGGAAGCCGCCGAGGCCGAGGCGAAGCGCAAGGAAGCCGCCGCAGCCGAGGCCGCCGCAACGAAGAAGGCCGTCGCCGGTGCCAGCGAGAAGGCATGGGCGACCACCGACCTGAACCTGTGGGACGCCAGCGGCGACTCCGCCAGCCAGGTCGGCCTGCTCAAGGCCGGCAAGCAGGTCCTGGTCACCGGCCGCGAGCGCTCGGGCCGCACCGAGGTCGTCGTCTCCGGCAAGTCGCGCTGGGTGACCTCGGGCTACCTGAGTGACGAGGAGCCGAGCAGCACTCCTGCCGGCACCGGTGGCACCTGCTCCAACGGGACCTCGGTCCCCGGTGGGGTGAGCGCCAACATCAAGAAGGTGCACCAGGCAGTCTGCGCCCGCTATCCCGACGTCGGCTCCTATGGCACGTTCCGTGGCGACGGCGAGCACTCCCAGGGCCGCGCGATCGACATCATGGTCTCCGGCGCGCGTGGTTGGGAGATCGCTGAATACGTCCGCGCCAACGCCTCTGCGCTCGGCGTCGAATACGTGATATATGCGCAGAAGATCTGGTCGGTCGACCGCTCCGGCGAGGGGTGGCGCGGCATGGAGGACCGGGGTTCCTCGACCGCGAACCACTACGACCACGTGCACGTCACGACGTACTGAAACTGCCAGCGCTAGCATGAAGTGCTAGCATGGTGGCATGACTGCGCTGCACATCAGGGACGTCCCCGAAGAGACGGTGGCTGCCATCAAACGGCGTGCTGCGCGTCGGGGCCACTCGGTGCAGCAGGAGTTGCGAGAGGCCCTCGACAAGCTGGCGGCCGAGCCGGTCGCAGGAGGGCGCCCGCTCCCGCTGCGCCTGAGGACGGTGGCGACTGGTCGCATCGATTCGTTCGACCGGGCTGACTTCTACGATGACGACGAGCGCTGACCTGCTCGCGCTGGTGGTGGTCGACACCAACGTGTTGCTGGCCGCCACCGATCGAAGTCGCGCAGCGCACCAGGCGGCTACCGATTTTCTCAACGAGGACCTGCGCCGTCTGGCGTTGACTCCCCAGATTGCGAGGGAGTACCTCGCGGTGTCGACGCGGCCCATTGAGGCAAACGGATTCGGCCTGTCCGGGAAGGACGCCGCGGACAACCTGGAGCAGTTCCTCGACGACATGGAGCTCCTGGCCGAGGGCATCTCCACGACACGCCAGCTGATCGAACTGATCGGCGACCGATCCGCGGCAGGCAAGCAGGTTCACGACGCGAACGTCGTGGCCGTGGCCCTGGCGCACCAAGCCAAGGCGATCGTTACCGACAACACGCGACACTTCGCCCGGTTCGCCCCTTTGATTGCCGTCGAGAACCTCGGCGCCCCCGCGTGACCTTCCCTGACTCGTCCCGGGCCTGGAGCCTGGCAGGGGAAAAATAGACCCCGCTCGGGCCAACCCTTCGTGACCTGACTTCCGTCATGGTGGTTGAGGACGAAGGCAGGAGGAAGCGTGTCACGAGACGAGGAGTTCGGCGCGTACGTCGCTGGGCGGCGCCCGCACCTCTATCGGAGCGCCTGGTTGCTCTGCGGGGATCCACACCGGGCCGAGGACCTCGTTCAGGAAGCCCTGACCAAGGTGTACGTCGCCTGGCCACGGATCTCCCGGGCAGGAAGCGTCGACGCCTATGTGCGGCGGATGATCGTCAACGGCAACATTGACGAGAGCCGTCGGCCGTGGCGCAGGGAACGCCTGACCTCCCAGCCGCCGGAGGTTGTTGCGACCCCTCCGCCAGGCGAGGAGGCCGACGAACTCTGGACCGCACTGCGTGCACTCCCCGCAGGGCAACGCCGCATCGTCGTGCTGCGCCACTACTGGGGTCTCTCCGTCGAGGAGACCGCTCATGATCTCGAGGTCATCGTCGGCACCGTCAAGAGCCAGACCTCTGCGGCACTCGGGGCGTTGCGTCGCCTGCTCGTCCCCGCCGGTACCTCGGCAACACCAACCAACGACAGCCCAGGAGAAGCCCGATGAACGACCACGACCAGCTCGCCAACCGGCTCCACGAACTCGGGCAGCACGCGCCGATCCCGACAACCGGGGTGGAGATGGACATCCGCCGAGGTCGCATCGCCTTGCGACGCCGCCACGCCCGCAGCGCGGCCGGTGTCACCTCCGTCCTGGTTGCCGCCGGGGTGGTCGCTGTCGGCCTCCCCGGGCTCCACCTGCCCGGAGGTGGCGACAGCACCGCGGTCGATCCCGCCGCGGCACCTTCCGATGCGGCCTCGCCCACGCTCCCCGCAACAGATCCATGTGCTCTTGCCGGCGAGGACGCGCTGGACACGGTGCAGGGCCGGCACGGCGCGGAGGAGTCGATCGGCACCTCCACCTCCGACGACAGTGGCGCCCAGGCGATCGAGGATGAACCCGAGGTGATCGCGGCAGTGGTGGCCTATCACGAGACTGCGGTCGCCATCCTCGACCCGACGGGCGAGCACCTGGATTCCGTGGACAACGAGCGCTCGGGCAACATCCAGGCTGGTTTCCACTGCGCCCCGGAGGCGGGAGGGCAGCTCACCAGCCTCGGCACCAAGATCGGGTGGACCGACGGTGCGGCACTGGGGGTGATCGAGATCGAGGTCGTCGCGCCTGAGCACGCCGAGGAGCCTCGAGTCGTGCTCGACCACTTCCGCTGGACAGCCTATGCGGGCGACCTCCCGGCTGGTGTCCGCACGGCACATGTCACGACGTACGCCGCGAACGGCGGTGGGAGCGCGGTCATCGTCGAGCGCGCCGACGGCCTCACTGTTGCGGTCAGCACCGCCGGTGTCTGGGGCAACAACAAGCCATCCGGCTCGACGCCCGCCACCAACCTGCCGGGGATCGACGAGCTCGTGGAACTCGCCGCAAGCCCCGGGCTCACCGTCCCCGAGCGGTGACCTGATCAATGGGTTGCGATGACATCGACCTTTGCGTGCGGGCCGGGTGCTCCCGCTATCCGGGCGTCAGTCGTGACCAATGTTGCGTCCTCAAGAAGTTCACGACGGGTCGGCCGATCCAGGGAGCGGCGCAACTCGGCGAGGGCCAGGTCAGAGAGTGAAACTCCTTCCATGACGGCACGTGCCTTGAGGCGTCGGTGGACGTCTTCGGGCACATCGCGGATCTGGATCATGGGCATGAATCAACGATAGGGCGTATGTCTCGGGCTACTCTCAGGCTCGATGAACGCCGCCTACACCGACCACGACCGCGAGCGGATCGTCCCCGAGCCGCCGAAGCGGGTGGACGCGCCGATCCGGACCGCCTTCGAGCGCGACCGCGCCCGGGTGGTCCACGCCGCTGCCTCGCGGCGCCTGGCCGCCAAGACCCAGGTGGTCGGTCCGCAGAGCGACGACTTCGTGCGCAACCGGCTCACCCACTCCCTCGAGGTCGCCCAGATCGCCCGCGACCTGGCCCGCGCGCTCGGCTGCCACCCCGACATCACCGAGACCGCCGCGCTGGCCCACGACCTGGGCCACCCGCCGTTCGGGCACAACGGGGAGAAGGTCCTCGACGACCTCAGTCAGGCCTGCGGCGGGTTCGAGGGCAACGCCCAGACCCTGCGCCTGCTGGCACGGCTGGAGTCGAAGACCTTCGACGCGAGCGGCCAGTCGGTGGGGCTCAACCTCACCCGGGCCACCCTGGACGCCTGCACCAAGTATCCGTGGCAGCGCGACGCCCCCGGCACCAAGTTCGGGGTGTACGACGACGACCTCGCCGTCTTCGCCTGGCTGCGCGACGGCATCACCGGCCGGCGCAAGTGCGTGGAGGCACAGGTGATGGACCTGGCCGACGACATCGCCTATTCGGTGCACGACGTCGAGGACGGCATCGTGGCCGACCGGATCGACCTGACCCGCCTCACCTCCGCCGCCGAACGTCGTACGGTGTGGGCCACCGTGCGCGACTGGTACCTGCCCGCCGCCGATGACGACCGCCTGGACGCAGCGCTGGAGCGGATGCAGGCGATCGAGGGGTGGCCGGCGGAGCACCACGACCACAGTCGCCGCTCGCTGGCCGCGCTGAAGAACCTGACCAGTGACCTGATCGGACGCTTCTGCGGCTCGGCCCAGGCTGCCGTGGCCCGGGAGTGGTCCCCGGAGCAGTTCCGCCGCCACGAGGCCGACCTGCTGGTGCCGGAGGCGACCCTGGACGAGATCGCGGTGCTGAAGGGGATCGCTGCGCACTACGTGATGCTCTCCGACGAGCGGCGCGAAGTGATGGCGGTCCAGCGCGACGTCCTCACCGAACTGGTCGCCGTCCTGGTCGAGCGTCCCGAGCACCTGGACGCACCGTTCGCCGCGGACCATGCCGCAGCCCCGGACGACGCAGCCCGACTCCGCGTGGTCATCGACCGGGTGGCCTCGCTGACCGACTCCTCGGCGCTGGCCTGGCACCGCCGCCTGACCACCGCTGGGGCAGGAACCGTCCGGTGAAGAAGAAGCTTCCGGTGCGCCTGCTCGCCGTGGTGGGCGCCTACGTGGTCCTGGTCGCGCTGATCTCGGTCGGCTTGCTGGCCGCGCTCCATCGGTTCACACCGGATCCGGGACCGGTCCGCGAGCATGTCGCCGACCAGGTGCCCCGCCAACTCCAGGAACTCTCCGCGCCGACGCAGGGCCAGGTGAAGACCGAGGCGGTCGCGCCTGCCGCCGGGAGCAGTTCCCTGGTCGACCCGGCCTGGGTGGCGCGGGTCGCCGCAGTGACCGGGATCCCCGAACCCGCGGTGCGTGCCTATGGCCATGCGACGCTGCGGATGGCGGCCGAGCAACCCCGCTGTGGCCTGGGCTGGACCACCCTGGCCGGCATCGGCCAGATCGAGTCCCAGCACGGCACGATCGACTCCCGCACCCTGGGCGAGGACGGTCGCTCCTCGCGCGAGATCTATGGCCCGGCGCTCAACGGCACCAACGGATTCGCGGCGATCCGGGCCACGCCCGAGTCGACCCGGTGGCACGGCGACCCGCAGTGGGACCACGCGATCGGCCCGATGCAGTTCATCCCCTCGACCTGGGCCAGGTGGGGTGCCGATGGTGACGGCGACGGCACCGCCGACCCGCATGACATCGACGATGCCGCCTGGGCCGCGGCGCGCTACCTGTGCGCGGACGGTCGTCGCCTGGACTCCGACGCGTGGGGTCGGGCGATCTTCTCCTACAACCACTCCGCCGACTACGTGCACGCTGTCCACAGGGCCGCACTGACCTACGCCTCCCGCGCCTCGTAGGGGACGTAGACTCCGCCACGTGGCCGGACGGATCAAGGACGAAGACATCGCGGAGGTCCGCGAGAAGGCGAAGATCGACGACGTCGTCTCGTCCTATGTCACGCTCCGCAACGCCGGCAGCGGCTCGATGAAGGGCCTGTGCCCCTTCCACGACGAGAAGTCCCCGTCCTTCCACGTCACCCCTTCGCGCGGATTCTTCCACTGTTTCGGTTGTCAGGAAGGCGGCGACGTCTTCGACTTCCTGATGAAGATCGATGGCCTCACCTTCACCGAGACCGTCGAGCGACTGGCCGAGAAGTACGGCGTACAGCTGCGGCGCGAGGACGGCGACGGGCCGACCAAGCCGCGGGGCCCCAACCGGAGTCGCCTGGTCGATGCGCACCGGCACGCGCAGGAGTTCTACGCCGACGCGCTGGGCAGCCCGGATGCCCTGGTGGCCCGCCAGTTCCTCGACCAGCGCGGGTTCGACCGCGACGCCGCGACGCTCTTCGGTGTCGGGTTCTCGCCGCGCGGGGGAGAGGACCTGCTGCGCCACCTGCGGACCAAGGGGTTCAACGACGAGGAACTCGTCGTGGCCGGCCTGGTCGGGCGCGGTCGCGGCCTCTACGACAAGTTCCGCGGTCGGTTGATGTGGCCGATCCGGGACGCCTCCGGTGACGTGATCGGCTTCGGCGCCCGGCGGATCTTCGACGACGACCGGATCGAGGCCAAATACCTCAACACCGCCGAGACCCCCATCTACAAGAAGTCCCAGGTGCTCTACGGCATCGACCTTGCCCGCAAGACGATCCGCGACACCTCGCGCGCGGTGGTGGTCGAGGGCTACACCGACGTGATGGCCTGCCACCTGGCCGGCGTCACGAGCGCGGTGGCCACTTGCGGTACGGCGTTCGGCGACGAGCACGCCCGGGTGCTGCGCCGCTTCCTGGTCGACGACGACCGGATGAAGGGCGAGGTGATCTTCACCTTCGACGGCGACGCGGCCGGGCAGAACGCGGCGATGAAGGTCTTCCGCAGCGACCAGAACTTCTCCTCCCAGACGTACGTTGCGGTGGCGCCGGAGGGGATGGACCCGTGCGACCTGCGCCTCAAGCGCGGTGATGCGGCGGTGCAGGAACTCGTCGAGGGACGGGTGCCGCTGTATCGCTTCGCACTCGAGAACATCGTGGCCCGCTTCGACCTCGACCGCGCCGACAGTCGGGTCGATGCGCTGCGCGAGGCTTCCGACCTGGTTGCCAGCGTGCGCGACAAGTCCAAGGTCGAGGCGTTCACCCGCGAACTGGCCCGGATGATCGGCATCGACGTCGACGTCGCGCGTGCCGAGGTACGCCGCGCCAGCTCCCGCCCGGCACGCAGCACGCGACCCCAGCAACGCCAGGTCCAGCCGGTCCAGCAGCCACAGGCGCCGCCGTTGCCGGACCTGCGTGACCCCCGGTTCGCGCTCGAGCGGGAGACGCTGAAGCTGGTCCTGCAGCACCCGCAGGTGGTGGTCCGCTCCGCCGACGGCCTCGGGCCCGCCGACTTCACCCACCCGACGTACCGCGGGGTGTGGCAGGCGATCGCCAGCACCGGGGGACCTGCCGCGGCAACGCCGACCTGGCTGGCCGGCGTACGGGCCGCCGCGACCGACGACGCCGTCGCTGCCGCGGTCAGCGGGCTGGGAGTGGAGCCGTTGCTCAAGCGCGGCGAGCCGGACACCGACTATGTGCACGCCCACGTCTACCGGCTCCAGGAGGTCACCGCGTTGCGGCGCATCGAGGACCTGAAGAGCCGGCTGCAGCGGACCAGCCAGGTCGAGCACCCCGAGGAGCACCAGTCGGTCTTCGCGGAGCTGGTCGCGATGGAACAGCAGCGCCGCCTCCTGCGCCAGCGGGCGATGGGCGCATGAAGATCCCCGGGATGAAGAAGATGAACCGGCTCCCGGCCGCCGCCCGTGCCGTGGCGCTGCCGCCGGGGGAGAAGGCACTGGCCGGTGCGGTGACCGAGGACGGCCAGGCAGTCATCGGCACCCGCGACGCGCTCCACCTGGCGCTTGCCCAAGGAACGACCCGGCTCGGCTGGGAAGAGATCGAGCGCGCCGACTGGGACGCCGAGACCGGCCTCCTGACCGTGGTCGGCGTTGGCACCTGGGGCGAGCAGAAGCCGCACTTCGAGCTGGCGTTGCCCGAGCCGGGCCAGTTGCTGGAACTGGTCCGCGAGCGCGTCACCGCCAGTGTGGTGCTGCAGCGCCACTTCCGGATCACCGACACCTTGGGCGGCAAGGTGATCGCTCGCCGGGCCCCGCGCGGCGACGAGCCGATCCACTGGTTCCACGAGTTCGACGCCGGGGTGGACCCCGACGACCCGGACGTACGACGCCTCGCCGCCCAGGCCCTGGCCCGGGCCCGCGAGGAGACCGGTTTCTGAGCCCGGCCCGGATTCGCAACGCGGCGGCGTCCTTGCTATTCTTCCCGGGCTGCCAAGCGATCCCCTGTAGCTCAACTGGCAGAGCATTCGGCTGTTAACCGGAGGGTTGTTGGTTCGAGTCCAACCGGGGGAGCAAGTGAAAGGCCTCTGGCCCGCGAAATGTGCGGGCCCGGGGCCTTGTTCCATGTTCGGGCCAGGCTGCCGGGCGGAGGGCCGGTAAGTCGGAATAGCGCGGCCGTTATTCCGACTTATGCGACTCCATGCCGGACACGGTGTCGACCGTCAACAGCGAAGCGACACAATGGCCCCATGAGCGAGACGCTGAGCAAGACGAACCCGGGCAACTTCTTCGAGGACTTCACCATCGGACAGGTGATCCGCCACGCCACACCGCGCACCGTCACCGACGGTGACCGTGCGGTCTACGGATCGCTCTACCCGACCCGCTTCGCGGTGCCCTCCTCGGCGGAGTTCGCGGCGTCGGTCGGCCTGGCGCCCCACCCGGTGGAGGACCTGATCGCCTTCCACATCGCCTTCGGCAAGACCGTGCCCGACGTCTCGCTCAACGCGGTGGCCAACCTCGGGTATGCCGAACTCCGCTTCCACCGCCCCGTGGTGCCCGGCGACACCCTCTCCACCAGTTCCGAGGTGATCGGCCTCAAGCAGAACTCCAACGGCAAGACCGGCGTGGTCCACGTCCGCTCCACCGCGGTCAACCAGCGCGACGAGGTCGTCCTCGACTGGGCCCGCTGGGTGATGGTCCACAAGCGCAACCACGACGCGCCCGCCCCGGAGACCGTCGTACCCGAGCTGGCCGACGTGGTCGCGCCCGAGGACCTGATCGTGCCCGAGGGACTGGACTTCACCGGTTATGACTTCACCGCGGCCGGGGAGCCGCACCGCTTCGACGACTACCAGGTGGGCGAGAAGATCGACCACGTCGACGGCGTCACGCTCACCGACTCCGAGCACCAGCAGGCCACCCGGTTGTGGCAGAACACCGCCAAGGTGCACTTCAACACAGAGGCCCGCCCGGACGGCAACCGGCTGATCTATGGCGGCCACGTCATCTCGATGGCCCGCGCGCTCTCCTTCAACGGCCTGGCCAACGCCCAGCTCATCGCGGCCATCAACGGCGGGGCCCACACCGCCCCCGCGTTCGCCGGCGACACCGTCTATGCCTGGTCCGAAGTGCTCGACAAGGCCGAGACCTCCGCACCCGGCGTCGGCGCACTGCGGCTGCGCCTGGTCGCCAGCAAGGGACGCGACGAGTCGATGACACTGCGCGGCGAGGACGGGAAGTACGCCGCCGGCGTGCTGCTGGACCTCGACCTGTGGGCCCTCGTGCCGCGGTGATGCCCGTCGTCGCCGAGATCGTCCGCAACGGCGTGGTGGAGGGCAAGCACCACGGATCCGTGGTCGCCCTGCGCGACGACGGCAGCGTGGACTGGGCGGTCGGTGAGGTCGAGGAGCCGATCCTGCCCCGCTCGTGCAACAAGCCGCTGCAGGCGCTGGCGATGGTCCGGGCCGGGCTGGACCTGCCGCCCGACCTGCTGGCACTGGCCTGCGCATCGCACTCCGGGGAGCCGTTCCACGTTGAGGGCGTACGCCGGATCCTGGCCTCGGCGGGCCTGGACGAGTCGGCGCTGCAGTGCCCGGCCGACTTCCCGCTCGACGAGCAGGCCCGCCACGACGTGATCCGCTCGGGCGGCGACAAGGCCCCGATCCTGATGAACTGCTCCGGCAAGCACGCCGCGATGCTGGCCACCTGCGTCACCACCGGCTGGGACCCGGCGACCTACCTCGCCCCGATGCACCCGCTGCAGCGGTTCACCGTCCAGGTCTTCACCGAGATGACCGGCGAGCCGGTCGCCCACCATGCCGTCGACGGATGCGGGGCGCCGCTGCTCTCGACCTCCATGGTCGGCCTGGCGAGGGCGTTCCGCCGGTTGGCGCGCGCCACCGCGGGGCCCGCGCACCGCATCGCGGAAGCCATCCGCACCCACCCGGCGTACGTGTCGGGCACCCGCCGCGACGAGCGCGCGCTCCTGGAGGCAATCCCCGGCGCGATCGCGAAGTTCGGTGCCGAGGCCTGCCACGTCGTGGCCCTGGCCGATGGCCGCGCCTTTGCCCTCAAGATCGAGGACGGTGGCGACCGGGCCAGGCCCGTAGTGATGGCCGCGGCCCTGCGCCGCAGTGGCGTCGACACCGAGGCCGGGGTGGACACCGCGGCCGTGCGGCGTACCGGCGAGCACGTGCTGCTCGGCGGCGGTGTGCCGGTGGGGGAGATCCGTGCGACCCTCTGACGCCTTCTACTGGATCGGCGTCGGCTTCGTGGTGCTCGGCGGGCTCATCGCCGCGGTGACCAGCCCGCTGGACCTCTACAAGGGCAGCTGGCTCGCGGCGTACGTCGTGCTGGTCTGCGGAGTCTGTCTGGCGGCGCTTGGGCGGGCCCAGGAACACCTGGTGCAGCGGCCGGTGCCGGTACGCCTGTGGTGGGCCCAGTTCGCCGCCTGGAACCTCGGCAACGCGCTGGTGGTGACCGGCACCATGGTGAAGTCGCCGTGGGTGGTCGACGCCGGCGGCGTGCTCCTCCTGGCAGTCGTCGGCTCCGCGGTGTGGAGGGTGCGCGGCGGCGTACGACGCGGATGGGGCTGGGCCTACGCGCTGGTGCTGGCGGTGCTTGCCGTGACCGTCCCGATCGGGCTGGTCCTCGCGCACCTCAGGAATTGACTCCGATAGGCTCACCCGGCACCACCAGGGGGCGGTAGCTCAATCGGTTAGAGCAGGAGACTCATAACCTCCCGGTCGTGGGTTCGAGCCCCACCCGCCCTACCCAAGCCGTCGCGCCATATACGTATGGCGCACGATGTTGGCATGGTGCGCACGACGATCTACTTGCCCGACGACCTCAAGGCCGCGCTTGAAGCACGCGCGGAGGCTGACGGGCGCACCGAGTCCGACATTATCCGCGAGGCGCTGGCCGAGAAGCTGCGCGGCCCGGGCAAGACGGCCCGCGACATGCGGTTCGGCCTCTTCGACAGTGGCACCTCCACCACATCGACCGATGTCGACGAGGTCTTGGCCGAAACCGGATTCGGCGCGGCGTGACACTGATCGCCGACACCGGAGCGATCTACGCCTGCTACGACCGCTCCGATACCCATCACGCCGCAGTGAAGGCATTCCTCACTGACCTCGACGAGAAGCTGCGGGTGCCTGCCCTGGTCCTGGCGGAACTGGATCACCTGGTCGGTGTCCGCCTCGGTGAGCAGGCACGCGCCACGGTGATCGCCGATGTCCTGGACACCATGACCGTCGTCGGCCTCGACCAAGACACCGTCGTCCGAGCGGCCAGCGTGGCGGGGGTCTACGGAGACTGCCCCTCGGCCTGACCGACGCCACCCTCGTCATCCACGCACAGGACTACCGCACCCGCGACCTGTTCACGGTGGACCAGCGCCACTTCCGTGCCGTCAAGCCCCTGTGGGGTGGCGACAGCTTCCGCCTGCTCCCCTTCGACGCGTAGCTTCACGCTGACCGCAGGCGGGACACTGGCCCGGGTGGGCTCCGGGTGTCATGCTCGACGCATGGCACCTGACACACTCGAGCCCCTGCGCGAAGACTGGACCCGGGCACTGGCCATCGTGGCCCACCCTGATGACATGGAGTTCGGTGCTGCGGCCGCGGTGGCACGCTGGACCGGGCAGGGCAAGGAGATCGCCTATTGCCTGGTGACCAGCGGCGAGGCGGGCATCGACGCGATGACGCCCGGGCAGTGCCGTGAGGTGCGCGAGGCCGAGCAGGTCGAGTCATGCCGGATCGTGGGCGTGGACAAGGTCGACTTCCTGCGCCAGCCCGACGGCATCCTGGAATACGGCGTGGAACTGCGGCGCCTGCTCGCCGCAGTGGTACGCCGCCACCGCCCCGAGATCGTGATCACCGGCAACTTCCGCGAGACCTGGGGCGGGAAGAACCTCAACCAGGCCGACCACATCGCAGTCGGCCGGGCCGTGGTGGACGCGGTGCGCGATGCCGGCAACCGGTGGATCTTCACCGAGCAGCTCGTCGGCGGGGTCGAGCCATGGGGCGGCGTACAGGAGGTGTGGGCCTTCGGTTCGCCGCAGGCGACCCACGCGGTCGATACCAGCGACACCTTCGCCACCGGCGTGGCCTCGCTGGAGGCCCACCGCGCCTACATCGACGGACTCGGCTGGGCGGACTGGGACGCCGGCGAGTTCCTGGAGGGAGCGGCCCGTGCAGCCGGCCAGCGACTGGGTACGCCGTTTGCGGCGCCGTTCGAGGTGTTCCCGATGGGCTGGGGCGAATAGCCTCAGCCGAGGAAGGTGACGGCGAAGGTGGGGCCTGCAGCGCTCTCACCGCGCTGCAGGCCGTCACGGAAGGCCACCCGGACCCGGTCGAGTTCGATGGTCGCGGCGTCCTGTGCGGTGATGGAGAGGATCAACTGGTCGGTGCCGATGCGCAGGTCGCGGTCGGCGGCGTCGACGAGTGCGCTGCAGAACCGGGTGGCGTCGGTGGTCTGGGCGATCGAGCCGTCCACGCAGATCAGCGCCTTGACGCTGGCCGTGCCGCCCTTCGCCTCGGGCACCGTCACCTCGGTGACCCGGACCGTCCGGCCTGCCTGGCTGGTGTCGGTGACGCCGAGGTAGACCGTCCGCCCGACGGTGGCCTGGGCGCTCGCGGTGCGGTCCTGGGTGGCGAGGTCCTGGGGGTGGCCCAGCCACCACAGCCCGACGGCGAGCACCGCGAAGACGACCGGGATCCAGAGCCAGCGCAGCCAGCGCCGTGGGGTGATCTCCAACCCCGGGGGCGGCAGCACGGTGCTCGGGCTCATGCAGCACAGCGTAGGTCGTTGCGCCCGCTCTTGTCCGGCAGACGAGCAAGCAGGTTCCGATCCGTAACATTTGCCGACGCTCCCCGGTTGGAGGAGACATGAAGTCCCTGGAACGTCCGGCCCTGGAGGGCACGGTCGCCGTCCGTGATCACCGCCGCCTGAGCTTCGCCGAATACGGCCACCGCGACGGCGCCCCCGTCATCTGGCTCCACGGCACCCCCAGCGGGCGCCGCCAGATCCCGCTCGAGGCGCGTGCGTACGCCGTGGCCAACGGGCTGCGCATCATCGGCGTGGACCGCCCCGGGATCGGTTCCTCGACGCCACACCTCTATCCGGACATCGCCGACTGGGTCGCGGACCTGGAGATCCTGGCCGACACCCTCGGGGTGGAGCAGATGAGCCTGATCGGGCTCTCCGGTGGCGGCCCCTACGCGCTGGCCGGCGGGCACGGCCTGCCCGACCGGGTGCACGGTGTGGGCGTGCTCGGCGGCGTCGCGCCGACCGTCGGGGAGGAGGCGGCCGAGGGCGGGATCATCCAGCTGGCGGTGCGCCTGGCCCCGGTGATCTCGGCGGTGCGGGTGCCGCTGGGTCACGCACTCACCCGGGCGATCCGCCTGGTCAAGCCGGCCGCCGGCGCCGGCCTGGACCTGTATGCGGCGTTCCAGCCGCCCGGCGACAAGAACCTGCTCAGCCGGCCCGAGTTCAAGGCGATGTTCCTTGACGACCTCCTCAACGGATCCCGCTTCCAGACCTCGGCGCCGCTCAGCGACCTGGTCCTCTTCACCCGTGACTGGGGCTTCCGGGTGGCCGACATCGAGGTCCCGGTGCGCTGGTGGCACGGGGATGACGACCACATCGTGCCGTTCGCGCACGGTGAGCACACCACCGCGCTGATTCCCGATGCGGAGTTGCGCACGATCGCGGGGGAGAGCCACCTGGGTGGGCTCGGGGTCGCCGAGGAGGTGCTGGGCACGCTCGCCAGCCTGGGTGTACGGCGTACCACTGGCATTCTGCGGCCCCATGGGTCACAATGACTGCATAACTACACAGGTGTCACTTGAGTGACTCCGTCTCGCTTGTCGATGACCGCTGGGGAAGGCGTATCTCGACGCCTTGAGATGGAGGAGGTCACAGTGACCACGACTGCTACGCGCAACAACAACCCGGTGACGAGGGGAATCCTCTTCATCCACTCTGCGCCGTCCGCACTGTGCCCGCACATCGAGTGGGCGGTGGGCGGCGTACTTGGCGTTGCCGTGAACCTGGACTGGACGCCGCAACCGGCCCAGTCCGGCACCTACCGTGCCGAGCTCTCCTGGACCGGGGACGCCGGCTCGGCTGCCGCCGTCGTCTCGGCGCTGCGCGGCTGGAACCACCTGCGCTTCGAGATCACCGAGGACCCGACCCCTTCCACCGAGGGTGCCCGCTATTCGTTCACCCCCGAGCTCGGTGTCTTCCACGCCGTCACTGGCCTGCACGGTGACGTGATGATCCCCGAGGACCGGCTCAAGGCTGCCGTGGTCAAGGCGGCGCTGGGGGAGACCACCGTGCTCAACGAGATCGACAAGCTGCTCGGCAAGCCCTGGGACGACGAACTGGAGACCTTCCGCCACGCGGGCGACGGCGCCCCCGTGCGCTGGCTGCACCAGGTCGTGTAGTCCAGCCGCCGCTTGGCGCGTTCACCAGGGATAGAACGGCGGCATCTGGGATGCCTTGGAGGTGAACTCCGGATCCCGCTTCTCCAGGAACGCAGCCACGCCCTCCTTGCCGTCGCCGATCGAGGTGTAGAACATCGACAGCGAATCGACCTGGTGCGCCTCGAGCGGGTGCGTGGTGGCGCTGTTGCGATAGAGCATCTGCCGGGCCAGGGCGACACCGACCGGCGAGCGGTTGTGGGTGAACTTCTTCGCCAGCGCGTACGCCGCGTCGAGCAGGTCGTCGGGAGCGTGGACTGACTTCACCAGGCCGCCCTCGCGCGCCTCCTCGGCGGTGAGGATGTCGGCGGAATAGATCCACTCCAGCGCCTGTGAGATGCCCACGATCCGGGGCAGGAACCAGGTCGAGGCCGCCTCGGGAGTGATCCCGAGCCTGCCGAAGACGAACCCGATCCTGGCCTTCTCCGAGGCCAGCCGGATGTCCATCGCGCAGAGCATGGTGGCGCCGATGCCGACCGCGGCGCCGTTCACCGCGCCGATCACCGGCTTCTTGCAGTTGAAGATGGCCAGGGTGACCCGGCCCCCGGTGTCGCGGACCCCGGCATGGATCGCGGGGTCGTCGAGCCGCTCGGTCAGATCGCCCAGGGTGGGGGACTGGGACTCGTCGAGACCGAAGACGTTGCCCTCGCGGGTCAGGTCCATCCCGGCACAGAACGCCTTCCCTTCACCGGTGACCACGACCGCGCGCACGGCGTCGTCCTCACTGGCCCGGTTGAACGCGGCCTCCAGTTCGTCGGCCATGGTCACGGTGAACGAGTTCAGCTGCTCGGGGCGGTTGAGGCGCAGGGTCAGAATGCCGTCGGCGTCCACGTTCCAGGCAAGGGTCTCGAAGTCGTCAGTCATGGCCGCAGGCTATCGCGGAGCAGGAGGGCGAGCGCCCAGGTCAGAGCGGGATGTTCCCGTGCTCCCCACGCACCTGCGCGGCACCGGCAATCGCCCGCGCCAGCGCGGAGCGGGTGAGGCCGGGCTCGACGATCTCGTCGACCACGCCGATCTCGACGGCCTTCTCCACGCCACCGGCGATCCGCTCGTGCTCGGCGGCCAGTTCGGCCTCCACCTCGGCCCGGACGTCGGGGGCCAGGTCGACCAGCTTGCGGCGGTGCAGGATCCGGATCGCGGCGACCGCGCCCATCACGGCGACCTCGGCCCCGGGCCAGGCGAAGACCCGGGTCGCGCCCAGGGAGCGGGAGTTCATCGCGATGTAGGCGCCGCCGTACGTCTTGCGGGTGACCAGGGTGACCCGGGGGACCGTCGCCTCGCCGAATGCGTGCAACAACTTCGCGCCGCGGCGCACCACGCCGTCCCACTCCTGGCCGACTCCGGGCAGGTAGCCCGGCACGTCCACCACGACCACCAGCGGTACGCCGAAGGCGTCGCACATCCGCACGAACCGGGCCGACTTCTCCGCCGAGGAGGAGTCCAGGCAGCCGCCCAGGCGCAGCGGGTTGTTCGCGATCACACCGACGGTGCGTCCACCCATCCGGCCCAGCGTGGTGACGATGTTCGGCGCCCACTTGGCGTGCAACTCCACGCCGGTGCTGGAGCCGTCGGCGTTGCGGTCGAGGAGTTCGGCGACCAGTGGGTGTACGTCGTACGCGCGCTTCTTCGACTCCGGCAAGGCGCCGGCCAGGTCGCGGTCCTCGACCAGACCCGGGTCCATCTCGCCCTGGGCGCCGAGCAACGTGGCCACCGCGCGGGCCCGCTCCAGGGCCTCGGCCTCGGTCTCGGTGAGGATGTGCACCACACCGGAGCGGCGCCCGTGCGGCTCGGGGCCGCCCAGGCGCAGCATGTCCACGTCCTCGCCGGTGACCGAGCGGACCACGTCGGGCCCGGTCACGAAGATCCGGCCCTCCGGGCCCAGGATCACCACGTCGGTCAGCGCCGGGCCGTACGCCGCACCCCCGGCGGCCGGGCCGAGCACCACCGAGATCTGCGGGATCCGGCCCGAGGCCTGGGTCATGATGTGGAAGATCTCGCCGACCGCGTGCAGGGAGAGCACGCCCTCGGCCAGCCGGGCGCCGCCGGAGTGCCACAGGCCGATGACCGGGACCTCGTCGAGCAGTGCGCGCCGATAGGCGACCAGGACCGCCTTGCAGCCCTGATCACCCATGGCGCCACCCATCACGGTGGGGTCGGAGCAGAACGCGACCACCGGGGAGCCGTCGACCAGCCCTCGGGCGGCCAGCATGCCGGAGTCGTCGTTCTCGGTGAGCAGCTCCAGGCTGCCCTCGTCGAAGAGGGCGCCCATCCGGTGCAACGGGTGGCGCGGGTCCTCCTCGCAGGGGAGCTTGGCGACGGTGCGGGCCTGGGTGGTCGACATCAGATGCTCCCGAACGCGACGGCCACGTTGGCGCCGCCGAAGCCGAAGGAGTTGTTCAGCGCCACGATGTCACCGGCGGGCAGGTCACGCGCCTTGGTCGGGATGTCGAGCTCGACGGCCGAGTCCTGGTCGTCCAGGTTGATCGTCGGCGGGCTGACCCGGTCACGGACCGCCAGCACGGTGGCCACGGCCTCCAGGGCCCCGGCGCCGCCGAGCAGGTGGCCCGTCATCGACTTGGTGGAGGTCACCGCTACCTCGCTGGCGCGCTTGCCGAGCACGGCGTGGAGCATCAGGCCCTCGGCGATGTCGCCCTGCGGCGTGGAAGTGGCGTGGGCGTTGACGTGGTGCACGTCGGCAGGGTCGATCTCGCCGGAGGCGAGCGCCAACTGGATGGCGCGGGTGCCGCCGCGGCCCTCCGGGTCCGGCTGGGCGATGTCGTGGGCGTCGTTGCTGATCCCCGAGCCGAGCAGTTCGGCATAGATCTTCGCGCCGCGGGCACGGGCGTGCTCCTCGGACTCCAGCACCAGGATGCCGGCGCCCTCGCCGAGGACGAACCCGTCGCGGCCGGTGTCCCACGGTCGCGAGACCGAGGCCGGGTCGCGGCCGTCGTCGCCGCTGGCCGTCTTGGAGAGCGCCATCATGTTGGCGAAGGCGGCCATCGGCAGCGGGTGGATCGCGGCCTCGGTGCCGCCGACCACGACCACGTCGGCGCGGCCGAGCCGGATCTGGTCCAGGCCCATCGAGATCGCCTCGTTGCCCGATGCGCAGGCCGAGGTGGGGGCGTTGACCGCGCCGCGGGCGCCGACGTACAGCCCGACGTTGGCGGCAGGCCCGTTCGGCATCAGCATCGGGACGGCCAAGGGGGAGACCCGGCGGGGCCCCTTCTCCTTGAGCGCGTCGTAGTTGTCCAGCAGCGTGGTGACGCCGCCGATCCCCGAGGCCACCGCGACACCGAGTCGGGTCCCGTCCAGTTCGACGCCGTCCAGGCCGGCGTCGGTCCACGCCTGCATGGTCGCGACCATGGCGAACTGGGTCGAGCGGTCCCACCGGCGAGCCTTCACCCGCTCCAGCACCTCGGAGGGCTCGACGGCCACCCGACCGGCGATCTTCACCGGCAGGTCGGCCGTCCACTCGTCATCGAGCCTGCGGATCCCGGAGGTGCCTTCCAGCAGCGCCGTCCAGGTGCTCGCGACGTCTCCGCCGAGCGGATTGGTGGTGCCCAGGCCGGTCACGACCACGCGCTTGAGTGACATGAGTTCCTTCGCCTTCGTCGGTTAGGGGGTGCGGTGCCTCGGGGAGAGGCGGATCAAGCTGGCTGGGGCCTCAGGCCTGGGCCTTCTCGATGAAGGAGACGGCGTCGCCGACGGTCTTGAGGTTCTTCACCTCGTCGTCGGGGATCGAGACGCCGAACTTCTCCTCGGCGGCCACGACGACCTCGACCATGGAGAGCGAGTCGACGTCGAGGTCGTCGACGAACGACTTGTCGAGCTGGACGTCGTCGGCGGGGATGCCCGCGACCTCGTTGACGATCTCGGCGAGGTCGGTGCGGATCTCTTCGGTGGTGGCCATGCTCAGTGGTTCTCCTTGTTGTGTGATGGGTGCTGCGTGAAAATCAGGGAACGGTGACGACCTGGGCGGCGTACGCCAGGCCGGCACCGAAGGCGATCAGCAGTGCGGTGTCGCCGCTGCGGGCCTGCCCGTCGGAGATCATCCGCTCCAGCGCCATCGGGACCGAGGCCGCCGAGGTGTTGCCCTGGTCGATGATGTCGCGGGCGATCTGCACGGTCTCGGGCAGCTTCATCGCACGGGCCATCGCGTCGGTGATCCGGTTGTTGGCCTGGTGCGGCACGAAGACGTCGAGTTGCTCGGGGGTGATCCCGGCCCGGTCGAGTGCCTCCTGGGCGACCTTGGCCATCTCGAAGGCGGCCCAGCGGAAGACGGCACTGCCCTGCATCACCAGGTGCGGCGCCTCGGCGAGTTCACCGCTGGTCGCCTGCTCCAGCGCGTCGTCCCAGGGCACGTCCTGGCGGATGTGGTCATAGTGCTCGCCATCGGAGCCCCACACCACCGGGCCGATGCCGGGCACCTCGGAGGGACCCACCACGACGGCGCCGGCGCCGTCGGCGAAGATGAAGGCGGTGCCCCGGTCGCTCGGGCTGGTGATGTCGGAGAGGCGCTCGACCCCGATCACCAGCACATGGCCCGAGGAGCCGGAACGGACCATGTCCGCGGCCAGGGCCACCCCGTGGCAGAAGCCGGCGCAGGCCGCGGAGATGTCGAACGCCGCGGCCTTGTTGGTGCCCAGTTCGTGGGCGATCATCGTGGCCGCCGAGGGTGTCTGGAGCAGGTGGCTGACGGTGGCGACGATGACGGTGCCGACCTGCTCCGGGCCGATGCCGGCGCGGTCCAGGGCCTGCCGGGAGGCGTTGACCGACATCATCACCACGGTCTCGTCGTCCTGGGCGAAGCCGCGGGTCTTGATGCCGGAGCGCTGCTGGATCCACTCGTCACTGGAGTCGATCGCCTCGATGACGTCAGCATTGGGCACCACGGTGCGGGGGCGGTAGGCACCGACCCCGAGGATGGCCGCGTGGGCCGCGCCGGCCGCCGTGTTGATCGGCGTACCCATCAGGCGGCGCCCATGGGGTGCAACCGCAGCAGGGGCTGGCCGGGGGAGACCAGGTCGCCGTCCTCGACCAGCCACTCCACCACGGTGCCGCCGTGCGGGGCGGTGACGGCGGTGTGGTCACGCAGGCTGGAGACCGTGCCGATGGTGGCGCGGGCAGCGAGTTCGGCGGCGGCGCTGGCCGCGTCGTCGAGGTGGAAGGTGCCCTTGGCCGGCGAGACGATCATCCGCCAGGTGGGGGTGGTGTTGATCTGGGAGCTCTCGCCGTGGCGCTGGCAGAAGGCGCGGGCGTCGTCGAGCTGGTCGGGGGTCTTCAGGGCGAACGTCTCCACGCCCTTCAACTGGCGCTTGGCGATCCCGGTCAGGGTGCCGGCCGGGGGCATCTCCAGGATGCCGGTGACACCCAGGTCGCGCATCGTCTCCAGGCACAGGTCCCAGCGGACCGGGCGGGCGATCTGGCCGACGATGCGGGTGAGTACGTCGCGCCCGTCGTGGACCACGTTGCCGTCGGCGTTGGAGATCACCACGGTGCGCGGGTCGTGGGTGGAGACCGCGCGGGCCAGTGAGGCCATCCGGTCCACGGCCGGGGTCATGTGGTCGGTGTGGAAGGCGCCGGCCACCGAGAGCGGCATCAGCCGCGCCTTCGCCGGCGGGTCGGCAGCCAGCGCGGCCAGCTGCTCCACGGTGCCGGCGGCGACGATCTGGCCGGGGCCGTTGTCGTTGGCCGGGGTCAGGCCGTGCCTGGCCAGCGCGGCGAGCACCTCGTCACGGTCACCACCGAGGACGGCGGTCATCGAGGTCGGCGTCACCGCAGCAGCCTCGGCCATCGCGTTGCCGCGCTCGCGGACCAGGACCATCGCCTGCTCGGCGGTGATCGCGCGGGCACCTGCGGCGGCGGTCAGTTCGCCGACGCTGTGGCCGGCGACTGCGCCGATCATGCCGAAGGCGTCGGCAGGGTGGGGGAAGAGTTCCAGGGCCGCGACCAGGCCCGAAGCCACCAGCAGTGGCTGGGCGATCCGGGTGTCGCGGATCGTCTCCGCGTCCGCCTCGGTGCCGTAGTGGACCAGATCCAGCCCGGCCACGGCAGAGAGCCATTCGAAGCGGGACCGGAAGACCGGGTCCTCGAGCCAGGGGGTGAGGAAACCGGGGGACTGGGCACCTTGGCCTGGGGCGACGAGTACGAGCACGGCATCCACTCTGCCTTGTCAGAGGTAGCCTACGTGTTGACGCCACGGACGAAGTTTCCGGGCGATTCCTTGTTGGGTTCTGACAATTTCAGGTTACTGACTGGTGAGTTCTTCCAGACGCCCACATGTCAGGGCGATGGCCAGCGTGTGCGCCTGCCGTGGCTCGCTCGGTGCCAGGCCTGTCGTCTCACCCACCTGGCGGAGCCGATAGCGGATCGTGTTCGGGTGCAGGAAGAGCGCCCGGGCCGTCGCCTCGACCGAGCGGCCATGGTCGAACCACGCCTCCAGGGTCTCCAGCAGCACACCGCGCCCGTGGGCCAACGGGCCATAGACCTGCGCGACCAACTGGCTGCGGGCCGCCGCGTCACCGGCCAGGATCCGCTCGGGGAGCAGGTCGTCGGCGGCGACCGGGACCGGTGCTGCCGGCCAGGCGCCGGCCACCCGGTGTGCCGAGAGCGCTGCCGCGGCCGAGGTCCAGGCCTGGGCGAGGTCGTCGGCCGGCGGGCCGTGCACCACCGGCCCGCTCCCGAAGTGGTCGACCAGGGATGCTGCTGCGCCCCCCGGGTCGGTGGCCCCGCCCAGCACGACGACCATCCGGTCGCCCTGCACCGCGCAGAGCGCGTCCATCCCGGCCGTGCGCGCGGTCCGCCGTACGTCGTCGAAGACGGTGATCGCCTCGCCCTGGGCCATCGACCCGAGCACCACCACCACGCTGCCGCGCTCTCCCCAACCCAGCGCGCTGGCCCGGGAGAGCACACCCGCGTCGCCCTCGGCGCGCAGCACCGAGTCGACCACGAGCGCCTCCAGTCGGGCATCCCAGGCGCCCCGGGTCTCGGCGGCGCGGGCATAGACCTCGGCCGTGGCGAACGCCATCTCCCGGCCATAGCGCAACAGCGCGTCGTGGACCAGTGGCGCCAGGTCGGCCTCGAGCAGGCCGTCCAGGTTCTGCTCGACCACCTCGATGCTGAGCCGGACCAGTT
Organism: Nocardioides sp. AE5; assembly: GCF_031844485.1. NCBI lineage: Bacteria > Bacillati > Actinomycetota > Actinomycetes > Propionibacteriales > Nocardioidaceae > Nocardioides > Nocardioides sp. AE5. The sequence continues at coordinate 63,689 of NZ_JAUZVI010000011.1, forward strand.
CCACGGTCTGGGCCAGCGTGATCACCCCGGTCAGCGCCCGCGGCGCGGCGCCGAAGACCTGCGCCGCGATCGCCGAGTCACGCGAGGCCGCCCCGGCCGACGCGGACTCGCCGCCGAACCAGCGGATGAACTCCTTCACCCCCGCCTGCAGGATCGTGCCCACCCAGGCACGATCCTCCGCAGTGAGGTCGCTGAACCACTCCTTGCTCGCCTCCATGCCGGCCATCGCCGCCGTGCCGAGTTGGCCCTCGCAGCGCCGCAGCGCTTCGAGGGCACGTGCCTGGCGGGCGGGATCGGGACCGGAGGTGGGCACGGGATCGGACCTGGTCAGGCGTCCCCGCCCTCCTGTGCGCGTCCGGAGACCGCGGTCGGGTCGTCGATGCGGTACTTCTCGAACGCCTTGACCACCACCGACCGCTCGACCTGGCCGTCGTCGGCCAGCGCCTGCAGCGCCTGGACCACGACCGACTCCGCGTCGACATGGAAGAAGCGCCGCGCTGCCGGGCGGGTGTCGGCGAAGCCGAACCCGTCGGTGCCGAGCACCCGGTAATCGGCCGGCACCCAGCGGGCGATCTGCAGCGGCACCGCACACATGTAGTCGCTGACCGCGACCACCGGGCCGTCATGGCCGGTGAGCTTCTCCGAGACCCACGCGGTGCGCCCCTCCTGGTCGGGGTGGAGCAGGTTCCACTCCTCGGAGGCCACCGCGTCGCGGGCCAGTTCGTTCCACGAGGTGACCGACCAGGTGTCGGCGGCCACGCCCCACTCCTCGGCCAGGATCCGGGCCGCCTCGTCGATCCACGGATAGGCGACACCGGAGGCGAGCAGTTGCACCCGCGGACCCGATGCCGACGAGGACGACGTCTTGTGCAGGCCCTTGAGCAGGCCCTCCACGTCGACGTCGGCCGGCTCGGCGGGCTGGGGGACCGGCTCGTTGTAGACGGTCAGGTAGAAGATCACGTCCTCGCCGGCCGGGTGCGCCTCGGAGCCGCCGTACATCCGCTCCAGGCCCGAACGCATGATGTGGCCGACCTCGTAGGCGAACGCCGGGTCGTAGTGGACCACTGCCGGGTTGGTCGCGGCCAGCAGCGGCGAGTGGCCGTCCGCGTGCTGCAGGCCCTCGCCGGTCAGCGTGGTGCGACCGGCGGTGGCGCCGATCAGGAACCCGCGGGCCATCTGGTCGGCCATCGCCCAGATCGAGTCGCCGGTGCGCTGGAAGCCGAACATCGAATAGAAGATGTAGAACGGGATCATGTGCTCGCCGTGCGTGGTGTACGCCGACCCGGCAGCCGTCGCGGAGGCCACCGCACCCGCCTCGGAGATGCCCTCGTGGAGCATCTGGCCCTGCTCGGACTCCTTGTAGGCGAGCAGCAACTTGCGGTCCACCGACTCGTACTGCATCCCGCCGGGGTTGTAGACCTTCGCGGTCGGGAACATCGCGTCCATGCCGAAGGTGCGGTATTCGTCGGGTGCGATCGGCACCAGCCGCGCCCCGATGCCGTCGTCCTTCATCCAGTCCTTGAGCAGGCGGACCGCGGCCATGGTCGTGGCCACCTTGTTCTTGCCCGAGCCCTGCTTCAACTCGGCGTACACCGCGTCCCCGGGCAGCTTCAGCATCTTCGCGCGGTTGACCCGCTCCGGCACCGAGCCGCCGAGGGCGGCGCGGCGCTCGAGCATGTACTGGATCTCCGGGGAGTCCGCACCCGGGTGGAAGAACGGCGCGGTGCCGGTCTTCTCATAGGAGATCTCCAGGTCGCGGTCCGAGATCGGCAGCATCAGCCGGTCGCGGAACTTGCGCAGGTCGTCGGGGGTGAGTTTCTTCATCTGGTGGGTGGCGTTCTTCGCCTCCAGGGCATCGATGGTCCACCCCTTGATGGTGTGGGCCAGGATCACCGTCGGCTGGCCGACGTGCTTGTCGGCGGCGTCGAAGGCAGCGAAGACCTTGCGGTAGTCGTGGCCGCCGCGGGGCAGCTTCTGGATCTGCAGGTCGCTCATGTGCTCGACCATCTTGCGCAGTCGCTGGTCGGTGCCGAAGAAGTGGTCGCGGACATAGCCGCCGTCCTCGCGGGCATAGGTCTGGAACTGCCCGTCCGGGGTGGTGTTCATCCGGTTGACCAGGACGCCGTCGACGTCGCGGGCCAGCAGGGCATCCCACTCGCGGCCCCAGATCACCTTGATCACGTTCCAGCCGGCGCCGCGGAAGTTGGACTCCAGCTCCTGGATGATCTTGCCGTTGCCGGTCACCGGGCCGTCGAGTTGCTGCAGGTTGCAGTTGATCACCCAGGTGAGGTTGTCCAGCTCCTCGCGGGCCGCGACCCGGATCGCGCCGAGCGACTCCGGCTCGGCCATCTCGCCGTCGCCGAGGAAGGCCCACACGTGCTGGCCGGAGGTGTCCTTGATGCCGCGGTTGTGCAGGTAGCGGTTGAACCTGGCCTGGTAGATCGAGTTGATCCCGGTCAGGCCCATCGAGACGGTGGGGAACTCCCAGAAGTCCGGCATCAACCGCGGGTGCGGGTACGACGGCAGCCCGGCGCCGGTGCCGTGCTGCACCTCCTGGCGGAAGCGGTAGAGCTTCTCCTCGGGCAACCGGCCCTCGAGGTAGGCGCGGGCATAGATGCCGGGGGAGGCGTGGCCCTGGATGAAGACCTGGTCGCCGCCGCCCGGGTGGTCCTTGCCGCGGAAGAAGTGGTTGAAGCCGACCTCGTAGAGGCTGGCCGCGGACTGGTAGGTGGCGATGTGGCCGCCGACCTCGAGGCCCTTGCGGTTGGCCGCGGAGACCATCACGGCCGCGTTCCACCGGATGAAGGCGCGGATCCGCCGCTCGGTCTCCTCGTCGCCGGGGAACCACGGCTCGCGCTCGGGCGGGATCGTGTTGATGTAGTCGGTGCTGCGCAGGGCCGGTACGCCGACCTGCTTCTCGCGGGCCCGCTCCAGCAGGCGCAGCATCATGTAGCGGGCTCGATCGCGACCGCGGTCGGCGATCATGGCGTCGAAGGAATCGATCCATTCCCGGGTTTCGTCCGGGTCGATGTCGGGCAGCTGGGTGGGCAGCCCTTCGTGGATCACTGGCGGTGTCGTTGACGGGGTGGTGTCGCTCACGCTTGCCATCTTGGCACGCTGGAGGAGGGGAAGAAATCTACCGATGAGTACGTCCACGCCCCGGTGCAGAGCGCCCCGGAGCGGTCCACATCGCGGCCCTCGGCGGACGCAGGGTTGCGCGCCCGCGTGATGTCCGGTGGACTACGGGCACCGATTTTCATCAGATCTGACTGGAGGATGCAGTTGAGTTCGACCACGGGCGGCGACCGAGCCCCCACCGCCGGAGCCGCCGAGCGCCTTGGCCTGACACCGGGGATGGTGATCCAGGAACTCGGCTGGGACCACGACACCGATGACGAACTCCGGGTCGCGATCGAGGACGGCATCGACGCCGACATGGTCGACGGCGACCACGGCAACGTGGTCGACGCGGTCCTGCTGTGGTGGCGCGACGAGGACGGCGACCTGGTCGATGCCCTCGTCGACGCGCTCACCGACCTCACCGGTGGCGGCGTGATCTGGCTGCTGACCCCCAAGGTGGGCCGGCCGGGCACGGTCGATGCGGCCGACATCGCCGAGGCGGCACCGATCGCCGGGCTCAACCAGACCACCACCGCGGCGGTGAGCCAGGACTGGGCAGCAACGCGCCTGGTGGCGCCCAAGACCGCTCACTGACGCAACGACCAACGACGTACGAACGGGGAACCATGGGCAGGATCGGTCAGAACAAGGTCGCGCAGCGGGTCGCCTCGGGGGCGACCTCGGCACGGGTGCTCGCGGGGTCCGGGGTGATCCAGCCCTTCGGGCCACGGAAGCTCGTCCGGCTGGCGCGGACCGTCCTCACTTGGGGCACCGGTCCCGCCGGGGGCTTCCACTCGCTGGCCGTCCGCTGGCCCACCCGGCCCGGGCTGATCGACGAACTGGGCACCCTGACCTTCGGCGAGATCCACGAGCGCAGCAACGCACTCGCCCGCCAGCTGGCCGTCCGTGGCGTGAAGGAGGGCGACAGCGTGGGGGTGATGGCGCGCAACCACCGCGGCTTCGTCGACGCCAGCCTCGCCATCGGCAAGCTCGGTGCCGACGTGCTCTACCTCAACACCGCCTTCGCCGGCCCGCAACTGGTCGACGTACTCGAGCGGGAGCAGCCCAAGCTGGTCATCCACGACGAGGAGTTCACCGGCCTCCTGTCCGGGGCAGGGGACGCCAAGCGGATCCTGGCCTGGGTCGACTCCGACGACCCCGACACCGAGACCCTCGAGCAGTTGATCACCCGCGGCAGCACTGCTGATCTGGAGCCGCCGCGGCGCCACTCGCGCACGGTGATCCTCACCTCGGGCACCACCGGCACGCCCAAGGGCGCGCCGCGCAGCGAGGCCGGGATCCCGGCCGCGGTCTCCCTGCTGTCGCGGATGCCGCTGCGTGCCGGCTGGCGCACGCACATCGCCGCGCCGCTCTTCCACACCTGGGGCTTCGCCCACCTGGCCCTGGGCATGCTGCTCGGCTCGACCGCCGTCCTGACCCGCCGCTTCGACCCCGAGGACGCGCTCCGGGTCACCCAGGCCACCGGCTGCCAGTCGATGGTGGTGATCCCGGTGATGCTGCAGCGGATCCTGAACCTGCCGGCCGAGACCCGCGACAAGTACAGCCTCTCGGCGGTCAAGGTGGTCGCCTCCTCCGGCTCCGCACTGCCCGGCGACCTGGCCGTGGCCTGGATGGACCAGTTCGGCGACAACCTATACAACATCTACGGCTCCACCGAGGTCGCCTACGCCTCGATCGCCACGCCGACCGACCTGCGCGAGGCGCCCGACAGCGCCGGCAAGCCACCGCACGCCACCGTGGTCCGGATCCTCGACGAGGCCGGCAAGCCGGTGCCCGACGGCGAGCCGGGCAGGATCTTCGTCGGCAACGGACTCCTCTTCGAGGGCTACACCGGCGGTGGGCACAAGGAGATCATCGACGGCCTGATGTCCTCGGGCGACGTCGGTCGCTTCGGCCCTGACGGGCGCCTCTACGTCGAGGGCCGTGACGACGAGATGATCGTCTCCGGCGGGGAGAACGTCTTCCCCAAGGAGGTCGAGGACTGCCTGGCCCGCCACGAGCACGTCATCGAGGCGGCAGCCGTCGGCATCGACGACCCCGCGTTCGGCAAGCGCCTGCGTGCCTTCGTGGTGCTCGGTGGGGAGGCGAGCGAGGACGACCTCAAGGAGTGGGTCAAGCAGAACCTGGCCCGGTTCAAGGTGCCCCGCGAGATCGTCTTCCTCGACGAACTGCCCCGCAACGCCACCGGCAAGGTCCTCAAGCGGGAGCTCGTCGACTGGGACGGCCAGGCCTAGAGCACCTAGACGGCCCGGAAGCAGGAGATCCGGTGCTCGCCGCCCTCCCACGCGTCGCGTGAGGGCCAGGTCGACCACCAGTCCTCGGTGCCAGCGATCCGGCCGCACTCGTCCTGGGCCCGGGCGAAGAACTCGTCCTCGCTCGGATAGGTGTCGAACCCGGGATCGAACGCGCCGCTCCACTCGTAGTCGTGCTCGCCCGAGCAGGCGACGTGGATCGCCTCGTCCAGGCCGTCGCCGTCGGTGTCACCGCCGTTGCGGATGCACCGCTTGTACGCCGGGCCCACGGTGCCGCCGAAGACGTCGCCGGTCGCGGTGCCGGTCGGCAACGGGATCAGCTCACCCTCGCCCTCGGATGCGACCACGTCGCAACGGAACCAGGCGGCACCGGCCTCCTTCTGCTCGGGAGTCGGCTCGAACCAGAGCCAGGTGATGAACGAGCCGAGGAGTTGCGCGGAGTCGAGGCCGGTGCCGGCCTCCAGTGCGCCGGCGCACGCCTCGAAGGCGATCTCGGCGACCGGGACGGTGGTGCCGGGTGGGACCACGTCGACGTGGAAGGTGCGCGAGGTGTGCGTGCCGGTGCAATCGGGCAGCGGGTCGGTGGTGTCGACGATGACGTTGACGGCGTTGGGGTCGAGCAGGTGGCACTGGCCGACCTCGGGGATCCCGGCGCGCGGGTCCGGCGGCGCGGAACTGGCCGGCTTGCCGACCCGGGCATCCAGGCCCGGGCCAGGGTCGTCCCCGGAGCAGGCGGCGGGGAGCAGCAGGACCATCCCGATGACGGCCAGGCGGGCGCGGGTGGGAAGATGACGACTTCGCGGCTTCGGCCCCCACATGCCAGCAATCCTAGGACAGCTTCGATGAGCGAGATCAAGATCGGTGACGTCGCCCCGGACTTCACCCTCCGCGACCAGTTCGGGCAGGACGTCACGCTCTCGTCGTACGCCGGGTCCAAGGCCGTGGCGGTCTTCTTCTATCCGTTCGCCTTCTCCGGTGTGTGCACCGGGGAGCTGGCCGGGATCCGGGACCGGTTGGCCGAGTTCCTCACCTTCGACACCGAGATCCTGGGCGTCTCCTGCGACCCGGTCTACGCGCTGCGCGCCTTCGCCGACGCCGACGACCTGAACTTCCACCTGCTCTCCGACTTCTGGCCCCACGGCGAGGTGGCCCGTGCCTTCGGCGTCTTCGACGAGAAGAAGGGGTGCCCGCGTCGCTCCAGCTTCGTGGTCGGCCGTGACGGGCGGATCGCCTGGGCGGTGCACAACCCGATCGCCGAGGGGCGCGACCTCGACCTGCACCTGGCCCAGTTGCAGGCTGCTGCAGAGTAGCGACTGGCCCGACTGGGGCCAGAAACTGCAGGTTGTTGCAGAGTTGCGCCATTCTCCTGACAAGGCACCCCACGGGCTTGCAAGATGTAACACGTACGGCCGCTGGTGACCCGAGACGCCAGCGGCCGTACTTCTTTTCCCGCCCGGGACGCGGGTTTCCCCGGGGCGATGGCCATCGCGTAGTCTGTGCCGCGCTCCGGGCGTCAGTAGCTCAGCGGTAGAGCACTCGGTTTACACCCGAGCGGTCGGCGGTTCGAACCCGTCCTGACGCACCACCCGCGCCGTTCGTCGTGCCGGCGGCACCGCCCACCGACAGGTGCCCCGTCAGGGCATGCACGCAGCCTTCTGGGGTGGTTACAGTGGCCACGAACCCTATGAGGAAGGCCACTTTCATGCTCGTCCAGTTCCAGATCGCTGACTTCATCGACCGTGCCGAGACCGTCTATGGCGAGAGGATCGGCGTCGTCGACGAACCCGACCAGCCGGCACCGGCCCAGGGATCGCTGACGTACGCCGAGATCGCGTCGCGGGCACGGCGCCAGGCGGCCAAGTTGGACGAACTCGGGATCGGATTCGGCGACCGGGTCGCGATCGTGTCGCACAACAGTGCGCGCCTGCTCACCTCGTTCTTCGGGGTCGCCGGGCACGGACGGGTGCTGGTCCCGGTGAACTTCCGGCTCCGCCCCGACGAGGTCTCCTACATCGTCGAGCACTCCGGCGCCCGGATGCTGCTGGTGGATCCGGAGATCGCCGACGAACTCTCCGGTGTGGAGGCCGAGTTCACGTACGTGCTCGGCAACGACGACGACATCTATGCCCCCGAGGGGGTCGAGCCCAAGGCGTGGGAGCCGGACGAGAACGCCACCGCTTGCATCAACTACACCTCCGGGACCACCGCACGCCCTAAGGGTGTCCAGATCACCCACCGCAACATCTGGGTCAACGCGGCCACCTTCGGCCTCCACGCCGGGGTCACCGACCGCGACGTCTACCTGCACACGCTGCCGATGTTCCACGCCAACGGGTGGGGGATGCCGTTCACCATGGCAGGCATGGGCGTGCCCCAGGTGGTGATCCGCAAGATCGACGGCGCCGAGATCCTGCGCCGTGTCGCCGAGCACGGCGTCACGGTGATGTGCGCGGCCCCGGCCGTGGTGGCCGCGGTCCTCGAGGCGGCCGCCGACTGGGAGGGCGAGATCCCCGGCCGGGACAAGGTGCGGATCATCGTGGCCGGTGCGCCGCCGCCGACGAAGACCGTGGCCCGTGTCGAGTCCGAACTGGGCTGGGAGTTCATCCAGATCTACGGCCTGACCGAGACCTCTCCGCTGCTCACCATCAACCGCACCCGCGCCGAATGGGACCACCTGGCGCCGGAGGAGCGGGCCAGCAAGCTGGTCCGCGCCGGCGCCCCGGCCCTCGGCGTACGGCTGGACACCGACCCCGAGGGCGAGGTGCTGGCCCGGTCCAACGTGGTCCTGGAGGGGTATTGGCAGAACCCGGAGGAGACCGAGCGCTGCCTGGCCGGTGGCTGGTTCCACACCGGTGACGGCGGTGCGATCGGCGAGGACGGCTACCTCACCATCGCCGACCGGAAGAAGGACGTGATCATCACCGGTGGTGAGAACGTCTCCTCGATCGAGGTGGAGGACGTGCTCTTCTCGCACCCGGCCGTGGCCGAGGTCGCCGTGATCGGAGTGCCCAGCGAGAAGTGGGGCGAGACGATCAAGGCGCTGGTGGTGCTGGCCAGCGGCGAACAGGCCACCGAGGCCGACCTGATCGCCTGGTGCAAGGAGCGTGCCGCCGGCTACAAGGCACCCACGTCGGTGGAGTTCCGCGACGAGCTGGCCCGCACCGCGACCGGCAAGCTGCAGAAGTTCAAGCTGCGCCAGCCCTACTGGGAGGGGCAGGAGCGCCAGGTCAACTGATCCGCTCCGATGAGGCCGGGTGAGAGTCGATGAGAACCCTCTCATCAGGGATTCACCGCGACCTCACCCGCGATCGGCAGAGTCCTACTCGTCAGCAAGGAACAGTCCCCTCGGGGACGCGACGAGAGGAATCACCATGAAGAAGATCGCATCCGTGGCCACCCTGGCCGTTGCCGGTGTGGTGTCGGTCGGGCTGTTCGCCATGCAGGTCCCGATGTCCGCCAGTGCCGACGAGGACGCTGCCAAGCGCGAGGAGAACGCCAAGGAGCTCGTCTTGGCCGAGGAGGACCTCGATGACGACGACAGCCGTGACCGTGACTCCCGCGCCTCGCGCGACAACACCGTGACCAACGACGTCAGCCGTGACGTCAGCCGCGGCCAGGCCTCGGTCGACGTCTCGCGTGACGACAGCCGCCAGGGCGCCACGAAGGCCCCGGCGCCGGCGAAGAAGGAAGTCGTGAAGAAGAAGCCGGCACCGAAGAAGAAGGCCGCCACCCCGGACACCAGCCGTGACTCGGTCGACTCCCGCGACAGCGTGGACTCGCGTGACTCGGTGGACTCCCGCGACAGCGTCGACTCCGTCGACTCGCGCGACTGACGATGACCACGCAGCGCGTGTCCAAGAGCAGCTGGGGCCTGGCCGAGGGTGACCTGCTCACCGACCAGCTCACCGTGCTCAAGCTGCTCGGTGGCGGGGCTGCCTACGAGGCCTACCTGGCCTTCGACGAGACGACGTACGGTCCGGTCGTGGTGAAGGTGCTGCGACCGGACCAGGTCGACGACGAGGCGTCGATGCGTGGCCTGCGCCGCGAGATCGCCGCCCTGGCCGCCGTCAACCACCCGGTGGTGGTCCGGGGACTCCGCCATGACACGGAGTCCCCGCGGCCTCACGTCGTCCTCGAGCATATCGACGGCCCACGCCTGTCCAGCCTGCTGCGCCGCCACGGCCCCCTGCAGGCGGCGCAGTACCTCCCGCTCGCCATCGACCTGGCCTCCGCGGTCCACTACCTGGGCCAGGTCGGCCAGGTCCACCTGGACATCAAGCCCAGCAACGTGATCATGGGCGCCCCGGCCCGGCTGATCGACCTCTCCCTGATGCGCACCACCGAGGTCAGCGCGGCCCTGGCCAAGCCGATCGGGACCGACGCCTACATGGCGCCCGAGCAGTGCCTGCCCGGTGAGTACGCCGTGCCCTGCCCGGCCAGTGACGTGTGGGGCCTCGGGGCCACCCTGTTCCGTGCGGTCGCCGGCTACCTCCCCTTCGACGAGGGGGACCCGGACGCTGCCGACCCGGTCAAGGTGTGGCCGCAACTCGGGCCCACGATCTATGACCTGCCTGAATCGGTCCCCGCCGAGGTGTCCAGCGTCATCCACGCCTGCCTGGCCACCCTCCCGGGCGACCGTCCGGCACCGGCCGAGGTGGCCGATGCGTTCGCGCCGCTGCTGGAGCGGATGCCCCGCGGCCGGCTGGGCGGCTTCAAGATCAGGCGTTGAACCGGTAGCCCATGCCCCGCACCGTGGAGATGGCGCTCGCGCCGACCTTCTTGCGCAGGTAGCCGACGTACACGTCGACCACATTCGAGGCAGGGTCGAAGTCATAGCCCCACACGTGGTCGAGCAACTGCTCGCGGGAGAGCACCTGCCCGGGGTTGAGCATGAAGATCTCCAGCAGGGTGAACTCGCGTGCGGAGAGTTCGATGCCGTGCCCGTCCACGTGTGCGTTGCGGGTGCGCAGGTCGAGCCGGACCGACCCGGCCTCGAGCACGTCGTCGCGCGCGACGGCCGGTTGCTCACCGGCCTGGCGCAGCCGCAACCGGACCCGGGCCAGCAGTTCGGCGAAGCGGAACGGCTTGGCCATGTAGTCGTCCGCCCCGCCCTCGAGTGCGGAGACGGTGTCGGTCACCGAGTCCCGGGCGGTCAGCACGATCACCGGCACCCGGGAGCCCTGGGAGCGGATCTGGTCCAGCACCTCGAACCCGTCCATGCCGGGCAGGCCGATGTCGAGCACGACGAGGTCGTGGTCGTCGGCCAGGATCAGGTCGAGGCCGGTGGGGCCGTCCTCGGCGACGGTGGTCTGGTGGCCCTCGGCGCGCAGGCCCTTGGCCACGAACGAGGCGATCCGCGCCTCGTCCTCGACGATCAGGATGCGGGCCATGGGTCCTCCGGTGCGGTCGTGCCCTCGTCGGGCAAGGGGGTCAGGACGGGAAGGGTGAGCACGAACGTTGCCCCGCGCGGCTCGGTGTCCTCCACATGGACCGAACCGTGGTGGGCCTGCGCGATGGCACGGACGATGGAGAGGCCCAGGCCGAATCCCTCGTCGCCGGGCAGGACGGTGCTCCGGCTGAAGCGCTCGAAGATCCGCTCCCGGTCGGTGGCGGCGACGCCGTGGCCGGTGTCGCGGACCCAGAACAGTGCCTCGGAGCCGGTGACCCGGGCACCGAAGCTGATCGCGTCTCCGGGGGTGGTGTGTTTGACCGCGTTGTCGGCCAACTGGAGCAGCGCCTGGGTGATCCGCTGCTGGTCGATGACCACCACGGCATCGGTGGCTCCGGCCTCCACCGACCATTCCCGTACGCCGAGCCCACGCGCCTTGGCCAGCACGGCCTCCAGCAGGGGAGCGACCTCGATCGGCTCGGGATGGGTGAAGTCGGGGCGCCCGCTCTTGGTGAGCAGGATCAGGTCGTTGACCAGGCGCGACATCCGGTCCACCTCGTCGAGCAGCAGGTCCCGGGTCTGGGCGACGTCGTGCGGGTTGCCGGTCTCCAGCACCTCGAGGTGGCCGCGCAGGATGGTCAGCGGGGTGCGCAGTTCGTGCCCTGCGGCGTCGAGGAACTGGCGCTGGGTGGTGAAGGATTCCTCCAGGCGGGCGAGCATGTCGTTGAAGGTGCGGGACAGGTCGGTGATGTCGTCGTTGCCGCTCTCCTGCAATCGCAGGGAGAGGTCCGTGGAGCTGATCTCGCGGGCGGTCTGGTTCATCACCCGCAACGGGGCGAGCAGTCGACCGGCCTGCCAGGCGGCCAGTGCCGTGATCACCCCGAGGGAGAGCAGGGCGACGATCGCATAGGTGCCGATCAGGCTCCTCAGCTCCGCCTGGCCGTCGTCGAGGAAGGTGACCACGATCAGGGCGCCGTTGCCCTGGTCGTCCTGGACCGGCTGGATGGTGATCAGCGCATCGCCGTACGCCGTATGGTGCTCGAAGTCGCCCCCGGAGGTGGTCCGGTCGCGGACCAGGTCGGTGAACTCGGGGCTGGTGGCCAGGTCCTGGCGATCCGAGGCGGAGACGATCGCGGCGTGCCCGTCGAGCCAGGCCACGAAGAGTTCGTTCTCGCTGGGCACGTTCCGCTCCAGGTAGACCTGCATCAGCTCCCGGACGCTGGAGAAGGGCTCCGCGGTCCGCGGGTCGAGCCCGTCCTCCTGGAGCGTGCGGAACTCGGCGATCTCCTGGTCGACCTGGGCCATCGCGGCCCGCTCCAGGCGTGCTGACTCCAGGGCATAGATGATCAGGCCGGCACTGGTCAGGGCGAGGGTGACCAACAGGGCAACCGCGGCAGTGATCCGGGTGCGCACCGAGAGCCCGGAGCGCGACGTCCGTGGCGATGCGGTCATGGGCACATCATGGCCGAGCCGGCCGGGCCGGTGCAGCCGCCGGGTCAGTCGTCACTGTCACGCGAGACGGCGGAGACGTCGTCGGAATCGTCGTCGAAGTCGTCGTCATCCGGGTCGTCGCCATCGTCATCGAGGTCTGAGGGACGCGGCTTGACCACCTGGGGTTCGTTCCGTTTCGGTGCGGGTGCCGGCTCTTGCGGTGCCTTGGTCTTCGGGCTGGTTTGCGGGGTGTCACTGGAGGGGTTGCTCGCGGGGCTGCTGGAGGGACCACCGGCAGCGGCGCTGCCCGGCTGGACCAGGACGATCGGTGTCCGCTCGGGCGCCGGGGCATTCGCCGCGACCAGGGCGCCGGCGATGTAGGCGAGCATCGGCATGGCGAGTGCGATGCCGAGGATGGCCTTGTAGGAGTTGCCCATGCGCCGAGCATCGACCACCGTGGTGGGACGGCGATGAGACGAAGATGAGAGGTTCCTCATCAACCCCGGCGTCGGAGGGGGCGGCTAGCCTGTGCCCCATGACCACACTGGCTGAACTCGTCGAAACGATCCACGGTTGGTATCCACCCGCCACGGCGGAGTCCTGGGACGCGGTCGGCCTGGTCCACGGCGACCCCGACGTGAAGGTCAGGAAGGTCCTCCTCGCCGTCGATCCGACCGAGGAGGTCGCCCGTGAGGCGGCGGAGTGGGGCGCCGACCTGCTCCTCACCCATCACCCGCTCTTCCTCAAGCCGGTGCACGGCTTCGCTGCCACCACCCCCAAGGGGCGGACCCTGGCCACGCTGGTCAAGACCGGGTGTGCGCTGCTCACCGCCCACACGAACGCCGACCAGGCGGCCACCGGCGTCTCCGAGTCGCTGGCCCTGGCGCTGGGGCTGGGCGACCTCACCCCGATTATCGGCCTGCCCGGCGAACCCCTCGACAAGATCGTCGTCTTCGCCCCCGCCGATGCTGCCGCACCCGTGCGCGCCGCGATCGCCGATGCGGGCGCCGGGGCGATGGGGGACTACGACCACTGCACCTTCTCCTCGGAGGGACAGGGCCGGTTCCGCCCCCTCGACGGTGCCGACCCGACGATCGGCGAGGTCGGGGAGATCGCGGTCGTCGACGAACACCGGATCGAGGCCGTGCTGCCCCGGCGGCTGCGGACCAAGGTGGTCCGGGCGATGCTGGCCAACCACCCCTACGAGGAGCCGGCGTACGACGTGATCGAGCTCGCCGACCCCGGCACCTCGTCGGTGGGCACCGGCCGGATCGGCACCATCGAGCCCACCACGCTCGCGGACTTCGCCCAACTGGTCGCCGAGACGCTGCCCGAGACTGCCCACGGGGTCCGGGTGGCTGGCGATCCGGAGCGCCCGGTGACCCGCGTCGCGGTCTGTGGGGGAGCCGGCGACTTCCTGCTCGACGAGATGGCCCGCAGCGACGTGGACGTCTACCTGACCAGCGACCTGCGCCACCACCGCGCGGCAGAGTTCGTGGAGTCGGGCGGCCCGGCGCTGATCGACGTGGCGCACTGGGCCGCGGAGTCGACCTGGCTCCCCGTGGTGGCGGCGCGTCTGGCCGAAGAGCTGGGGGATACGGTGGAGCCCCGTGTCAGCGAGGTGCGCACGGACCCATGGACATTCCGGATCTGAGGAGCCGACGCTGAAAGCCGACCCTTCCGCCCAACTGAAGTTGCTCGACCTGGCCGAGGTCGACTCCCGGATCGGCCAGGCGCGCCACCAGCTGCGCACCCTGCCCCAGGTCCAGGAGATCGCGGCACTCGATTCCAACCGGCGCACCCTGGACGACCGGGTCCGTGACGCCCGGATCCGGGTCACCGACCTGGCCAAGGAACAGAAGAAGGCCGAGACCGACGTCGAGCAGGTCCGGGCCCGCCGTGAGCGCGACCGCACCCGGATGGACCAGGGGCTGATCACCAACCCCAAGGACCTGCAGCGGATGACCCACGAGCTGGAATCGCTCGAGCGGCGCATCTCCGACCTGGAGGACGCCGAGCTGGAGGTGATGGAGCAGCTCGAGCAGGCCCAGGCAGAACTGGACCGCGCGCTCGACGAGCAGGGCCACCTGGAGACGAAGCTGGCCGAGCTGGCCACCTCCCGCGACACCACCAGCGCAGAGATCCAGGCCGCCCTGGCGACTGCCGAGTCCGAGCGTGCCCCCGCCCTGGACGGCATCCCCGAGCCCCTGCTCGCCCTCTATGAGCGGATCCGGGAGAAGCAGGGCGTCGGCGCAGCAGCACTGCGGGCACGCCAGTGCGGCGGATGCCAGTTGCGGCTCAACCCCTCCGACCTGGCGGTGATCGCCAAGGCACCCGTCGACGAGGTGGTCCGCTGCGAGGAATGCGGCCGGATCCTGGTCCGCACCCCGGAATCCGGGCTGTGAGCCGCGGCTGGTCGCCGCCAGGCCCGCCACCCACCACCCTGGTGCTGGTCCGCCACGGCGTCACCGGGCACACCGTCGAGAAGCGCTTCTCCGGTGGCCTGGCCAGCGCCAACCCGCCGCTGAGCGACGAGGGCAGGGAACAGGTGGCAGCCACCGCGCGGTGGCTGCGCGAGGTGGAGGTGGACGCACTCCTCGCCTCGCCGGTACGCCGCACCATCGAGTCGGCCGGGATCGTCGCCGAGGAGCTCGGCCACGAGGTGGTCGTCGAGCCGGGCTTTGCCGAGATGGAGTTCGGCGCCTGGGACGGGCTGACCTTCAGCGAGGTCGCCGAGCGGCACCAGGACGAGTTGACCGCCTGGCTGGGCTCGACCGAGGTGGCGCCGCCCGGTGGTGAGTCGATGCGCCAGGTCTCCGAGCGGGTGCTGGCCGGGCTCGAGCGCACCCTCGCGACGTACGCGGGGCAGACCGTCGTGGTGGTCAGCCATGTCACCCCGATCAAGAACCTGATCGCCGATGCCCTCGGTGCGCCGCTGGAGGCACTCTTCCGGATGGAACTCACCCCGGCGTCGGTCAGCGTGGTCTCGTTCTACGAGGGCGGCGGAGCCAGCGGCACCGAGCGGGTCGGCTCGATGCGCCTGTTCAACGCCACCCCGGAAGGGCCTCCGCTCACACTTCGTCGACGATGACGTCGAGCTGGGTGCCCTTCCGGGTCGAGGGCCCCTCCTCGACCTTCCAGCCGAGGTCGCGCAACTGGTCCGCGAAGCCGGCGGGTGTGCGTGGCGCGCCACCGTCAGTGAGCACGGCCCGCACGATCCGCCCCTTGGTCGCCTTGTTGAAGTGACTGACCACCTTGCGGGTGCCGTTGTGCTCGTGGAGCACCCGGACCGTCGCCACGCGGGAAGCCAGTTCCGGCTCCGGGCGCCAGAAGGCGGCGTACATCGTGGAGCGCAGGTCGACCAGGAGCCCGCTGCCCAGGGCTTCCAGCGCGGCCGGGGCCAGGTGGGTGCGCCAGAAGGCCGCCACCGGGCCGGGACCGGGCAGCACCACGTCGCCGGAGAGGCGGTAGGCGGGGATCCGGTCACCGGGGCGGACCAGGCCGAAGAGCGAGGAGGTGATCGCGACCCGGCTGCCGGCACGACGCTTGGCGGCACTGTCCAGGGTGGCGAAGTCGAGGGCGTCGAAGAGGACGCCGGTGTAGACCCGGTCGGCCCGGGCGGTCGGTGCCGTGGCCAGGGCGGCGTTGCGCGCGACCAGGTCGGCCTGGCTGGGGCCCAGGCCCAGGGTCGCCGCGGCCGCCGCCGGCTCGTCGGTGCGGCACAGGCCGACCAGCGCGGCGAGCACCTCGGCCCTGGCCTCGGCCAGGGAGGGCGAACCGAGCGTGGCCAGGTCGAGTGGCTTGCCCCGGGTGGGGGAGGACTTGCCTTCACTGGGGGGCAGCAGGATCAGCACGCGACACAGGTTAGGCGATCGTTAGGGTGGGAGGCATGGCGAGCCGTGTGATGAGAGTCCGTGCCCACGTCGAGGGCGTCGCTGCGCGGGACCTGCGTGCCGGCATCGAGAAGATCCGCTCCGAGATGGGGCTCAGCGAGGAGTTCCCGGCCGAGGTCGAGGCGGCCGCCGCTGCTGCCGCAGCAGACCCGCGCCTGCCGGACCTGGACCGGACCGACCTGCCACTGGTGACCATCGACCCGCCCGGGGCGCGCGACCTCGACCAGGCGCTGCACATCGAACGGAACGGCGACGGGCACCGGGTCTTCTACGCGATCGCGGACCTGGCCGCCTTCATCACGCCCGGCGACCCGATCGACCTCGAGGCCAACCGGCGCGGGGAGACGCTCTATGGCGCCGACTCCAAGATCCCGCTCCACCCGAAGGTGATCTCCGAGGACGCCGGGTCGCTGCTGCCCGACCAGGTCCGCCCGGCACTGCTGTGGACCATCGACCTCGACGGGGAGGGTGAGGGCACCCGTGCGGTGGTGGAGCGTGCCCTGGTGAAGTCGCGCGCCCAGTTGACCTATGCCCAGGTGCAGGACGAGATCGACGGTGGTGCCCCGGCCGAGGTGTTCACCCTGTTGCAGGAGGTGGGGGAGCGGCGCCTGGCCCGCGAGGCCGCCCGCGGCGGGGTCTCGCTGCCGCTGCCGGAGCAGGAGATCGAGATCGATGACGACACCTGGCGCCTCGCCTTCCGGGAGCAATTGCCGGTCGAGCAGTGGAACGCCCAGGTCTCCCTGCTGACCGGGATGGCTGCTGCCTCCCTGATGGTCTATGCCCGGGTTGGCCTGCTGCGCACGCTGCCGCCGGCCGATCCCCGCGACGTACGACGCCTGCACCGCCAGGCCGCGGCACTCGGCATCGAGTGGCCCGCCGAACTCGAATACCCCGACTTCATCCGCTCGCTGGACCCGGCCCGGCCCAACCATGCTGCGATGGTGGTGGCCTGCACCCGGCTGCTGCGCGGCAGCGGGTACGTCGGCTTCGACGGTGAGCTCCCCGAGCAGCCGAACCACTCCGCGATCGCCTCGGAATATGCCCACGTCACCGCGCCGCTGCGACGCCTGGTCGACCGCTATGCCGGGGAGATCTGCGTGGCCCTGTGTGCCGACGAGCCGGTGCCGGACTGGGTGCTGGACAAGCTGGGCGAGCTGCCCACCACGATGCAGGAGTCGGGCCGCCGGTCGAGCCAGTACGAGAACGCGATCCTCAACCTGGTCGAGGCCGCCGTCCTCGAGCCGCACCTGGGGGAGAAGTTCGAGGCGGTGGTGATCGAGGTCGACGAGAAGGACCCGACCCGCGGCGACATCACCATCGAGGAGCCGGCGATCGAGGCCCGGGTGCGCTCCGATGCGCCCGTCCCGGTCGGGGAGCGGGTGCAGGTCACCCTGGACTCCGCCGACATCGGCTCGAGGTCGATCTCCTTCACCCTCTGAGCTGCCCCATGGGGGCGGATGAGCTGGCTCATAGGCCGGGTTCTGTTCGCCGGGGGCCTTGCGACCACTCCGGTTGGCGACCATCCATCTGGGCCTGCTGTTGCCAGCAGCCTCAAGCGATCCACCCGCACGCTCGGGCGGGCCGCCCTCGAACACGTGCTCCTTGATCTTGCTCCGGGTGGGGTTTGCCTAGCCGTGCCGGTCACCCGGCACGCTGGTGGTCTCTTGCACCACCGTTTCACCCTTACCGCCCGGTCCCGACGGATCGGTCCCGGGAGGCGGTCTGTTCTCTGTGGCACTGTCCCGCGGGTCACCCCGGGTGGCTGTTGGCCACCACCCTGCCCTGTGGAGCCCGGACCTTCCTCGGCACCCTTGCAGGTGACGCGGTCGCCCGGCCAGCTCATCCGCAACGCACAGCCTAGACCAGGAACGGCCCGCGGAATGAACCCGATGCCGACGGCGTTGAGCCGTCAACCCACCGCAGTGGGCCACCAACGCCGAGAGGAGTGCACCGTGTTCGACGAGATCCAGATGAAGCCGATCGTCTTCCCGAGCCAGAAGGAGCACCCGTCGGCCGCCTACCGGGTCGCCTTCGACCTGCTCGAGCAGCGGGCCCCGGAGCAGGCGCTGGACGTGCTCGACGAGGCGATCACCGCCGAGCCGGACTCGCTCTCGCTCCGCTCGCTGCGGGCGTGGGCCTACTTCGTGCGGGTCCAGCTCGCCAAGGCGGAGGAGGACCTCCGCTTCGTGGTCGAGCACGACCCCTCCGACGTGTGGGCGCGGCACACCCTGGGGCGGGTCCTGGAGCGCCAGTCCCGCCTGGCCGAGGCGCTGCCGCACCTGCGCCTGGCCGCAGCGATGAGCGGTGCGCCCGACCATGAGCGGGCGGTGCGGCGGGTCGAGCACAGGCTCGCCAGCTGAGGAGCGCGCGGCCTCACGGGTTGGTGAGCACCTCGGCGCCGTCGGGGGTGACCAGCAGGGTGTGCTCGAACTGGGCGCTGCGCCGCCGGTCCCGGGTGACCACGGTCCACCCGTCGTCCCAAATGTCCCACGCGTGGGTGCCCAGGTTGAGCATCGGCTCGATGGTGAACGTCATCCCGACCCGGATCTCGTCGTCGTAGGCGGGGTCGTCGTAGTGCGGCACCACCAGCCCGGAGTGGAAGTGGGTGCCGATGCCGTGGCCGGTGAACTCGCGGACCACGCCGTAGCCGAACCGGGCGGCGTACGCCTCGATGACCCGACCGATGATGTTGATCCGGCGCCCGGGCTTGACCGCCTTGATCCCGCGCTCCAGCGCGGTGCGGGTGCGCTCGACGAGGAGCCTGGTCTCCTCGTCGGGCTCGCCGGCGAAGAAGGTGGCGTTGGTGTCACCGTGCACGCCGTCCAGGAATGCGGTGATGTCGATGTTCACGATGTCGCCGTCCTCGACGACGGTGCTGTCCGGGATGCCGTGGCAGACCACTTCGTTGACACTCGCACACAGCGACTTGGGGAAGCCGCGATAGCCGAGCGTGGACGGATAGGCGCCGTGGTCACAGAGGAACTCGTGGCCGATCCGGTCGAGTTCGTCGGTGGTGACGCCCGGGACCACGTGGCGGCCCACCTCCTCGCGTGCCTGTGCGGCCAGGCGGCAGGCGTTGCGCATCCGCTCGATCGTCGCGGCGTCCTTGACCTCGTCGCCGGTGAACGGGGACGGTGCGGGCTTGCCGACGTACTCCGGGGCAACGATCGAACTCGGCACCCGGCGGCGGGGTGAGACGGTTCCGGGTGTGATCGTGCGTGGGGCGGCGGGAGGCATGGCGGCCACTGTAGTTCGGGAGCGGGGGAGGGTAGTTTCGACCCCATGAGCGACGAGTACTGGTTCTGCCTCAAGCACCACGCGGTCGAAGGCCGTGACGGATGCCGCAACGCCGACCGGCTGGGGCCCTACGGTTCGCATGCCGAGGCAGCGCGGGCGCTGGACAAGGTCGCCGAGCGGAACGAGGCCTGGGAGAACGACCCGGACTGGAACGACGACGTCACCGAGGACTGAGGCGGCCCGACCGTGAGGGTCGTCGAGAAGGCCTCGCCATGGCCATTCGTCGGCATGGGGGCGATGGCCTGTGCGTTCTTCCTGTACGCCGCCGCCTGGCCGTTGGCCCCGTGGTGGGTCTACGTCGGGATGTGGCTGGTCTGGCTCGTCCTCTTCGTGACCGCGACCCGCTGGTGGACGCCGCACCCGAAGCGGGTCCCGGTGCTCGGGATCGCCGCGATCGCCGGCTGGTTCGCGGTCTACCTCGGCGGCGGCCTGCTGCTGTGGTGACCACGCTGCCGTGACGCACCGGAGCCCCCGACCGTGGACGGCCGAGGGCTCCGGTTGTTTCCAGCGGGACTCAGGTCACCTGGTCACGGTGACCACGATCGATCCGGTCTTCGACATGCCGAACGTGGCCGACCCGCCATAGCTCACCTGCAGGTAGTTCTTGCCCACCTTGAGTTTGGAGGCATCGATCTTCAGCGTCCGTTGACCGCCCGAGAGCGCGTAGACGCCGATCGGCTGCTGCGAGCGCAGCAACGTGACCAGTCCGGTCGGCGTGCCGATGCTCGCGGAGTCCACGGTGATCTTGAGCGAGATCGAGCCCGTGCTGCTGATCGTCAGCGGCGTGGCCGTGGCCGTGGTCCGCGAACTCGCCTTGCTCATCGTGATCTTCGTGGTCGACTCCTGCGGCGCGAAGTCGTCATCGCCGGAGTACTCGATCTTCAGGGTGTGCGAGCCGACGGCCAGGCCACGCGGCAACTTGAAGTTGGCCTTGCCGTCAGCGTCGACCGTCCGGGTGCCGTAGGCACGGTCGCCCTCGCTGAGGGTGACCGTCCCGCTCGGCACGACGTCGCCCTCGGTGGAGACCTGGACGTCGAGGGAGTGCTCGTTGCCGTAGCGGCTCGGCTCCGGCACGTGGGTCGCAGCGATCACGGCCGGTGCGGCACACGCGGTGACCTCGACGTTGTCGACGTACCAGCCGTCGAACCCGTTGCAACCGTCGCGGGTCATCACGAACTCGATCTGGATGGTGTCGCCAGCGCCTGCGCCGACCTGGGAGAGGTCGATGCGCGAGGTGCCCCAGGTGCCGACCAGTTCGCCGCCGTCGGTGCCGGTGAACGCCTCCTCGCCGGCGAGCGGGTTGGTGTTGCCTGCGGCAGCCACCTCCAGTTGACCATTGGGTGCGTTGACGACGTACGCCGAGGAGGGAACCGTCTCGAAGTCACCACCGTTGACCGAGAGGCGGACCACGCCGCCGTCCCAGCCACCCTCGGTCGCCACGTAGTGGTCGAACGAGACCAGCGGGGTGACGCCTGCAGGCACCTCGATCTCCGGGCTGATCAACGAGTTGGCACTCGAGATGTCGTCGCTGCCGGGCACGCAGTCACCCTCGACCGGGTCGGTGCCGAAGGCGACCCCGGTGGCGTTGCCGCCGGGCGCCTCGGTCGAGGCGGCCCAGTCGAAGCCGCGTTGCGCACCCTCGGCGAGTTCCTCCGACTGGGGCCAGGCGTCCAGGCCTGCCTCGAAGTCCTCGCTGAACGCCGTGGTCGTCTCGAAGCCCTCACCGCAGGCGCTGCCGGCCTCGTCGGGCAGCAGCGGCTCGAAGGCGCACTGCTCGGTCGGGTCGAGTCGCAACTCCACGGCCTCGGCCATGGCAGCGACCTGGGCGCAGTCGTCGGCGGTGATCTTCTCGTTGTAGGCCTGCTTGTCGTCCTCCTTGGTGGAGAGCTTGTTGAGGCGCTTGCCGGTCAGGTCGGCGCACGAGGCCTCCAGGGAGTCCGCGTGGTCGGCGAAGTTGCTGATCGGGGTCTGGTACTCGTCCATCGCCTTGTAGTAGATGTGCGCGGCCTTGGTCAGGCCGATGCCCTCCACCGTGACGCCGTTGTAGGTGCCACCGTCGACCAGCAGGGCATAGCCGTGGTTCGGCACGCCCGAGTTGCCGTGCACGCCACCGTTGTCATCGGTGGAGCACTTGTATTCGGCATCGCTGACCTTGCCGGGGTCGCCGTAGCAGGTCGGGTTCCACATGTCGCGGATCGCGCCACCGAAGGCGGTCGACTTCTCACCGATCAGCCAGCGGAAGGAGTCCTCCCGCGCACCGCCAGCGTCCTTCATGGTGATGTTGACTGTCTCGCCGTCGGCGATGGCGGAGCGGATCAGTTCCCGGTCGCCCATCCCGATCGACACCGTCGGGGGCAGGCTCGGGTCGTCCCCGGACATGCCGATGGCCGAATCGTCACTGTTGCCGATGATCACGGCCGTGGCGCCGGCATCCCGGGCCACCTCTGCCTTCTGGGTGAAGGGGCAGAAGCCGCGGTCGACCAGGACGATCTGCCCGGTGACGTCCTCGTCGTACGGGGAGCAGCCGTCCAGCGCCGTGCCGCCGTCCTCGACCGCGTCGGTCGGGGTGACCACGTCGCCGGTGATGCCGGTTCCGTCCAGTTGCTCACCGAACGAGGCGCCGCCGGTGAGGCACTCCTTGGCGATGTCGCTCGGGCTGTTGATGCTCAGCAGCGGCACTGCGGGGGAGTTGCTCGAGCAGGTGTCGACCGCCCGCTTCGCGTTGAGGTTGCCCTCGCCCTCGTCGAGGCGGTTGTTGATCAGGTCGACCGTCTCGCCCCAGATGTCGGAGTATGCCTCGTTCAGTGCACCGGCCTGCCACTGGTAGATGAGGCCGTGGCTGTATTCGGTGTAGGCGTGGCCCCATTCGTGAGCGACCACGTCATCGGAGCTCACTCCGTCGCAGTAGTTGGTGGTCTGCCCGTTCCAGTTCGCGTTCGGGCACTGGATCGCCGGGTCGTTGTTGATGGTGAGCATCGGGGCGCCCTCACCGTCGAACGAGTCCCGGCCGAAGGCGTTCTTGAAGAACCAGTAGGCCTCACCGGTGGAGCGGACCATGCTCTCCTGGTCCTCGTTCAAGGTGCCGGGCAGGTCGTCGCCCTCCTCCCACACCTTGGTCAACTGGCGCTGGTCGTCGGCCTCGTAGAGGACCCGCTCCAGTGCGGAGTGGATCATCGAGTAGCGGTTGACCGGCTTGCCGTAGGTCGCGTCGATGAAGACGATGTCGCGCACGTTCTTCTCGTTGGTGACCTCGACGCGCCAGACCAGCATGTTCTCGCCGTCGATGCCGCGCACCATGCCGGTCCGGTAGACCATCAACTCGGTGGTCTTCGCCTCGATCCCGGTGACGTCGGCGGCCTCGCCGTCGTGGCCCGGGGGAGCGGCCTTGACCGCGCGGACCGCGTTGGCGGCGGCCTTGTCCTTGGCGATGGTCGGGGTGACCGAGAGGTCGAGGTCGGGGACGGCCTCACCGTTGACACTGGTGAGGTCGCCGTCGGTGTCCACGTGTGCGCGGATCAGCGTGCCGAAGACGGGAACGCCCTGGTATTCCTGGACATAGTCGACGGTGGTGCCGTGGTCACCCGGGGTCACCGCCGTCTGCTTGAGCTGGTCGGGCTCGGCACCGAAGGCGGCGGCGTACTCATCGAGGTAGGCGTCAGCCTTGGCGGCCGGGGCCGACGCGGTGGACCTCGCTGCCGGTGCGGCGGGATAGAGGTCCCCGCCGGGCTCGGCGCGGATGAAGCCCACCTTGCCGGTGGCCTCCTCCTGGCGGATGGTCGGCGACCCGTCTGCGGCATCGCGCATGGACTGGATCTGGGTGGTGTCGTCATCCTTGGCGACGGCTGGTGCTGTTGCGGTGATCGCGGGCACGGCAGCGAGGCCGGCCCCGACGACAGCCAGGGCGATGCCCTGCCTGAGGAACTTCACGATGTCCTCCAATATTTCCCGAGATAGCCGCGCACGGGGGTGTGTGCGTGACTCGAGTCACACTAGGGACCAGAGGTCGCGACACGCAACCTTGTGATCCATGTGACTGGTGTGACGATCGCATAGAGTCCTGACCATGGCGACCCGTACGTCTTCCCCGCCGGGTTCGCGGAGCAAGGCCCCAGCCAGGAGCAATTCTGGTCGGAGTTCGAGTTCCCGTTCCCGGAGTGCTGGCAGCCAGGCCAAGCGAAAGCCGAGCACGACCAAGCGCAAGCCCGCCGCGGGCTCGCGCCCGGCCCCTCGAGCCGTCCGCAACGGACCTGGACCGATCCTCCGTGTCTTCACGGCCCTGGGCAGTGCCCTGGCGGCCGTCTGGCTCGGCATCGCGCACGGCCTCGGAGCCGTGGCCCGCTCGATCGGGCGCAGCGCCCGCGAGATCCAGCCCGAGCAGCGCCGCGACGGGATCGGCCTCTTCCTCTTCGGCCTCGCCCTCGTCGTGGCCGCGGCCGTGTGGTGGCAACTGCCCGGCGGCGTGATGGACGCATTCCGGACCATGGTCGCCGGCTCGGTGGGCAAGCTCGCCTGGTTCGTCCCGCTGCTGCTGGTCTACATCGGCTGGCGCAACATGCGCGACCCCGAGCGCAACGGCCCGGTGGGCCGCCAGCTCATCGGGTGGGGTGCCCTGGCCTTCGGCGTGCTGGGCGTCGTCCACATCGCCAACGGCAGCCCGCGCCCGGTGATGGGCGACACCGAGCGGCTGCAGCAGGCCGGCGGTGCCATCGGCTATGTCATCTCGAGCCTCCTGCTCGACCTGCTCCGCACGCCGTACGTCGTGGTGCCCCTGCTGGTCCTGCTGGCCGTCTTCGGCGTCCTGGTCATCTCAGCCACGCCGGTCTACCAGATCCCGGCGCGCCTGGCCGAGACCCGGGACCGCCTGCTCGGCCGGGCCCGGCCCGAGGCCGAGGAGCCCATGGCCGAGGAGGAAGCGCCGACCCGCAGCCGCCGTCGCAAGAAGCAGCCCGTCGACGACGAGATCGACCCCGACCTGGGCGACCCGGCGTACGACTCGCCGGTCCTGGAGGACCGCGAGATCAAGAAGCGCCGGGGCAAGGCCGCCGCGGAACCCGTGGCCAGTGACGCTGCTCCCGCCGAGGACGAGAAGGTGGCCCTCGAGCCGCCGCCCCACGCGCAGCTCCCGCAGCGGGTGGAGCAACTGGCCCTCTCCGGCGACATCACCTATTCACTGCCGAACAGCGACGTGCTCAAGGCCGGCTCCACGCACAAGCCGAAGTCGAAGGCGTCCGACGACGTGGTCGACCGGCTCACCCAGGTGCTCGACGAGTTCGGCATCGACGCCCACGTGACCGGATACACCCGCGGCCCGACGGTGACCCGCTACGAGGTCGAGCTCGGCCCCGGCATCAAGGTGGAGAAGGTCACCGCGCTGTCGAAGAACATCGCCTATGCGGTGGCCTCGGCCGACGTGCGCATCCTGAGCCCGATCCCCGGCAAGTCCGCGATCGGTGTCGAGATCCCCAACACGGACAAGGAGATCGTCTCCCTCGGTGACGTGCTCCGCTCGAACACCGCGCGCAGCGACCACCACCCGATGGTGGTCGGCCTGGGCAAGGACGTCGAGGGCGGCTTCGTGGTGGCCAACCTGGCCAAGATGCCGCACATGCTGGTCGCCGGTGCCACCGGTTCGGGTAAGTCCAGCTTCATCAACTCGATGATCACCTCGCTGATGATGCGGGCGACCCCGGACGAGGTTCGGATGATCCTGGTCGACCCCAAGCGCGTCGAACTGAATGCCT
This sequence comes from Nocardioides sp. AE5, assembly GCF_031844485.1. NCBI lineage: Bacteria > Bacillati > Actinomycetota > Actinomycetes > Propionibacteriales > Nocardioidaceae > Nocardioides > Nocardioides sp. AE5. The sequence goes on from NZ_JAUZVI010000011.1 coordinate 88,833, forward strand.
ATGAGGGCATCCCGCACCTGATCACCCCGATCATCACCAACCCCAAGAAGGCCGCCGAGGCGCTGCAGTGGGTCGTGCGGGAGATGGACATGCGCTACGACGACCTTTCCAACTTCGGCTTCCGCCACGTCGACGACTTCAACAAGGCCGTCCGCGCGGGCAAGGTCGAGGTGCCCCCGGGCAGCGAACGTGAACTGGCGCCGTACCCCTACCTGTGCGTCGTGGTCGACGAGCTCGCCGACCTGATGATGGTCGCCCCGCGTGACGTCGAGGACGCCATCGTCCGGATCACCCAGCTGGCCCGCGCCGCCGGGATCCACCTGATCCTGGCGACCCAGCGGCCCAGCGTGGACGTGGTCACCGGCCTGATCAAGGCGAACGTGCCCTCGCGGCTGGCCTTCGCGACCTCGTCGCTGGCCGACAGCCGGGTCATCCTGGACCAGCCGGGTGCTGAGAAGCTGGTCGGCCAGGGCGACGGGCTCTTCCTGCCGATGGGTGCCTCCAAGGCCGTCCGGGTCCAGGGTTCCTGGGTCGGCGAGGCCGAAGTGGCCGCCGTCGTCAAGCACGTCAAGGAACAGTTGCAGCCGACCTATCGTGAGGACGTCACCGCGCCCGCCCAGAGCAAGCGCGACCTGGACGACGACATCGGCGACGACCTCGACCTGGTGATCCAGGCCGTCGAACTGGTGGTCTCCACGCAGTTCGGCTCCACCTCGATGCTGCAGCGCAAGTTGCGGGTCGGCTTCGCCAAGGCGGGGCGCCTGATGGACATCATGGAGAGCAGGGGAGTGGTCGGACCCAGCGAGGGATCCAAAGCCCGCGACGTGCTGGTCAAGCCCGACGAACTCGATTCGGTGATTGCGACATTGCAGGGGGAGATGTGAGCGCAGCAGGGAACCCGCTCCACGAGGACGGGAGCCACCAGGAGTCCACCGGCAGCGTCCTCGGTGCCGCGCCAGAGCCGGTGGAGATCCACCGCAACGGCGGCCTGGCCGGCATCGTCGGTGTCGCCTCGGCCGCCGTCGCCATCGCGTGGCTGGCCCGCGCCACACAGACCGGCAACGCACTGGACTGGGTGCTCTTCGCCGTGATCGGCCTGGTTGCTGCCCTGTGGCTGCGCGCCTTCGTCGACGCCCGTACGCCGCTCCTGGTCGCCGACAGCCTCGGCGTACGGCTGCGGATGGGCCGTGCCTGGTGCGGCCTGCCGTGGGGTGCGCTGGCCGAGGTGGAGCACCGTCCGCGACGCGGCCTGCTGCGCGACGGTCGCCTGGCGATGGAGCCGCACAACACCGACCGGATCCTCGCCCAGATGGACGCCGCCGGCCGCCGCCAGGCGACGCTCAACCAGAAGATGTACGGCGCCCCGCTGGCCCTGCCGCTCGGCCTCGCCACCAAGGTTGCGGAACTCGACGAGGACCTGACCACCTCCCTGCGCGTGCTGGCGGGGCCGTCGGGCACCCGGGTGGTCGAAGCGGCGTACGCCGACACGGACGGCCCCGACGAGACCGGTGGCAACGGGCCGGTCGCCGAGGAGCCACGCGCCGACGAGGAGCCCGCGCCGGAGGCACCGCGTGGCGGCAAGCACACCGCCCGGCTGCGGGCAGGCATGCTCGGACTGCGGGCCCGGGTCGCCGGCGCCATCGCCCACGCCCGGCCGTCCCCTGCCGACGAGCCGGTGGCACCGGGCCCGGTGGCAGCGCCGCTGACCGCGAGCGCCACCCCGTCGCCGCTGCGTACGCCGGCACCGGTGGCGCGGATTGAGGTCCGCTCCAACCTGGTCCTGGAGGGCAGTGCGGCCCTCAAGCTGGACACCGCCGACGACGAGACGGACGACGGCCTGCCCGAGGGGCGTGAACTGCGCCGTGACGGCAGCGTCAGCCTGGTCGAGGAGACCGTCGTGTGGGGTGACCGGGTCCGCCCGATCGCCACCGCCGGGGAGGCGGTCGAGCCGCTGGTCATCGACGACTTCGCGGCCGTCCCCGCGCTCGAGCCGGTGATCGGGCCCGAGGTCGCTGCGGCACGGACCCGCCTCGGACTGAGCGTGGACACCCTGGCCGACCGCACCCGGATCCGGCCGCACGTGATCGAGGCGATCGAGGTCGACGACTTCGCCGCCTGCGGTGGCGACTTCTATGCCCGCGGCCACCTGCGCACGCTGGGCCGGGTGCTGGGCCTGGATGTCGCCCCGCTGCTCGAGGAGTACGACGCCAAGTACGCCGACGCCCCGATCAACCCGCGCCGCGTCTTCGAGGCCGAACTGGCCACGGGGCTGGGCGGTGGCATCCGGAGCACCAAGGGCGGCCCCAACTGGTCGCTGCTGATCGCGGTGGTGATGACGCTGGTCCTGGCCTGGTCGATCGCCCGCCTGGCGATGGACTCCCCGGTGGAGATCCAGCAGCCCGCGCCGGTGCTGAACGGGTCGGACGGGCCGAACCAGACGGCTCCGTTGTCCCAGAACGTCACGGTCAAGGTGAGCGCCACCGGCCGCACCCACCTCGAGGTGCGCGACGGTGCCGACCAGGTGGTCTTCGACGACGATGTCGACTTCGGTGAGGTGCACCGGATCGACATCGCCCCGCCGGTGCGGGTCATCGCCGCCGACGGGGGTGCCATCGAGGTCGCTGTCGATGGGGTCGACCGCGGCACCCTGGGTGCGGACGGCAAGGAAGCCAGCAAGACCTACCGGGCGGAGTGAGCGGAGCCACGCACGCCGTGGCGGCCTCCGGTTGTGCCGAACCGATGCCGGACCGGCATACTCAGAGGCAACCATGACCACTTCACACTTGCGCCCCGCTGACGGACTCATCGCCGTTTCGATGGTGACCCTCGGATGCGCCCGCAACGAGGTCGATTCCGAGGAACTCGCTGGCCGGCTGGAAGCAGACGGCTTCCGCCTCGTCGACAGCCCGGAGGACGCGGACACCGTCGTGGTCAACACCTGTGGCTTCGTGGAGGCCGCGAAGAAGGACTCGGTCGACACCCTGCTCGAGGCGGCTGACCTCAAGGCCGATGGCCGCCCCCGCGCCGTGGTCGCGGTCGGGTGCCTGGCCGAGCGCTATGGCAAGGACCTGGCCACCTCGCTGCCCGAGGCGGATGCGGTCCTCGGGTTCGACGATTACCCCGACATCGCTGATCGGCTCCGTTCCATCCTGGCCGGGGAGAAGCACCACCCGCACACGCCGTCGGACCGGCGTCGCCTGTTGCCGATCAGTCCCGTGGACCGCGACGCCAGCACGGTCAGCGTGCCGGGCCATGCGTCCCTTGACGCCCCCGACCTGCCTGCGTCCCAGGCGCCTGCCTCGGGTCCACGCGCCGTACGCCGTCGCCTCGACGGTGGCCCGATGGCCCCGCTCAAGCTGGCCAGCGGCTGCGACCGCCGCTGCTCCTTCTGTGCCATCCCGAGCTTCCGCGGTTCGTTCGTCTCGCGGCGTCCCTCCGACGTGCTCGCCGAGGCGCAGTGGCTCGGCTCGCAGGGCGTGAAGGAACTCTTCCTGGTCAGCGAGAACTCCACCTCCTATGGCAAGGACCTGGGCGACCTGCGCCTGCTCGAGACGATGCTCCCGGAGCTGGCCGCCGTCGATGGCGTCGAGCGGGTGCGCGTCTCCTACCTGCAACCGGCCGAGACCCGAGACCCGCTGATCGAGGCGATCGCGACCACGCCGGGCGTGGTGCCCTACTTCGACCTCTCCTTCCAGCACGCCTCGGCCGGGGTGCTCCGCCGGATGCGGCGCTTCGGCGACCCGGAGAGCTTCCTCGGGCTGCTGGATAAGATCCGTGCCCTCGCGCCGACCGCGGGGGTGCGGTCCAACGTGATCGTCGGCTTCCCCGGCGAGACCGAGGACGACCTGGCCACCCTGTGTGACTTCCTGGTGGCGGCGCGGATGGACGTCACCGGCGTCTTCGGCTATTCCGACGAGGACGGCACCGAGGCCGAGGGATTCACCGGCAAGCTCGATGCCGACGAGGTCCGCGCCCGCACCGAACACGTCACCGCCCTGGTCGAGGAGCTCAACGCCCAAAGGGCCGAGGAGCGGATCGGCGAGCAGGTCGAGGTGCTCATCGAGTCGCTGGTCGACGGGATCGCAGAGGGACGGGCAGCCCACCAGGGACCCGAGGTCGACGGCACCACCACGCTCCACGACCTGCCCGCGACCTGCCGGGTCGGCGACCTGGTCGCAGCCACCGTCATCGGCACCGAGGGCGTCGACCTGGTCGCGGAGGTCGCCCGGTGAGCGAGGAGGCCGTGGCACGGCCGAGCAACTGGAACCTGCCGAACGCGCTGACCACGCTGCGGATCATCCTGGTGCCGTTCTTCGGCGTCGCCCTGCTGATGGACGGTGGCGACTCGATCACCTGGCGCTGCATCGCCTGGGCGATCTTCTTCGTCGCGATGGTGACCGACAAGATCGACGGCGACATCGCCCGGGCCCGCAACCTGGTCACCGACTTCGGCAAGATCGCCGACCCGATCGCCGACAAGGCGATCACCGGCATGGCGTTCATCGGGCTCTCGATCGTCGGCGACATCTGGTGGTGGGTGACCATCCTGGTGCTGCTGCGCGAATGGAGCGTGACCCTGCTGCGCCTGTCGATCATGAAGGACGTGGTGATCGCGGCCGCCCAGAGCGGCAAGGTCAAGACCATGCTCCAGGCGCTGGCGCTGGGCGGGCTCTGCCTGCCGCTGATGCAGGTCGACGGTGCCCTGGACGTGCCCGGTGAGGTCATCTACTACCTCTGCCAGGTGCTGCTCGGCGCGGCGGTGGTGATGACCCTGTGGTCGGGCTACGAGTTCTTCCGCGACGCGTGGCGCCAGCGCACGCAGGCCCGTTCCGCCTGACCCTTGCCATAGCGGTGGCCGGGCTGGTTCACTGCCGGGACGAAATGCTGTCTCGGGGATTTCGTCCTTCGACACTTCTGGTCGCCTGAGGGTCACCTGAAGTTCTTCCTCCATGGTGGGTCGTGTTGCCCGGGTCAGCCAGAGTCCTGATCGCAACCGTCCGGTCCTTGCCCTGGGAGCCCACATGTCACGCCAGCCCTGGCGCTCGATGACGAAGGTGGCCTCTGCGGCCGCCGCCGTCTGCGCCCTTGCCGTCGCGCCGCTCACGGCCATCGCCACGAGCCCTGCGAGCGCCGCCCCGGCCGGGGACGGCCTGGTCATCAGCGAGGTCTACGGCGGAGGAGGTAACTCCGGCGCCACCTATACCCATGACTTCATCGAGCTCTACAACCCGACCAGCCACGACATCCCGGTCGAGGGATGGTCGGTGCAGTGGCGCAGCGCGTCGGGTTCGTCCGCGGCGACCGGGGTCACGCCGCTCACCGGGAGCGTTCCCGCCGGTGGGCACTACCTGGTCCAGCAGGCGAAGGGCAACGGCGGCACGCAGGCCCTGCCCACCCCGGACGTCACCGGCACGGTGGCCATGGGAGCCAGCAACGGCACCGCGATCCTGGTCAAGGACAGCACCACGGCGATCGACCCCGGCACCGGGTCGGTGGACACGGACCCGGCGATCGTCGACCTGGTCGGCGTGGACAGCAACGTCTGGGAGGGTTCCGGCGCTGCCCCCGCGATGAGCAACACCACCTCGGTCGCGCGTGCCGCCGACGGTGCCGACACCGACAACAACCAGGCGGACTTCAACGCCGGGGCACCCACCCCGGCCAACAGCGGTGGGGGAGACGACGAACCCGACCCGGACCCGGAGCCGGTCACCACCGCGATCGCGGAGATCCAGGGCACGGGCGCCACCACCCCGCTGGCCGGCCAGCGGGTCACCACCCGCGGCGTCGTCACCGCGGCGTACCCGAGTGGCGGCCTCTACGGCTTCTACCTCCAGGAGCCCGGCTCCGGGGGCACCGACCTCGACCTCGCCACGCACACCGCCTCGCAGGGCATCTTCGTCTACCAGGCCCAGTCGGCCGGTCCGGTGAGGGTCGAGCCCGGGGACCACGTCGAGGTCACCGGGACGGCCGGTGAGCACGCCGGCGCCACCCAGGTGACCGTCACGGCTCCTGCCGACATTGCCGTCCTGGCGGAGGAGGCGGCTCCGGTTGTCGCCGTCTCCACCTGGCCGACCAGCCCGGCGCAACGGGAGAGCCTGGAAGGCATGCTCTATCGCCCGGCCGGCGACTTCACGGTGACCGAGACCTACGGCACCAGCAACTACGGAGAGGTCGGCCTGGCCCGCGGCGACACACCGCTGCTCCAGTGGACCCAGGTGGCCCGGCCCGGATCGGCCGAGGCGGATGCGGTCAAGGCGGACAACGCCACGCGCGGCATCGTGCTCGACGACGGCTCCTCGGCGAGCTTCGCGGGCAAGGCCGACCTGACCCCGGCGTACATCTCCAACGACCAACCGGTCCGGGTGGGTGCCCGGGCCACCTTCACCGCCGACGTGATCTTCACCGAAGGTGGATCGCAGTCGGCGCCGACGTACCGGTTCCAGCCACTGGCCCCGGTGGTCGGACCACAGAACGCGACCTCGCCGGCGTCGTTCGAGAACACCCGCACCGATGCCCCCGACGAGGCCCTCCTCAATTCCGAGGGCACGGCGGACATCAAGGTCGCCTCGTTCAACGTGCTCAACTACTTCACCACGCTGGGCGACGAGGACTCCTCGTGCCAGCCGTACGACGGGGAGCGCAACAACGTGCGCACCGGCTGTGACCAGCGCGGTGCCTGGGATGCCGAGGACCTCCAGCGGCAGCAGGCCAAGATCGTCACCGCGATCAACGCCCTCGACGCCGACGTGGTCGCCCTGATGGAGATCGAGAACTCCGCAGCGCTCGGCGAGCCTGCCGACGAGGCCACCACCAGCCTGGTCGATGCCCTCAATGCCGACGCCGGTGGCCAGATCTGGGCCGCGAACCCCTCCTCGGCGGACCTCCCGCCGCTCGCCCAGCAGGACGTGATCACCAACGCGATCATCTACCGCCGCGACGCAGTGACGCGCACCGGCGCGGCACACGCACTGGGTGACCAGAGCGCCTCGGGCCAGGCGTTCGGCAATGCCCGGGAGCCGATTGCGCAGGCCTTCACCGCCGTCGACGGCGGCGAGCCGTTCCTGGTCGTCGTCAACCACTTCAAGTCCAAGGGGTCGGCCGGGCCGTTCCCCGGCGACGCCGACACCGGGGACGGCCAGGGCGCCTCGAACGCCTCGCGGGTGAAGCAGGCCGAGGCCCTGCGCGACTGGCTGCCGGGCGTCGAGGCCGAGACCGGCGCGGAGGCCGTGCTGCTCACCGGCGACTTCAACTCCTATGCAATGGAGGACCCGCTCCAGGTTCTGGCCGACGCGGGCTATGTGAACGTCGAGCAGCACTTCGGCCTGGACAAGTGGTCCTACAACTTCTCCGGCCTCTCCGGTTCGCTGGACCACATCCTGGCCAACGAGGCGGCGCTGGAGCGAGCCACCGGCGCCGACATCTGGAACATCAACGGGGGCGAGTCCGTCGCCCTGGAATACAGCCGATGGAACTACTGGGCCACCGACTTCCACGACGACGGCCCGTTCCGCTCCTCCGACCATGACCCGGTCATCGTCGGGCTGACAGCCGGCGCGCCGGCCGAGGACGAGGAGGCGCGGATCAACCTGCTCTCGGTCAACGACTTCCACGGCCGGATCAACGGCAACACCGTCAAGTGGGCCGGGACCATCGAGCAACTGCGGGCGGACGCCGGGGAGGAGAACACCCTGCTGATCGGGGCCGGCGACCTGGTCGGCGCCTCGGAGTTCGCCTCGTCGATCGCCGATGACCAACCGACCATCGATGTCCTCAACACGCTGGGCATGGTCACCTCGGCGGTGGGCAACCACGAGTTCGACAAGGGGTCCGCCGACCTGCGCGACCGGATCATCGGGGACACCGGCGACCCCAACGCCCAGTGGGACTACCTCGGCGCCAACGTCTATCACAAGGGCACCAGCGATCCGGCCCTGCAGGAATACGCACTCTTCGAGGTCGACGGCCTGGTCGTCGGCGTGATCGGTGTGGTCACCGTCGAGACCCCCGACCTGGTCTCACCGGACGGGGTCGCCGACCTCGACTTCGGCGATGCCACCGAGGCGGTCAACAGGGTTGCCGCCCAACTCACCGACGGCGACGAGGCGAACGGCGAGGCCGACGTGATCGTGGCCAACCTGCACGCCGGCGCCGCCAAGGGTGTCGACTCCGACTATCCGAGCGAGGTGGCCAAGGGCGGGGAGTTCGCCGCGATGGCCGACCTCGACCCTGCCGTGGACGTGATCCTCAACGCCCACACCCACCAGGTCTATGCTTGGCAGGCTCCCGTCTCCGGGGAGAGCGGCGCCACCCGACCGCTCCTGCAGACCGGCGAGTACGGCGCCAACATCGGACAGGTCGAGCTCACGGTGGACCGGGACACCGGCGAGGTCACCTCCTCGACGGTGCGCAACGTGCCCCGGAGCACTGCCGAGGACGAGGACCTGATCGCCTCCTATCCGCGGCTCGCCGAGGTCAAGGCGATCGTCGACGCCGCGATGGCGCAGGCAGCAGAGATCGGCAACCAGCCGATCGCGGAGATCACCGCGGATATCACCACCGCGCACCTCGGCGGCGTACGCGACGACCGGGCCTCGGAGTCGACGCTCGGCGAACTGGTGGCCAACGCCTTCCGCGACGGGCTGCCGGAGGGGATGCACGCCGACCTCGGCATCGTCAACGCAGGAGGCGGACTCCGCGCCGAGTTGCTGTACGCCGGCGACACCACGGAGAACCCGGCCAACACCGACGGCGTGGTCACCTATGCCGAGGCGAACGCAATCCTGCCGTTCGTCAACAACATGTCCCTGGTGGAGATGACCGGCGCCGACATCAAGCAGGTCCTGGAGCAGCAGTGGGACCCGAACCGGGGCCGCGTGGAACTGAACCTCGGCCTCTCCGACAACGTCACGGTGACCACCGACCCGTCCCAGCCGCTGCACCAGCGGATCACCTCGGTGCTCATCGACGGCAAGCCACTGGACCCGGACCGGACCTACACGGTCTCGACCGTCTCGTTCCTGGCTGCCGGTGGCGACTCCTTCACCGGGTTCACCAACGGGACCTCACGTGACACCGGCCTGGTCGACCGGGACCTGTGGATCTCCTACCTGGAGGCCAACTCGCCGCTGTCGCCCGACTTCGCCCGGCAGCAGGTCCAGGCGCCCGGCATGCCCGAGCAGGTCGAGGCGGGTGACGAGGTCGCCTTCGAGCTCAACAAGCTGGACCTGACCTCGCTGGGCAGCCCGACCAACACCGAGGTGGAGGTCTTCCTCCTCCCCGGGCAGGGCGAGCCGATCGAGATGGGCACCTTCGCGGTGACCGAAGGCAGCGCAGTCATCCAGTTCACCGCTCCCGCGGACCTGGCCGGTCCGGCCACGATCACCGCAGTGGCGAGCCCGTCCGGCACCGTCGTCGGGTTGCCCTTGCCCGGGACGGGCGGGGAGCCGGGCCTGAGCGAGTCGGACCTGACCGATGCCAACCGTGGCGGGGTCCGTGCCCCGGAGACGGCTTCACCGGGCCACCGGATGGAACTGGTGGTCGGAGTCGAGTACGCCGGCCAGCAGGTGGAGGTCCTCTTCTTCTCCGACCCGGTCTCCGCCGGGGTGCACCGCGCCCGGGCAGACGGGACCGTCACCGTGATGGTGCCGACCGGACTGGCACTGGGCGCCCACAAGGTCGCCGTGGTGGACCTGGATGGGGCGCTGATCGGCTGGGACGACATCACCCTGGTCCCGGCTAGCAGCGACGACGGCGGCAACGGGACTGGCGGCAGTGGCAGCGGGTCCGGTGGGACCGGGGCCGGTGGAGACATCCCCGGTGTCGGTGGACCGCCCCTGGCAGCGCTGTGGACCGGCGCGCTGTTCCTGATCCTGGGGATGGTGCTGGCGTTGCGCTTCCGTCGCCGCGTCGCGCCCTGAGGGCGGGAAGAAACAGCGAGCAGGTAGCGTTGTCCCATCAACTCAAGGAGGACGCGCCATGGTGCTGTTTCGTCGACTGCTCGGTGAGGTGCTCCGCACCCAGCGGATGCGTCGTGGCCTGACCCTGCGCGAGGTCTCCGCAGAGGCCCGGGTCAGCCTGGGCTACATCTCCGAGATCGAGCGCGGACAGAAGGAAGCCTCCTCCGAACTCCTGGCTTCGCTGTGCAACGCGCTCGAGGTGCCGCTCTCCGAGGTGCTCCGCGAGGTCAGCCACGCGGTGGCCGTCGAGGAACGCGCCCTCCAGGTGGCCGCGACCCCGATCCCGGTCGCCTCCCGCACGGAAGGCGTGGTCGCCTCCGCCGCCTGATCACCCACGCTCGGGCTGGCAGGCAGGACACCACCAGGTCGTCCGCTCCTGCCCGGCGGGTCCCAGCCCTCCGGTCTCGATCGGGGTCCCGCAGCGCCGGCACGGTTCACCCGTACGCCGATAGACCCAGTGCTGCAGGCCGCGCCGGGTGTTGCCGGTGGTGGTCTGCTGGCGACGATCACGGTTGGCCGCCAACATCGTCTGCGCCCGTGCGACCAGGTGGGGCAGCGTGGTCACCGAACCGACCGGCGCCTGCGGGCGGATGCCGGCCACGAAGCAGAGTTCGTTGAGGTAGAGGTTGCCGACCCCGGCCAGGTTGCGCTGGTCCAGCAACGCCTCGCCGATGGTCCGCCCCGGATCGGAGGAGAGGCGGCGTACGGCCTCGTCCGGTTCCCAGTCGTCGCCGAGCAGGTCGGGGCCCAGGTGCCCGACCACGGACTGTTCTTGGTTGGTCGCCACCACCTCCACGGTGCGGAGCGCGAAGCCCACCGCGATCCAGCGCGGCGTACGCAGCACCACCCGGGCTTCGTCGACGGGACGACGCCACCGGGTCTCGGCGCGGTAGAGGTGCCAGGCCCCCTCCATGCCCAGGTGGGTGTGGAGGGTGGTGTCGTCCCCGATCCGGGTGAGCAGGTGCTTGCCGCGCGACACGGTCGCCCGGACCATCTGCCCACGCAGGTCGACCGTGGCCAGGGTGGGCACCCGGAAGTCGCTCAGGGTGATGCGGGCGCCGCTGAGCGCCTTGTCCAGGGCGCGTGCCGTGCGCCAGACGGTGTCACCCTCAGGCACGGATCCTCAGTCCCTTCGTGGTGGCCACGAACCCGGCCCGGTGCAGGGCCTCGCGCAGCGGGGAATCGGCGCGCCCGAGCAACGGGGTGCCGTTGGCCTTCTCCACGGTCAGGCGCCCCAGGGCGCCCCGCCGTACCGCATCGGCCAGCGCCGTCGCGGCGCAGGCCAGCACCTCTTCCTCGGCGGCGAAGGTGAGCAGGGTCCGTCCGCCACGCTCGACATAGAGGGCCAGGGAGCCGTTGACCAGCACCACCATCGCCCCGGCCTTGCGTCCGGGGCGGTGGCCGGTCCCTTCCGGTTGTTCCGGCCAGGCCAGGGCTGCACCGAACGGGTTCGCCGGGTCGGTCGCGGCCAGGGCGAGCGCGACGGGCTTGTCCGCAACTGTCTCGACGTGGGTGCGCAGGCGATCCACAGCGCCCGCGGTGCCGAACTGGGCGGCGCCGAGGCCGGCCACGAAGTAGCCGCGTCGGCAGTGCCCGGACTCCTCGAACGCGCTGAGGACCTTGTAGACAGCGGCGAATCCGCCCGGCGTCCGCTCGGCCACCACGGCGCCGCGGGTGAGGACGCCGTGGCGCTCCAGCAGTGCCTCGGCCGCGGCGTGGGCGCGCCGCGTCGGGTCCAGGTCGAGGTCGGGCAGCATCGACCACCGGCCCGCGGTCTGCGGCGGCCCGGTGCGGCTGGGCAACCGGGCCCGTCCGGTACGCCGGGTGCGGTGGCTGGTGGGTCCACTCGCGGTCAGGGTGCGCAACGGGGCCAGGGTGTCGTTGGTGACCAGGCCGGCCCAGGCCAGGTCCCACAGGGCATTCGACAGGGCCGCATCGTCGGTGGAGCCGATCATCGTGGACAACTGCCGGAAGAACCACGCCCCACCGGAGGACAACGCGTCCAGGAGGGACCGGTGGAGGGCGTCGGGTGCGAAGGCGGACGGGTCCGGCAGCGTCAGCGCGGCCGACTCCGCAGGGTGCAGCGACACCCACCCGTCAGTGCCGGGCAGGGAGCCGTGCCCGGCCCACACCACCTCACCCGATGCGGTCAATTCGTCCAGCATGGACGGCTCATAGTCGGCGACCCGGGCGGCCAGGACCAGTGGTTCCAGCGCCGAGGCGGGCACCGGGCAGCCGGCCAACTGGTCGATCACCCCCAGGAGTCCGTCCAGGCCCCGGGCCGACCCACCGAGGCCCTGCCACGGGGGCAGGAACCGGCCGAGCACCTCGGGATCGACCGGCTCGACCTCCTTGCGGAGCCGGGCCAGGGAGCGGCGTCGCAGTCGGCGCAGCACTTCCGCATCGCACCACTCCTCACCCGTCGGGGCGCCCGGGCGGAACTCCCCGTCCAGGACCCGGCCGCTGGCGGACAGGCGCACCAGCACCTGGCGCACCACCGCCACCCCGACGCCCAGCCGTGCGGCGACCTCGGCAGTGGTGAAGGGGCCATGCGTGCGCGCGAACCGGGCGACCAGGTCACCCAGCGGATCCTCGACCGGCTCGGTGAACGCGTCCGGCGTGCCCGGGGGCACCGGCACACCGAGGCCGTCACGCAGGCGCGCCACGTCCTCGATCGCCGCCCAGTGCTCGACGCCACCGATCCGCACCGGCACCACCCGGCGGGCGTCGACCAGGGCGGCGATCCACTCCGCCGATGCATCGCCCTGGCAACGCTCGGCGATCTCATCGCTGGTCAACGGGCCCAGCAACCGGACCAGGTCGGCCACCCCCTCGGCGTCGCGGGCGTGGCGCGTGGGGACCAGGCGCTGCAACTCGGCCTCGACCTCGGCCAGCACGTCGGGGTCGAGAAGTTCGCGCAACTCCGCGCGGCCGAGCAGTTCGGCCAGCAGGCCCTGGTCCAGGCTGAGCGCCGCCGCGCGCCGCTCCGCGATGGGGGAGTCGCCCTCGTAGACGAACTGGGCGACATAGCCGAAGAGCAGGCTGCGGGCGTACGGCGAGGGCTGCTGCGTGGCCACGTCGACCACGCGCACCCGGCGCTGCTCGATCCCGGCCAGGACCTCGACCAGACCGGGCAGGTCGTACACGTCCTGGAGCACCTCGCGCACCGCCTCGAGGATGATCGGGAAGGAGGGATATTTCGCGGCCACCTCGAGCAACTGGGCCGAGCGCTGTCGCTGCTGCCACAGTGGGGAACGTCGCCCGGGGTCACGGCGCGGCAGCAGCAGTGCGCGGGCAGCGCACTCACGGAAACGGCTCGCGAAGAGCGCCGACCCTCCGACCTCGCGGGTGACCACTTCCTCGATCTCGGCGGTCTCGAAGACGACCACCTCGCCGGTGGGCGGCTCGGCGTCGGTGTCCGGGATCCGCAGCACGATCCCGTCGTCGGAGGCGACCGCGGATGCCTCGGTGCCGTAGCGCTCACGCAGCCGCGCATTGATCGCCAGCGCCCAGGGCGCGTGCACCGGGGTGCCCCACGGGGAATGGACCACGAGGCGCCAGTCACCCAGTTCGTCGCGGAACCGTTCGACCAGGATCGTGGTGTCACTGGGCACCACCCCGCACGCCTCGACCTGCTCGGCCAGGTGGTCCACCAGGTTGCCGGCCGCGTAGTCGTCGAGCCCGGCCGCCCGCGCGGTGGCGATCGCGGTGTCCCGCCGTTGCCGCGCCACCTGGCGAGTCCACGCCCCGATAGCGCCACCCAGTTCCGCAGGTCGTCCGAGGGTGTCGCCCTTCCAGAACGGCAACCGTCCCGGCACTCCCGGCGCCGGGGTGACCAGGACCCGGTCATGGGTGATGTCCTCGATGCGCCAACTGGTCGCGCCGAGGGCGAAGACGTCACCGACCCGTGACTCGTAGACCATCTCCTCGTCGAGCTCGCCGACCCGGTTGCTGCCCCGGCCCGCGTCGCCGACCAGGTAGACGCCGAAGAGTCCCCGGTCCGGGATGGTGCCGCCACTGGTCACCGCCAGCCGCTGGGCGCCGGGGCGGCCGGTGATGGTGCCGGCGACCCGGTCCCACACGATCCGGGGTCGCAGTTCGGCGAACTCGTCGCTGGGATAGCGACCGGAGAGCAGGTCGAGGGTCGCGTCGTACGCACTGCGCGGCAGGTGCGCGAAGGAAGCGGTACGCCGGGCCAGGGCGAACAACTCGTCGACGTCCCACGGCTCCAGCGCCGTGGCGGCGACGACCTGCTGGGCCAGTACGTCGAGGGGGTTGCTGGGGATGCGCAGCGACTCGATCTCGCCGCTGCGCATCCGCTGCACGGTCACCGCGGTCTGGGCCAGGTCCCCACGGTGCTTGGGGAAGAGGACGCCCCGGGAGACCTCGCCGACCTGGTGGCCGGCCCGGCCGACCCGCTGCAGGGCGCTGGCCACGCTCGGCGGTGACTCGATCTGCACGACCAGGTCGACCGCACCCATGTCGATGCCGAGCTCAAGGCTGCTGGTGGCCACCACGGCCGGCAACCGGCCGCGCTTGAGGTCGTCCTCGATCGCGGCCCGTTGCTCGCGGGCCACCGAACCGTGGTGGGCGCGGGCGATCACCACGGGCGTCTCGGAGTCGCCGGTGGCGATCTCGTTGAGCCGGGCGGTGAGTCGCTCGGCCAGGCGGCGGGAGTTGGCGAAGACGATGGTCGAGCGGTGCTGGGTGATCAACTCCGCGACCCGTTCCTCCACGTGTGGCCAGATCGACGAGCGTCGCGGTCCGGCTGCGGCCGGACCCTCGAAGTCGTCGTCGAGCACCTCGCCGATCGCAGCCATGTCCTCGACCGGGACGACCACCGACAGGTCCCACGCCTTCTCCGCGGCCGGGGCGACCACCTCGACCGGACGGGAACCAGCGAGGTAGCGCGCGACCTCCTCGGTGGGCCGGACGGTGGCGGAGAGGCCGATCCGCTGCGCCGGTGCGTCGAGGAGTGCGTCGAGGCGCTCCAGGGTCAACGCCAGGTGCGCACCCCGCTTGGTCCCGGCCACGGCATGCACCTCGTCCACGATCACCGTCTCCACGCCACGCAGCGACTCGCGGGCCTGGGAGGTGAGCATCAGGAAGAGCGACTCCGGCGTGGTGATCATGATGTCCGGGGGAGTGGTCGCCAGCCGGCGCCGCTCGGCGGCCGGGGTGTCGCCGGAGCGCACCCCGACAGTGACCTCGCGGGTCGGCGTACCGAGGCGCTCGGCGGTGTGGCGGATCCCGGCCAGGGGAGCCCGCAGGTTCCGCTCCACGTCGACCGCGAGCGCCTTCAGCGGGGAGATGTAGAGCACCCGGCACCGCCGGGCAGCAGCGACGGGATCAGGGGTGAGCAGCCGGTCGATCGACCACAGGAAGGCCGACAGGGTCTTGCCCGACCCGGTGGGTGCGACCACCAGCGAGTGGCGCCCGGCGCCGATCGATGCCCAGGCCCCTTGCTGGGCCGGCGTGGGCGCTGCGAACGCAGCCGTGAACCACTCCCGGGTGGGTCCACTGAACTGCTCCAGCGCGTCGGCCATTGCCCCATCCTCCACCATGGCACCGACAGATGCCCGGGCGCAGGCGCGGCGACCTCACTCCCACAACGGAGCGATCAACCGCCCAGCGACATAGGTGGCGGCGACCTGCATCGCTCGCAGGTGGGCACTGTTCGAGGCGGAGTCGCCCAGGTCGAGCAGGGGGTCGTTGTCCAGCACCACCAGGTCGCCCGGGTGGCCCGCAGCAACCGTGCCCCAGCCGTCGGTCGAGGCCGCCAGTGCCTCCCGCACGGTCAGCGACTCGGCGGGGTTCCACGGATCACGCTCATCACCGCTGCGGTGCACCGCAGCCGCCATCGCCAGCCACGGGTCCAGTGGCGCCACCGGCGCGTCCGAGCCCAGCGCGAGCCGGACCCCGGCGTCGTGCATCGAGCGCAGGTTGAAGCACCGGTCCATCCGGTCGGGCCAGCAATACTCCGTCACGTCGCGGTCGTCGAGCAGGTGCGCCGGCTGCACCGAGGCACGCAGCCCCGAGGCGGCCAGGCGGGCGATGTCACTGGTGCGGATCAGTTGCAGGTGCTCGATCGAGCCACCGGCGCCGGTGGCGGCGAAGGCGTCGAGGGCAGCGCTGGCCGCGGCGTCCCCGATCGCGTGCACGGCTGCTTCGAGGCCGTGGGCGTGGGCACGGGCGAGCAGCGCCTCGAGTTCGGCCTGCTCCTGGTTGGGATAGCCGCGCGGGAACTCGAACCCGTGGGAGTCGGCGTACGGCTCACAACACCACGCGGTCCGGGTGTTCAGCGACCCGTCCGAGATCACCTTCACCGGCCCCATCACGGCCAGGTCGGTGCCGGGTATCGGGTCGCCGGTGCGCAGGCCTGCGGCGATCACCGCGTCCAGCCCGGCGGCATAGGTCGCCATCCGGATCCGCAGCAGGTCCGCGCCGTCGGCCCAGCGCTCGGCCCATTCGGTGGCCCCGCCGGTGAACTCGAAGTCGACCAGGCCGACGACACCGCGGGTGGCCGCCTCGGCCTCGACCCAGCGGTAGGCGGCCGGCGTTGCTTCCTGGCCGACCAGGGCCTCCAGGCGGGGATAGGCGTCGAACCATTCGGCCTCGCGGACCACGTCGTCGCGCTCGGCGAGGCCCAGGCCACGCAGCGCCACCGAGTTGAGCCAGGCGTGGTGTGCGTCCCCGGAGATCAGCACGATCGGGGCGGTCTGCGAGATCGCATCCAGTTCGGCGACCGTCCCGTCGCGCTCCCAGGTCGCGGAGCGGTGCCCGAACGCGATCAGGGGCGAGTCGGGCGACTGGGCCATCCGCTCGCGGACGAAGTACGTCGCCTCCTCCGGGGAGCGGGTGGTGGACAGGTCGAGCCGGGTGGAGGTCATCGCCACCTGGCCCAGGTGGACGTGCTGGTCCCACAGGCCCGGGATGATCCAGCGGCCGTCGGCATCGAAGCAGCGCATGTCGGCGGATTGGGCGATGTCCGGGGCGACCGCGGTGACCCTGCCGCCCTCGACCAGGACGTCGTACGGATGCGCGGGTGGGGCCTCGCCGGGAGCCAGCGGCACCGGGAAGACATTGCGGATGAGCAGTGGTTCCATGCGGGTGAGACTAGTCTCGGGTCCCGTGAGTGACGCGATGATCCATGCCGCCGGCCTGCGCAAGTCCTTCGGCGGCTTCGAGGCGGTGCGTGGCATCGATGTCGACGTACGCCGTGGCGAGGCGTTCGGCTTCCTCGGCCCCAACGGCGCCGGCAAGTCGTCCACGATGCGGATGATCGCCGCCGTCTCGCCGACCAGCGGTGGCACCCTGCAGATCCTGGGCATGGATCCGGCCACCGACGGGCCGGCGATCCGGGCCCGGATCGGGGTCTGTCCCCAGGAGGACACGCTCGACAACGAACTGAACGTGCGCGACAACCTGTACATCTATGGCCGTTACTTCGGCATCCCCCGCAAGGTGGTCAACGAGCGGGTCGACGAACTGCTCGAGTTCGCGATGCTCACCGAGAAGGCCACGGCGAAGGTCGATGAGCTCTCCGGCGGGATGAAGCGGCGGCTGACGATTGCCCGTTCGCTGGTCAACCGGCCCGAGTTGCTGCTCCTCGACGAGCCGACCACCGGGCTGGATCCGCAGGCGCGCCACGTGCTGTGGGACCAGCTCTACCGGCTCAAGCATGCCGGGGTGACCCTGGTGATCACCACCCACTACATGGACGAGGCCGAGCAACTGTGCGACCGGCTGGTGGTGATGGACAAGGGCGTCATCGCGGCCGAGGGGTCACCGGCCGAACTGATCGCCGCGCACTCCACGCGCGAGGTCGCCGAGCTCCGCTTCGTGGTGGGCAGCGAGGCGGGTACGCCGGAGGAGATCGCGACCCGGGTGGGTGACCTCGCCACCCGGGTCGAGGCGCTCCCGGACCGGCTGCTGCTCTACACCGACGACGGCGACGAGGTGCTCGCCCGGGTCCACGAGCGGGGCCTGCGCCCGGTGGCCACCCTGGTCCGTCGCTCCACCCTGGAGGACGTCTTCCTGCGCCTGACCGGCCGATCGCTGGTGGACTGAGATGGCCCTGACGATTGCGGAGGGCATCGGGCGCCAGGTCGACTACTGGTGGACGGTGCACAAGCGGACCTGGCGCGGCAGCATCGTCTCCTCGTTCGGCTCGCCGCTGCTCTACGTGCTGGGCATGGGCGTGCTGCTGGGCGGGTTCATCGAGGGTGACCCGGCCCGGCTGGAGGGAGCCACGTCGTACCTGGCCTTCATCGTCCCGGGCCTGGTCGCCGCCCATGCCATGCAACTGGCGGTGGGGGAGACCACCTATCCGGTGATGGGCGGGATCAAGTGGCACCGCACCTACCACGCCCAGATGGCGACCCCACTGGACCCGCGCGACATCGTCAATGCGCACCTGGTCTTCGTGCTGGCCCGGGTCGCCTCGGCCTGCGCGGTCTTCATGGTGGTGCTGGCGCCGTTCGGGGTCTTCGAGTCGTGGTGGGGCCCGTTCCTGGCCTGGGCCGCCCAGGTGCTGGTCGGGATGTCCTTCGCCGCGATCGTCTTCGCGCTCAGTGCCCGGATGGAGTCCGAGCAGGGATTCGGGCTGGTCTTCCGGATCGGGGTGATCCCGCTGACGCTCTTCTCCGGCGCCTTCTTCCCGATCACCAACCTCGGCGACGTGCTGGCCTGGGTGGCGCGGTTCACCCCGCTGTGGCACGGGGTGGACCTGTCGCGGATGTTCTGCCTGGACACCGTCGACTGGGCGATGGCGCTGGTGCACGTGGCGGTGCTGGTGGCGGTGACCGTCCTGGGCTGGTGGCTGGCGATCACCGGGCTGACGAAGCGGTTGGTGGGCTGATGGCGAACACTCCTGCTCCCGTGCCGCCGCTGAGCCCGGCGGGCGCCGTCGCGATGATCACCTACCGCAATTACACGACGTACAAGCGGTTCTGGAAGCTCTTCCTGACCGGCTTCCTGGAGCCGGTCTTCTACCTCTTCTCGATCGGGATCGGCGTCGGCCAGTTGATCGAGGCGTTCGAGTTCAACGGGCAACAGATCCCGTACGCCGACTTCGTGGCGCCCGGCATGCTCGCCGCCAGTGCGTTCAACGGGGCGCTGCTCGACTCGACGTACAACGTCTTCTTCAAGCTCAAGTACGACAAGCTCTACGACCAGATGCTGGCCACGCCGCTGACCACCGCCGACGTGGCCCGCGGGGAGATCCTCTGGGGCCAGTTGCGCGGCGCAGCCTATGCGGCTGCCTTCCTGCTGGTGATGGTCGCGATGGGGATGGTCCACTCCTGGTGGGCGGTGCTGGCGCTGCCGGCGGCGCTGCTGATCGGGTTCGCGTTCAGCGCGGTGTGCATAGGGCTGACGACGTACATGACGTCCTTCCAGGACTTCGACAAGATCACCCTGGTCCAGTTGCCGATGTTCCTCTTCTCGGCGACCTTCTTCCCGATCACCGCCTACGGGAATGCCGCAGTGCGCTGGGTCGTTGAGGCGACGCCGCTGTATCGAGGCGTGGTGCTCTGCCGGGAACTGACCACCGGGGCGCTCTCCTGGGCGAGTGCGGTCTCGGTCGCCTACCTGGTGGTGATGGGGCTGCTCGGGTTGCTGCTGGTCCGGCGTCGCCTGGACAAGTTGCTGCTGACCTGACCCGGAGTCGGCTGGGCGGCGCTGGGTACCGTTGGCGCCATGAGCCTCCCTGACGCACAGAGCCTGCCCACCGCCCCCATCGCCGCCGCCGGACTGGTGGGTGGCTACCTGGTCGCCCGGACCACCGGCGTACGACCGCTGGGCGGGGTGGTCCTCGCCGGGGCGGGGCTGCTGGCCGGACGTACCTGGCTGGCCAAGGGCGGAGCGGCAACGACCGCCGCGCTCTCGGCGGTCTACCTCGGTGGTTTCGGCGCCTCGCACCCGCTGGCGAAGAAGATCGGGGCCTGGCCAGCCGTGCTCGGTGCCGCCGCGGCGTCGGCTGCTGCCTCGCACGTGCTCGCCGACCGGCGCTGAACAGTCCCGTTCAGGGCAGGGACGGCAACATCTTCTGGTACCACGCCACGTCGATCCACTGGTCGAACTTCCAGCCGACCTCGCGCAACTGGCCGGTCTTCTCGAAGCCACAGGCCAGGTGGAGCCGCTCGCTGGCCGGGTTCGGCAGGGCGACCAGCGCGACAGCGGTGTGTACGCCGGAGAACGCCATCGTCTCCAGCAGCGCGGGATAGAGCATCTTGCCCACCCCCTGCCCACGGACCGACTCGTCCAGGTAGATCGAGGTCTCCCGGGTGAGGTCATAGGCCGGCCGGGGCCGGTAGGACCACGAGTACGCATAGCCGACGACCCGGTCATCGGCGTCCACGGCCACGATCAGGTGGTCGCCGGGGTGGTCGCCCTCGAGGCGGGCACGCCAGTGGTCGAGGTCGGGTGGCTCGAGGTCGAAGGTGGAGTGCGAGTTGTCCACGGCGTACGAATAGATGGCTGCGATGTCGGCCAGGTCGCGTTCGGTGGCGGAGCGGGTCGAATAGTCAGCCATGTGGGTCATGATCGCACCTCGGCGCTCTCGCCCCCGGCGCCGTGGTTCACTATGTGGCCGTGGGAGCGAACGAGATCGAACCGGAGACCAAGGACTGGACCTGGGTGATCGACCGGGCCTGCGACGACTGCGGGTTCGACGGTCCCGGTACGCCGCCCGGCGAGGTGGCCAGCGGAGTGCGGGCCAACGCGGAGCAGTGGCGCACCGTGCTCAAGGGTCCCGACGTGGCCCGGCGACCCGCTCCCGGTGTGTGGTCACCCCTCGAGTACGCCTGCCACGTGCGCGACGTCAACCGGCTCTTCGCCGAGCGCGTCGCCCTGATGCTGGAGCGGGTCGATCCCGAACTCGCGGCCTGGGACCAGGACCACGCCGCGATCGAGGGTGAGTACGCCGCCAGCGACCCTGGCGAGGTGGCCACCGAGTTGCTTGCCGCGGCCGGCACCGTGGCCGCGGCCTATGACGCGGTCGCCGACCATGGCGACGGCCCGGCTGCCTGGCAGCGCACCGGACGCCGCTCGGACGGGTCGCGGTTCACGGTCGACTCGATCGCGCGCTACCACCTGCACGACCTGGTCCACCATGCCTGGGATGCGCACCCGCGATGAGGCACACGGAGTTCTGGCAGCGGATGGACGCCGCGCTTGGGTCGGGCTACGCGCGCTCGTGGGCCGAGCAACACACCGTGCCCGGGCTCGGCTCCCGCACCGTCGAGGAGGCGCTGGCTGCGGGGGAGGAGCCGCGGCTGGTGTGGCGTGCGGTGTGGCAGGAGCTGGGACTGCCCGCGCGGGATCGGTGAAATCGTTCCGCGTGTCGCGGGCTGATCGAACACATGTTCGCCTAGGCTGATCCCGTCGGCCGGGGTTCTCCACAACCCTGAAGGTGGTCGGCACCCAACTGTCGGTGGTCCCCCCTAGCGTCAGTGATGACGCAGGACACCAACATCGACCCGACCCTGAGAAGGACGTGAAGCACATGGCTGGAGATCGTGGCAAGGCGCTGGACGTAGCGCTGGCCAACATTGAGAAGCAGTTCGGCAAGGGGTCGGTGATGCGCCTCGGCGACGAGACCCGTGCCCCCCTGGAGGTGATCCCGACCGGGTCGATCGCCCTCGACGTGGCGCTGGGCCTGGGCGGACTGCCCCGGGGCCGCGTGGTCGAGATCTATGGCCCGGAGTCCTCGGGCAAGACGACCGTCGCCCTCCATGCGGTGGCCAATGCCCAGGCCGCGGGCGGCATCGTCGCCTTCATCGACGCGGAGCACGCGCTGGACCCCGAATACGCCAGGAACCTCGGCGTCGACACCGATGCCCTGCTCGTCTCCCAGCCCGACTCCGGGGAGCAGGCGCTGGAGATCGCCGACATGCTGGTCCGTTCCGGTGCCCTGGACCTGATCGTGATCGACTCCGTCGCCGCACTGGTCCCGCGCGCCGAGATCGAGGGCGAGATGGGCGACAGCCATGTCGGCCTCCAAGCCCGCCTGATGAGCCAGGCACTGCGGAAGATGACCGGTGCCTTGAACAGCTCCAACACCACCGCGATCTTCATCAACCAGCTGCGGGAGAAGATCGGCGTGATGTTCGGTTCGCCCGAGACGACCACCGGTGGCCGGGCGCTGAAGTTCTACTCCTCGGTGCGCCTGGACGTGCGCCGGATCGAGACCCTCAAGGACGGCACCGACATGGTCGGCAACCGGACCCGGGTCAAGGTCGTGAAGAACAAGGTCGCGCCGCCGTTCAAGCAGGCCGAGTTCGACATCATGTACGGCAAGGGCATCTCCCGCGAGGGTGGCCTGATCGACGTCGGTGTCGAGGCGGGCCTGGTCCGCAAGGCCGGTGCCTGGTACACCTACGAGGGCGACCAGCTCGGACAGGGCAAGGAGAACGCCCGCAACTTCCTGCGTGACAACCCCGACCTGGCCAACGAGCTGGAGAAGAAGATCCTGGAGAAGCTCGGGGTGGTGCCGACCGTCGACGCGCCGGCAGAGCCCACCAACGTCGACTTCTGAGCATGGCCGACGGATGGCGCGGTGACGTCTCGGTCGGGGTGGACGCATGGACGCGTTCCGCCCCGCCCGAGCCGGAACCGGAGCCAGAAGCAGACCAGGAGTCCGTGGCCCGCAAGATCCTGCTCGACCAGCTGACCGGGCAGGCGCGCTCACGCAAGGAACTGGCCGACAAGCTGGCCGGCAAGAACGTCCCGACCGAGCTGGCGACCGCCTTGCTGGACCGCTTCGAGGAGGTCGGGCTGATCGACGACGCCGCCTTCGCCAGGGCCTGGATTGCCTCGCGCCAGCCCGGCAAGGGGCTCGCGAGGCGGGCGCTCGCCCAGGAGTTGCGCCGCAAGGGGATCGATGACGAGGTCGCCCGTGAGGCGCTCGACGAGATCGACCCCGACGACGAGGAGGCCGCGGCTCGCGCGCTGGTGCGCAAGAAGCTGCGAACGATGTCCTCCCTGGCCCCTGAGGTGGCCACGCGGCGACTGGTGGGGATGCTTGCCCGCAAGGGATATCCGCCCGGCGTCGCCTTCGCCGTGGTCCGCGACGAACTCGAGGCCGTCTAGTCTGGCTCCCATGTCGACGCCGGTCATCGTGCGCCATGGGGAGCGGGAGCTCTCCGGTGTCGCGCGGGCCGGGGAGGCCTGGGGCCGGGCGGCGAGCCGGATCGCCACCACCGTGGCGGGGGAGCCGTTCGCGGTGGACCTCTCCGGTGCCGAGAAGGTCTTCGCCGTCGATCCCGACCAGCGGCTCACCCTGCGCCCGATGACCCGCGGCGACCTGCCGGATGTCTCACGGTGGCGCAGCGCGGACCACGTCGCACGCTGGTGGGCCGATGACGGGGATCCCGACCTGGACTCGGTGACGGCCGCCTACGGTCCCCACCTGGACGGTCGTACGCCGACCCGGATGTGGGTGGTGGAGATGAACGGCCGCTCCATCGGGTTCGTCCAGGACTACCGGATCCGCGACTATCCGGAGTTCGCCCTGCTCGCCGGGGAGCCGGATGCGATCGGCCTCGACTACGCGATCGGCGAACCGGCCTGGATCGGCCGCGGGATCGGCGTACGGATGCTGTGGGAGTGGTTCGGGCGGACCCGGAAGCGCTTCCCCGAGGCCTCCTGCTTCTTCGCGGCACCCGACCACCGCAACACTGCCTCGCTCAGGGCGCTGGCCAAGGCCGGCTTCACCGAGGGGGTCTGGTTCGACGAACCCGGCAACGACGGCAGCACTGCCACCGTGGTCGGTTGCTCCCTGGACGTCGGACGCGTCGTCGGCTGAGCCGTCGACACGCCCTTTAGGGTGGTCGCCATGGGCAAGACAAAGGGCTCCTTCACCGACCTGCTCCGCCTGCCGCCGGGCCCGGTCGACCTGGCCGCGATCGCCACCGACGGCACGCCCGGCTTCGACGGCGACAAGGATGACGGGAACGACGCCCTGGCTGATCTCGCCGAGCCCCTCTCCGACCTCCAGGAGCGGCTCTTCGCCGAGCGCACCACCGGCTCGACACGGCGTGTGCTGCTGGTGCTGCAGGGGATGGACACCGCCGGCAAGGGCGGGGTGATCCGCTCCGCGGTCGCCCTGGTCGACCCACAGGGGGTGAGGATCACCTCGTTCAAGGCGCCGACCGAGGAGGAACTCGCCCACGACTTCCTGTGGCGCATCGCCAAGGCTGTGCCCGAGCCCGGCTACCTCGGTGTCTTCGACCGCTCACACTACGAGGACGTGTTGATCGGGCGGGTGCGCGAGCTCGCCGACGCGGACGAGATCGAGCGGCGCTACGGGGCGATCAACGACTTCGAGGCCGACCTGGTCGCCGACGGTGTCCTGGTCATCAAGTGCATGCTGCACATCAGCGCCGAGGAGCAGAAGGAGCGCCTCCTGGCCCGCCTCGACGACGAGGAGAAGCACTGGAAGTTCAACCCCGGCGACATCGACGAGCGCGAGTTGTGGCCCGCCTACCAGGAGGCCTACCGGATCGCCGTGGAGCGGACCAACACCGATCACGCCCCGTGGTACGTCGTCCCCTCGGACCGCAAGTGGTATCGCAACATGGCCATTGCGCACCTGTTGCTCGAGGCGTTCGAGTCGATGGACCTGGGCTGGCCGAAGGCCGACTTCGACGTGGCCGGGCAACGGGCACGCCTGGTCGAGGAGGACCCGATCCCGTGATCGAGACAGTGCAGGTCACCCGCTATGTGACGCCACTGCGCGAGGGCGGATCGCTGCCCGGGATCGTCGAGGCCAGCGACCTGGGCACCTACGTGTGCAAGTTCCGCGGCGCCGGGCAGGGGTTGCGGGTCCTGGTCGCGGAGGTCATCGTCAGCCGCCTCGCCGAACTGATCGGCCTGCGCACCCCGCGACTGGTCGGGCTCGAACTCAGTGAGGAGATCGCCCGCTACGAGGCCGACGAGGAGGTGCAGGACCTGCTCCGGGCCAGCCTCGGCCTCAACCTCGGCGTCGACTTCCTGCCGGGCTCCTTCGGCTATGACACCGAGGTCGCCACCGGGGGAGTGGGCGCCGAGTGCGCGAAGATCCTCTGGCTCGATGCCTTCACCGCGAACGTGGACCGGAGCTGGCGCAACCCGAACCTGCTGGTGTGGCACGACGAGTTGTGGGTGATCGACCACGGCGCCTCGCTCTACTTCCACCACGCGTGGGGCGGCGGCATCACCGATCCACAGCGGTTCGCCCGCCAACCGTGGGACGCCAGCGACCACGTCCTGGGTGCGCACGTTGACGGGTTGGGCGCCGCGGACGCCGAGATCTCCGCGCTCCTCGACGAAGCGGCCTTCGCCACGATCCTGGCCGACGTGCCCGACGCGTGGCTGGAGCCCGTGCCCGGTGCCGACGACGCCGACGCGGTCCGTGCGGCGTACGTCGCGTTCCTGACGGCCCGGCTCGGCACGCGCCAGTGGCTGCCCGGCGGGGCGGAGCGAGCATGAGCGCGCTCGCCTATCAGTACGTCGTGCTGCGCTGCGTGCCGCGCGTGGAACGCGAGGAGTTCGTCAACGTCGGGGTCGTCCTCTACTGCCAGGGTGCCGACTTCCTCGACGTCGGCTGGCAGGTGGACCAGGCGCGCCTGCTCGCCCTGTTCCCGCACCTCGACGTGGACCGGGTCCGGGCCAGCCTCGAGTTCGTGGCAGGCGTCTGTGCCGGCGACCCGAGCGCTGGCGCGGCTGCGGCGGCGCCGATTGGCACCCGATTCGGGTTCCTCAAGGCGCCACGCAGCACCGTGATCCAGCCCGGCCCGGTGCACGGCGGGGTGACCGGCGACCCGGCCCGGCAACTCGAGCGGCTGGTCAGTCAGTTCCTGGGTTGAACCGTCCTGGGGCTGATCAGACCGGGACCAGTTCGACCGCACCGACCGCATAGCGCGCCAGCACCGTCCGGGCCAGGGTCGGGTGGGCCCCCAGCGGGTCGGAGACGGCAACCGCGCCAGCCTCCAGCGCCAGTTCTGCGGCCCGGTCCGGCAGGAAGCCGGGCGCCAGGAAGAACGAGGCAACCGCGATGTGGCGACGTCCCTCGGAGCGGAAGGCACGGACCGCCTCGCCGGTGGCCGGCGGCGTGGAGGCCGCGAAGGCTGCCTTCACCGGCAACTTGTGGTGGGTGCCCCACAGGCGTGCGAGCCGGGCCACGGCCTGGTTGGCCAGCGGGTCCGAGGAGCCGGCAGCGGCCAGGACCAGGGCGTCGAGCTCGCGGACCCGGGCGGTCTTGAGCGCTTCGCGCAGCCGCAGGTCGAGGACCTCGAGGAAGGCGGGCTCCAGCCCCAGGATCTCGGTCGCCCGGATCTGCAGGCCCTCGTGCTTGGCGACCTGCTCGGCCACGGCCGAGGGCACGTCCACCTTGGCGTGGTAGGCATCGCTGAGCAGCAGCGGGACCACCACGATCTCGTCGTACCCGGCCTTGACCAGCTTGGTCACCACGCTGCCGAACGACGGCTTGGCGAGCTCGAGGAATGCCGTCTCGATGCGCAGGTCGGGCCGCAACTTGCGGACCTCGCCGACCAGGGCCTTCACGGTCTCGGGGGAGCGGGAGTCCCGGCTTCCGTGGGCGAGGGCAATCAGAGCAGGAGCAGTCATGGTTTTACTGCCTCCCTTCGCGATCGGTGTTACTGGTGGCACTGCTGTTCGTGGGGGCCGGTGCGCTCATGTGTGGATCCCGCACTCGGTCTTGTTCTGGCCGGCCCAACGGCCGCTGCGTGGGTCCTCGCCGGGCGCGACCCGTGAAGTGCAGGGCCAGCAGCCGATCGAGGGATAGCCGTCGTGGACGAGAGGGTTGACGAGCACGCCGTTCTCGGCGATGTAGCGCTCGACGTCCTCGTCGCTCCAGCGGGCGATGGGGGACACCTTGACCTTCCCCTTCTTGGCGTCCCAGCCGATCACCGGGGCAGTCACCCGGTTGTGGGTCTCGGCGCGGCGCAGGCCGGTGGCCCACGCGTCATAGTTCGCCAGGGAGTCGGCCAGCGGCTTTACCTTGCGCAGCGCGCAGCACGTGTCCGGGTCAGTCCGCCACAGGTCCTTGCCGTACTGCTCGTCCTGCTCGGCGACGCTCAGCTCGGGAGTGACGGTGACCAGGTTGACGTCCATGGTCGCCGCGACGGCGTCGCGGGTGCCGATCGTCTCGATGAAGTGATAGCCGGTGTCGAGGAAGACCACGTCCACCCCGGGCGCCACGGTGGCGGCCAGATGGGCCAGCACCGCGTCACCCATCGAGGAGGTCACGCAGAACTTCTCCCCGAACGTCGCCACGGCCCACTCGATGATGTCCTCGGCCGGTGCCAGTTCGAGCTCGGCGCCGGCGTGGGAGACGATCTCGCGCAGCTCCTCCGGCGACCGGTCGGCCGTGTGGCTGCCGCGGAAGGCGCGCGCCGCTGCTGTCGACTGTGCGGTCATGGCGTGCCTCCTTCGTTGGTCAGGCCGAGCATGGTCAGGGAGAAGATGCGCTGGCAGGAGCGGCACTCCCAGGTGCCGGGGCGGGCGTCGTGCGGGCGCAGGTCCTCGTCCCCGCAATACGGGCAGTGGTTGGCCTGGGCGCGCTGGGACATCAGACGGCCTCGAGCGTCTTCTCGCCGCGCAGGTCGACCTCGTCGGCCCGGGCGACCCAGTCCGCGAACGCTTCGCCCTCGGTGCGCTGGGCGAGGTAGGCGTTGACGATGGTGGTGATGTAGTCGTCCAAACCCTTGCTGGTCACCTTGTGGGCCCGGAGCTTGCGGCCCAGCTCGGCACGGAAGCCGATGCCCCCGCCCAGGTGGACCTGGAATCCCTCCACCTGGTTGCCGTCCTCGTCGAGGACGAGCTGGCCCTTGAGGCCGATGTCGGCGACCTGGGTGCGCGCGCACGAATTGGGGCAGCCGTTGACGTTGACGGTGATCTCGGTGTCGAGGTCGGGGAAGCGGCGCTCGAGCTCGGCGACCAGGTCGTGGGCGCGCTGCTTGGTGTCGACGATGGCGAGCTTGCAGAACTCGATGCCGGTGCAGGCCATCGTGGAGCGGCGCCAGTTCGACGGGTTGGCCTGCAGGCCGATCGCGTCCAGTGCGGCGACGACGTCGTCGACCTTGTCGGGGGCGACCCCGATCAGCACCAGCTTCTGGTAGGCGGTGAAGCGGACCCCGGCGACGCCGTACGTCTCGACCAGGTCGCCGAGCGCGGTGAGCAGTTCGCCGTTGACCCGTCCCACGGTCGGGGCGGCGCCGATGTAGAAGTTGCCGTCCTTCTGCTCGTGTACGCCGATGTGGTCGCCGTTGCGGGTGGCCACGGTGGGAGAGGGGTTGGAGACCAGCTTGCGCTGGAGGTATTCGACCTCGAGCACCTCGCGGAACTTCTCGATGCCCCAGTCCTTGACCAGGAACTTCAGCCGGGCGCGCGAGCGGAGCCGGCGGTAGCCGTAGTCGCGGAAGATCGAGATGACACCTTCCCAGACGTCGGCGACCTCGTCGATCGGGATCCACACGCCCATCCGGGCGGCGAGGAAGGGGTTGGTGGACAGGGCGCCGCCGACCCACAGGTCGAAGCCCGGCCCGTGCTCGGGGTGGACCACGCCGACGAAGGAGACGTCGTTGATCTCGGGCGCGCCGTCCAGGCTCGGGTGGCCGGAGACGGAGGTCTTGAACTTGCGGGGGAGGTTGGCGTATTCGGGGTTGCCGGTGCGGCGCCGGTTGATCTCGGCCAGGGCCGGGGTGCCGTCGATGATCTCGTCCTTGGCGACGCCGGCGACGGGGGAGCCGAGCATGCCTCGCGGCGAGTCGCCACAGGCCTCTTCGGTGCTCAGGCCGACCGCTTCCAGGCGTTCCCAGATGGTCGGGACGTCCTCGATCTCGATCCAGTGGTACTGGATGTTGGAGCGGTCGGTGATGTCGGCGGTGTTGCGGGCGAAGTCGGTGGAGATGCCGCCCAGGGTGCGCAGTTGCCCGGCGTCGAGCAGCCTGCCGTCGCTGCGCACGCGCATCATGAAGTAGCGGTCGTCGAGCTGCTCCTCCTCCAGGGCACCGGTCTTCCCGCCGTCCAGGCCGGGGGCGCGCTGGGTGTAGATGCCGTACCAGCGGAACCGTCCGCGCAGGTCGGCCGGGTCGATCGAGTCGAAGCCGCGCTTGGAGTAGATGTTCTCGATCCGGGCGCGCACGTTGAGCGGGTTGTCGTCCTTCTTGGACTGCTCGTTCTTGTTCAGCGGCGTCGAGTAGCCGAGGCCCCACTGACCCTCGCCGCGCTTGGGGCGGGGGACATCGGCCCGGGGGCGGGCTGCGGGCTGGACGGTGTCGTTCATCGTGTTCCTTCGAGACGGATGGAGACGCTCGAATCGCGTGCTCCCGGAGCCACGACGTCGGGGCTCGGGGCTGCCTGCGACCGGCGCCCGGGGACGGTTTGTCTGGTTCGGGCGGCCACGTCCACGCGGTGGTGGTCGTGACAGGTCAGCAGGGCCAACACATCATGCTGCGGACACGGCCGTAGTCCACGTGGCGTCGAACCACGAGGTACAGCTGTTCGGCAACAGTGATCATGGACGGGAGTCTCACGGAGCGGACGCCCCTCCCACAAGCAGGAATCTCATGTTGTGGACAAGAGTATCGAAAGATGAGACGCCTGATCCCGCTCCACGCGGGGATTGATTCCCCGGCGTGGCCCATGTCACGCCCGGCGCGGGAATCGGCAGGGGGCGTCGAATCGGCAGCCCGGTGCCGGCATCACTAGTGTGTGCCCCATGACCGACCTGTCTGCCACCACCAGTTCCGCCTACCAGCAGGCCCTCGAGGTGATTGCCTCCGTGGAGCCCCGGATCGCCGAGGCCACCAGGCAGGAGTTGGCCGACCAGCGCTCCTCGCTCAAGCTGATCGCCAGCGAGAACTACGCCTCGCCTGCCGTGCTGCTCACCATGGGCACCTGGTTCAGTGACAAGTACGCCGAGGGAACCGTCGGTCACCGCTTCTATGCCGGCTGCCAGAACGTGGACACGGTCGAGTCGCTGGCCGCCGAGCACGCCCGCGAACTCTTCGGCGCCGAATACGCCTACGTCCAGCCGCACTCGGGCATCGACGCCAACCTCACGGCGTACTGGGCGATCCTGGCGCACCGCGTCGAGGGCCCCTGGCTGGGCGAGGCCGGCGTGAAGAACATGAACGAGCTCACCGACGCCGACTGGGAGAAGCTGCGCCACGAGCTCGGCAACCAGCGCCTGCTCGGGATGAGCCTTGACTCCGGCGGCCACCTCACCCACGGCTTCCGCCCCAACATCAGCGGCAAGATGTTCCACCAGCAGCAGTACGGCACGGACCCGGCCACGGGGCTGCTCGACTACGACGCGCTGCGGGAGAAGGCGCGCGAGTTCAAGCCGCTGATCCTGGTGGCCGGCTATTCGGCTTACCCGCGCCGGGTCAACTTCGCCAAGATGCGCGAGATCGCTGACGAGGTCGGCGCCACCCTGATGGTGGACATGGCGCACTTCGCCGGGCTGGTCGCCGGCAAGGTCTTCACTGGCGACGAGGACCCGGTGCCGCACGCACACGTGGTCACCAGCACCTCGCACAAGTCGCTGCGCGGCCCGCGCGGCGGCTTCATCCTGGCCACCGAGGAATACGCACCCAGCGTGGACCGCGGCTGCCCGATGGTGCTCGGCGGACCGCTCTCGCACGTGATGGCCGCCAAGGCCGTCGCCTTCGCCGAGGCACGCAAGCCCGAGTTCCAGGCCTATGCCCAGGACGTCGCGGACAACGCCAAGTCCCTGGCCGAGGGATTCAAGAAGCGCGGGGCAAAGCTGGTCACCGACGGCACCGACAACCACATCGTGCTGCTCGATGTCACCTCCTTCGGCCTTACCGGCCGCCAGGCCGAGTCGGCGCTGCTCGACGCCGGCGTGGTGACCAACCGTAACTCGGTCCCGGCCGACCCCAACGGCGCCTGGTACACCTCCGGCATCCGCTTCGGTACGCCGGCACTGACCACCCGCGGCTTCGGCCACGACGAGTTCGACAAGACCGCCGAACTCGTCGTCGACGTGCTGCAGAACACCACGCCCGGCACCACCAAGGCAGGGGCGCCGTCCAAGGCGACGTACACGCTGGCCGACGGCGTGGCCGAGCGGACCCGCAGCGCCTCGGCCGAGATGCTTGCCGCCCACCCGCTCTACCCGGGCCTCGACCTGTCCTGACCGGAACCCGGCCCGCCAAGGGCTACCGTTGACCCATGCCGACCAAGCCACCCAGGAAGCAGCGTGGCCTGGTCGGCAAGGTGTTCCACCTGCTGTGGCGCCTGACCGTCACCACGGTGGCCTCGTGCATGCGCTACCGGGTGACCGGGCTCGCTGCCGAGGCCGCGTTCTTCGCGGTGCTCTCGATGCCGCCGTTGATCTTCGCGCTCACCGGCGCGATCGGTTATGTCGGGGAGACCTTCACCGCCGCGCAGGTCGACGACATGCGCCAGGCCGTGATCGACCTCTCCGGGCGGGCGCTGACCGAAAGCGCCGTGCACAACATCATCGTGCCGACCTTCGACGACGTGATCGAGGGCGGCCGGTTCGACGTGATCTCGATCGGGTTCGTGCTCGCGTTGTGGTCCGGCTCCCGGGCGCTCAACGTCTTCGTCGACACGATCACGATCATGCACGGGCTGGGCGGGCACCGCGGGATCATCCGGACCCGGGCGCTCTCCTTCGGGCTCTACGTGATGGGCCTGATCACCGGGATGGTCACCATCCCGCTGGTGATCGCCGGCCCGAGCCTGGTGGCGCGGATCCTGCCCGACGAACTCGGCTTCCTGCACGGGCTCTACTGGCCCACCGTGGTGGTGCTCTGCATCTGCTTCCTGGCCACCCTCTACCACGTCTCGGTGCCGGTGCGCACGGGCTGGAGCTACAACCTGCCGGGCGCCGTCTTCAGCCTCTGCTGCTGGATCGTCGGCTCCTGGTTCCTGCGCTGGGTGCTCACCGTCACCGCGGCCGACTCCAAGTCGATCTTCGGCCCGCTGGCAGCGCCGATCGCGGTGCTGCTGTGGCTCTATGTCGTCTCGATCGCGGTGCTGATCGGGGCAGCGCTGAACGCCGCCTTCGACGAGGTCTTCCCGCAGAACACGACCCAGAAGGCGCGCCAGGAGTTGATGAAGCGGCTCAACCAGGTGCTGCCGTCGCGGCGTACCTCGCGTGGTGCCGCCGACGACGTGTCGTCCGACCAGCCCGAGGCTGCCGGCCAGTGAGTCGCCGGCGTGCCAGACTGGGCGCGTGTCCGTCGAGAAGGGTGATCCCCGCGCCGTAGGCGTCATGCTCCCGGAGCGACAGCGGTCCCCGTGGTGGGAGCTGGGGCGCCGGTTCCTGCTGGCTGCGGCGATCCTGGTCGGCACGGTGCTGCTGGTCTGGCTGGACCGCGGCGGCTACCGCGACGGCAACGACCCCACGGGCGAGGTCGGCCTGATCGACGCGATCTATTACACGACCGTGACCCTCAGCACGACCGGGTACGGCGACATCGTGCCGGTCAGTGACCAGGCTCGGTTGGTCAACGCGATCGTGATCACCCCGGCGCGGATCGGGTTCCTGGTGCTCCTGATCGGCACCACGATCGAAGTGCTCGCCAACCAGGGACGCGAGATGTTCCGGGTTGCCCGGTGGAGGAGGAACATGAAGGAACACGTCGTCGTCATCGGCTATGGCACCAAGGGGCGCAGCGCCGCCGACACGCTGGTCCAGAACGGGCTCGACCCCGAGTCCATCGTGGTGGTCGACCCGCGTCCGAGCGCCCGGGAGGAGGCCAACGCCGACGGGCTGGCCGTGATCGCGGGTGATGCGACGCGTCGCGACGTACTGCGCCGGGCGCGGGTGGAGCGGGCCAGCCAGGTCATCATCACCACCGACCACGACGCCAACACGATGATGGCGACGTTGACGGTGCGCCAGATCAACCCCGACGCCTACATCGTGGCGGCGGTGCGGGAGCAGGACAACGTGCCGCTGGTGCGCCAGTCCGGTGCCCAGGCGGTGGTCACCTCGAGCGAAGCAGTGGGGCGCCTGCTCGGTCTGTCGTCACTCTCGCCGACGCTGGGGGAGGTGATGGAGGACCTGATGACCTATGGCACCGGGCTCGAGGTCGCCGAGCGCGACCTGCTGGTCAGCGAGGTCGGCAAGCAGCCGCAGCGGCTGCCCGACCAGGTGATCGCGGTGGTCCGCGACGAGCAGGTCTACCGCTACTTCGACCCGGTGGTGACGCAACTGGCCCGCGGCGACCGGCTCATCGTGGTGCGCCCCTCGAAGGAGCAGCCGTGGGCGCCGCGACCGGGCGCGAACTTCGAGGACGCGGCGATCGACGACTGAGTCGGCATGGCCCGATCGGGCCATCACCTGGCCGAACGGTCAACTTTGTCCAGTTCCTGTCCCAACCCGTGTGATCCGGGCTATTTTTCTCCCAACGGATCTGGAGGGGTGCATGAGCGAGTACGACGACGCGTGCGCGGCTGAGGCGATCTACGCCGTGAGCCCGCGCCGCCTGCTGGCTGCCGTGCTCGCGGCCAAGCCACACCGGTTCAAGTTGGTGGCGGCCCATGCGGCAACCATGCGGTTCACCTTCACCAGTGTCTCCGGCGACGGCGGTTTCCACCTGGAGTCGCTGCTCCACGGCCACATCACCGGCGCCCCTGAGGGATCCCGGTTCCGGATCAGCGGGGGATCAGAGGCGTCGAAGGCGCGCACGCAGGCAGCGATCGACACGTTCCTGGAGCGGGTCCGCTTCGTGGTGGAGAGCCCGGAGTTCGCCGGCCTGCTGGACGAAGTCGCCCGGGCGGCGGGTGATCGTCCCGCGGACGGTGACGCCGCCGGGAAGTGCGCCGGGGCCTGAGAGAAACTCTGATTTCTTGCTGGTGGGCGATACTGGGTTCGAACCAGTGACCTCTTCGGTGTGAACGAAGCGCGCTACCACTGCGCCAATCGCCCGCAGGTGCGGGTGGAACTGTAACGCATCCGCCCCCGGGGCTCGCAATCGCGGTCCACGACAGTGCGATCCGCGGCCGTGTGACCCAGATTTCACCGGATTCCCCGTCACGCGCGGCAACGAGGTCCGTTTCTTCAACGCAGGCCGCCCGGCACCGGGCGCAACCGACGTACGGAGGGACTCAGGATGCTCAACGAGGAGATGCGCGGCCGGACCGACATCCGCCACGAGATGGACCTGGTCTGCGTCGACGGCGAGGGCCGGAGCATGCGACTGGGCACCACGTTCGGCTACTCCGCCGCCGACCCCTTTGCGGTCACCCTGACCTTCCGCACCCACTGGTGCGAGGTGGTCTGGACCTTCGCCCGTGACCTGCTCATCCTCGGCACCACCGAGCCCACCGGTGACGGCGACGTCCACGTGCGGCCGAGCCTCGACCGTGCGGGCAACGCCACCGTGGTGCTGGAGTTCTCCTCGCCCGACGGCAACCTGGTCGCCGAGGCGTCGGCGGCAGAAATCACCGCCTTCCTCGCCTCCGCCCTGTCACAGGTGCCCGCTGGCACCGAATCGCGGCACATCGACGTCGACGAACTGATCGGGCACCTGCTCACCCACTGATCTCAGGGGTCCGGCTGCTCCGCCTCGCGCAGCGCCCAGGTCCGTGCTGCTTCGCGGGTGACCGGTCCCGGCGCGGGCAACCGGCGGCCGTCGAGGGAGTGGATCCCCTGTACGTCGCGGGTCGTGGAGACCAGGAAGGCCTCGCTGGCCGCCTCCAGTGCTGCCATCGGCTCGTCGACCTCGCGACCCCCGAACCATTCCAGGACCAATGCCCGGGTGACCCCGGCCAGGCAGCCGCTGGCCAGGGTGGGCGTGCGCAGTTCGCCGTCGACGACGTAGAAGATGTTGCTGCCGGTGCCCTCGCAGATGTTGCCGAGGGTGTTGGCGAACAGTGCCTCGTCAGCGCTACGCTCGGCCGCGTGGGCCAGGGCGACCACGTTCTCGGCGTACGACGTGGACTTGACGCCGGCCAGCGCCCCCCGTTCGTTGCGCGGCCACGGCACCGACACCGCAGCCGCCGTCTCCGGGTACGGCGCCATCGCCCCGGCCACGCAGGTCAGTGTCGGAGGTGCCTCGCCGCGGTTGGACCCCATCGGCGCCACCCCGCCGGTCCAGGTGATCCGCAACCTGCCCAACGGCAGGTCCTGGCCGGCCATCGACTCGGCGACGGCGCGGCGGACCAGTTGCTCGTCCACCGGGGGCAGGCCCAAGGCCGCCGCGCTGCGTGACAGTCGCGCCAGGTGGCGACTGAGCGCGAACGGGACGCCGTCGACCACCTTGACCGCCTCGAAGACCCCGTCGCCCACGGTGAAACCGTGGTCGGTCACGGTGATCGCGGCCTCGTCGATGCTCTCGAGGATTCGTCCATTCACCCAGGCGCGCATGGGGCCAGCGTAGCGACCGAACACGCGGACGGACCCCCGGATTTTGCACGTGGTTCGGGTTCGGCTAATGTTCTCACGCACGCCCGGTCCAGACCGGATGCGCAAGCGGACGTAGCTCAGTTGGTAGAGCGCAACCTTGCCAAGGTTGAGGTCGCGAGTTCGAGCCTCGTCGTCCGCTCGGAGTGAAGGTCTCCCCGGACCCTCGGGGAGCACTGAAGGCCTCCTTCGGTGGGTTGGCCGAGAGGCGAGGCAACGGACTGCAAATCCGTGTACACGGGTTCAAATCCCGTACCCACCTCCACCAGACACCGTTACAATCAAAGATCTGGGACGATTGGCGCAGTGGTAGCGCGCTTCCTTGACACGGAAGAGGTCACTGGTTCAAACCCAGTATCGTCCACCAGCAAGAGACCGCCCCTGAACTGCGCGACAGCAGACAGGGGCGGTTGTCATTCCGGCGTCGACTCCCTCGCGGCCGCCCACTGCTTGCGCTCGGCGAAGTACGCCGTCGCCTGCGCATAGTCCTTCGGAGTCACCGGACGGCCGTCGATCTCGCCGCCGGGGGCAGTGATCAGCACCCGCAGCGGGCGGTCCTTGAGGTCCATGTCGCCCAGCACATAGCGGCGCTCGTGGGCCGGGATCGCCAGATAGGCCGCCCGGAGCGCGTCGCGGTGCGCCTCGTCGGGGTGGGCCAGAAAATCCTCGGCCGCCTGCAGGCACCGCTGGCTCGAGGTCGGGCGCCCGGCCAGGGCCTCGATCTGGTCGAGCACCTCCAGCACCAGGCCCTCAGCAGTGACGTGGCTGGTCTGCTCGGCCACGGTCCAGTGGGCCAGCCCGGTCAGCGAGACCCGGGCACCGGGCGGCACCTCGGTGGTGAGCTGGCCCGAGGCGAGCCGCTCACGGAGTCCGTCGAGGTCGAACGGCTCCGGGCAGGCCAGCCGGCCGTCGGCGAAGACGACCAGCGTGCTCAGGAAGTAGTAACCGCCGTTGTTGATGAAGATGGGGTGGGAGCGCCCATCGATGCGGTCCTCGCCCTCGATCCGGTAGGTGTGCCGCCAGGTGCCCATGGGTCGAGCGTAGGGGAGGGCGGGGCTCAGGCCACGGCCAGGATCGCCAGCGGTACGCCGGTTGCCACGGCCGTCGCGAACGCGGCCAGCAACAGCGCCCGGGGCGGGACGGGCCACAGGTCGCGCACGGCGAGCCCGAGCCCGAGGCCGAACATCCCCGCACCGAGCAGCACGTTGGCCGTCCAGGAGCCGACGTCGAGCACCGCGTCGGGCAGCACCTGCGCCGAGCGGACGGCGATCGCAGCGACGAACCCCCACAGGAACCACGGCACAGTGGCACGCGGGCAGTCCGGTGTGCGGTTGGACCGGATCACCGCGTGGTGGACCGGGACCAACATCATCACCCGGCCCAGCTTCACGCTCATCGCGACAGCAATGCTGCCGCCGCCGACCAGTGCGGTCCCGGCGACCACCTGGGCGACCTCGTGGATGCTGGCGCCCATCCACAGCGACGTCTCGCGCGGGTCGAGTCCCAGCACCGTCGCGAGCACGGGGATCGCGAACATCATGGTGGTGCCGGCGATGGTGACCAGGGCGACCCCCAGGGCAGCGTTGCTCCGCCGTGCTCCGAGGGAGTCCTGTACGGCGGCGATGGCGGCCGCCCCGCAGATCGAGAAGCCCGCCGCGACCAGGTCCACCAGGTCGGTGTCCAGCCCCATCCTGCGCCCCACCACCTGGGTCAGGCGGAAGGTCACGATCACGGTGACCAGCACCATGGCGATGCCGGTCCATCCGACCGCGGCCACGTCGCCCACGGAGAGGCGGAGGCCGAGCAGGACGATGCCCCATCGCAGCAGCACCTTGGCGGCCGCCTCGATGTCCGGGAACCCGCTCCGGCCCCGCAGCGGGGCGTTAGCGACCACGGCCCCGAGGAGCAAGCAGACCAGGAGGAGACTCGCCAACGGGGCCACCGTGCCCGCGGTCGCCGCCGCGGCAGCGACGGCGAGGGGGACGAGCCAGCGGGTCATGTGTCCAGCCTCGCCGGGTCGCGTCGTCGGGAGTAGGGAGCGCGACCGGGGTGGGACATAATGCATGGTTATGACTCAGAAGTCGCTGGACCTCGAGACCCTGCGCCTCCTGGTCGCCGTCGACCACAGGGGCAGCATCGGCGCCGCCGCCCACGACCTCGGCCTCTCGCAACCGGCGGCCAGCAAGCGGATCCGCGAGTTCGAGGCGCGGTGGCGGCTGCGGGTCATCGAGCGGTCACCACGCGGGTCGCGCTTCACCGACGACGGGCGAGCAGTGCTGGCCTGGGCAGCCGGCGTGATCCACGAGAGTGACCTGATGCTGGCCAGCCTGGCGGCACTGGCCGAGCGCCGCCGCGACACGCTCGCGGTGGCCGCGAGCCTCACCGTCGCCGAGTTCATGCTGCCGCGCTGGATCGGGGAGTTGCGCACCGCACACCCCGAACTGCACCCGCACCTGCAGGTGGTCAACAGTGCGCAGGTGGCCGACCTGGTCCGCGCCGGCCAGGTCGACGTCGGCTTCATCGAGACCGCCGAGTTCCCCCGTGACCTGGCCGTGACGCCGGTGGGCAGCGACGCCCTGGGCATCGTCGTCGTGCCCGGTCACGCCTGGGCCCGGCGGTCCGTGCCGTTGACCAGGGAGCAGATCCTCGCCGAGGAGTTCGTGCTCCGTGAGGAGGGCAGCGGCACCCGCAGCACGTTCGAACGCGCACTGCGAGCCCGCGCCGGGGTCGCCCTGGAAGCCGGGTCGACGGCGGCGATGCTCGGCGCCGTCCTCGCCGGAGCCGGGCCGGCTGTGGTCTCCCGGCGCGCGGTCACGGCGTACGTCGAGACCGGCCGCCTCGTCGAGGTGCGGCACGGGCTCGACCTGCGCCGCCCGATCAGTGCGGTGAGCCCGCCCGGGCGCCGCTTCGACGACCGGGCCGAGGAACTGGTCCGGATCGCGCGCCTCGCGGCCCGTCGGGACGCGGGAGACCCCGACGGACCTACGCTGTCGGGGTGATCAACGACAGGGTGACCAGCGACCAGGCGCCCCTGCTCCGCGTCCGCGGC
Organism: Nocardioides sp. AE5; assembly: GCF_031844485.1. Lineage (NCBI taxonomy): Bacteria > Bacillati > Actinomycetota > Actinomycetes > Propionibacteriales > Nocardioidaceae > Nocardioides > Nocardioides sp. AE5. The sequence continues at coordinate 127,249 of NZ_JAUZVI010000011.1, forward strand.
CTGCGGATGACCTACGGCGAGCACGACGTGCTGCGCGGACTCGACTTCGACGTCGCCGCGGGCACTGCCACCGTGCTGGTCGGACGCAACGGGGTCGGCAAGTCCACCGTGCTGCGCCTGGTCACCGGCATCGAGGAAGCGAGCGAGGGCACCGTCGAACTCGCCGGCAAGCCCCTCGACGAGCGCTCGGCGATGGTCCGCGCCGACCTGGCGGTGGTGCTGGACGACATCGACTTCTTCCCGGACCTGACCGTCGTCGAGCACCTGGACCTGATCGCGCGCGCCCACCGCGTGGCCGACCCGGACCAGGTCGTGGACGAGGTGCTCGCCGAGGTCGGGCTCGTGGCGCAGTCCGCCCAGTTGCCCGGCTCCCTCTCCTCGGGGCAGCGCCGCCGCCTCGCCCTGGCCAGTGCCTTCGTGCGCCCCCGGCGACTGCTCGTCCTGGACGAACCCGAGCAGCGCCTCGACGCCCAGGGCCTGGCCTGGCTGGCCGACCGGCTGCAGCGGGAGAAGGCAGCCGGGCTGGCGGTCCTGCTCGCCAGCCACTCACCGGAACTGGTCGACGCCGTCGCCGACGACGTGGTGGACCTGAACGAGGTCGGACCCTGAGCGCCGCCGGTGCGGAGGTCCGTGAACTCCGCGGGTGGATCCGGCACTGGCGCCGGGCCCACGCCACGCGCCCGCTGACCGACCTGATCAGCGATGGCTACATCGCCATCTTCTCCGTGGTCGTCCTCGGCTCGATGCTGGTCAGCGTGCTGGTCAACGTCGCCGGGCTCTCCGACGAGCACTGCACGTCGAGCGGTTGCCGCGAAGCCCGCGCGCTGCTGCCCTGGCTGGTCACCCTGGGCACCCTGCTCGTCGTCCTGGTGCTGGCCCGGATGTTCGGCCCCGTCTTCGCCTCCCCGGCGGTCTCCTCATGGTTGCTCTCCACCCCGGCCGACAGGGGAGCGCTGCTGCGCCCGCGGGTGTGGAGCGCGGCCACGATCGCGGCGCTGGTGACCGGGTTCCTCGCCGCCGCGGCCACCACCCTGGGCGGGTTCGGCGCGCCCGCCATCGCGGCGTACTCGGTGCTCGCGGCGGTGCTGGCCGTGCTGATGGTGGCGCTCGCCGTGCTCGGCCAGGGCGGCCGCGGGCGAGCCGTCCAGTTCCTGGTCTGGGCGCTGGCCGCGGTGCTGTGGTCCGTCCTGGTCCTCCTCTCCGTGGGCAGGGCGCCCTTGCTGGACGCTCCGGACGAAGCCTCGGGGCCCGTCCTGGCCGTCGGTGCCGGACTGGTCATCGCCACCGGCTGCCTCGTGGTGATGGCGCTGCGGAGCACGGGCCGCCTGCACCGCCGCGACATCGCCGCAGGCGGGAACTTGGCACCTGGCCTCTCCGGTGCGCTGGCGAGCCTCGACCTGGCCCTGATGTACGACGTCCTGCTGGGCCACCGCTGGCGAGGCAAGGGATCGGTGCCCTCCCGCCGCGGGGGACCGGCCGGGGCATCGGCACTGGTGCGCAAGGACCTGGTCCGGTTGGCGCGCAGCCCGCAATGGCTGGTCCTGGTCGCGGCGAGCGTAGTGCTGCCGTACGCCGTCGGGGTGGCCGGCGGTGAGCGGGTGGCCTTCCTGGCCGCGGCGCTGGTCGGCTTCCTGACCGGCCTGCCCCTGCTCTCCGCGTTGCGGGTCCTGGTCCGCTCGCCCAGCGTGCTGCGCCACTTCCCGTTCCCGGTTGCCCGGGCCCGCCAGGCGACCCTCGTGGTGCCTGCGATCGTGCTGTTGCTGCACGGCATCGCGATCACCCCGTTGCTGCACCGGGTGCTGGAGTTGAACTGGTCCGCAGCCCTGGTCTGCGCGATCGCCTCGGGACTGGCATCGCTGGCTGCGTCCACCCGGTGGGTGACCGGGAAGCCACCGGACTTCGGCCGCCCGCTGGTCTCCAGCCCGGCCGGGGGAGTGCCGACGAACCTCTACGGCAGCGCGCTGCGTGGGTTCGACATCCTGTTGCTCACCACGCTCCCGGTGCTGCTGGTGCCGTCGGGTGCGGCGGCGCTCGTCTCCATCGGCATCTCCCTGGTCGTGCTGGTCGTGCTCGCCGACAGTTGAGGCCGGTGCATGCGAGCGACCGGGTGAAACCGGCGCGCGCCCCGGGTGGCGTGGCCGATACGATCGGGGCAGCAACCGACCAGCACCCCACAAGGAGTCATCCGTGTCCGACATCAAGGTCGTCCTCGTCCACGCCGACGCGCGCGAGGAACGCACCGTGGCCACGGGCACCAAGGCATGGGAACTCTTCGCCGAGGACCCTGACATCATTGCGGCCCGGGTTGCGGGTGCGTTGCGGGATCTTTCCCACGAACTGGGCGACGGTGACGAGGTGGAGGGCGTCGCGATCGACAGCGCCGATGGGCGCGACATCCTGCGCCACTCGACCGCACACGTGATGGCCCAGGCCGTCCAGGACCTCTTCGGTGACGCCCGGCTTGGCATCGGGCCCCCGATCACCGACGGGTTCTACTACGACTTCGACGTCGAGACCCCGTTCGTGCCGGAGGACCTCGACAAGATCGAGTCGCGGATGCGCAAGATCATCAAGGAGAACCAGCGCTTCTCGCGCCGGGTCACCGACGACGACGCGGCCCGCGAGGAACTGGCCGACGAGCCCTACAAGCTCGAACTGATCGGGCTCAAGGGGTCCGCCGGTGAAGCCGCAGAGGGCGCCAGCGCCGAGGTCGGCGAGGGCGAACTGACCATCTACGACAACATCAACCGCAAGGGCGAGGTCGCCTGGAAGGACCTGTGCCGCGGTCCCCACCTGCCGACCACCAAGCGGATCCCGGCCTTCAAGCTGATGCGCAGCGCTGCGGCGTACTGGCGGGGCGACGAGAAGAACAAGCAACTCCAGCGGATCTACGGCACCGCCTGGGAGTCCAAGGAGGCGCTCGAGGCGCACCTGCACCGGATCGAGGAGGCCGAGCGGCGCGACCACCGCAAGCTGGGCCGCGACCTGGACCTGTTCAGCTTCCCCGACGAGATCGGCTCGGGCCTGCCCGTCTTCCACCCCAAGGGCGGCGTGATCAAGCGCGCCATGGAGGACTACGTCCGCGAGCGGCACATCGCCGAGGGGTTCGAATACGTCGGCACCCCGCACATCGCCAAGGAGGGGCTCTTCCACACCTCCGGCCACCTGCCCTACTACGGCGAGGGCATGTATCCGGCGTTCGACGTCGACGGCATGGACTACCGCCTCAAGGCGATGAACTGCCCGATGCACAACCTGATCTACCGCTCCCGGCAGCGCTCCTACCGGGAACTGCCGCTGCGCCTCTTCGAGTTCGGCCACGTCTACCGGCACGAGAAGTCCGGCGTGATCCACGGCCTGACCCGGGTGCGCGGCTTCGCCCAGGACGACTCGCACTCCTACTGCACCCCGGAGCAGGCACCCGCCGAGGTGGAGCACCTGCTCAACTTCATGCTCTCGCTGCTGCGCGACTTCGGGATCGACGACTTCTACCTCGAGCTCTCCACCCGCGACGCCAGCAAGGACAAGTTCATCGGCTCCGACGAGGACTGGGCGACCGCGACCAAGGTGCTCGAGGACGTTGCCGTCGGCACCGGCCTGGAGCTGGTCCCGGACCCGGGCGGGGCGGCGTACTACGGGCCCAAGATCTCGGTGCAGGCGCGCGACGCGATCGGCCGCACCTGGCAGATGGGCACCGTGCAGTACGACTTCAACCAGCCCTCGGCCGACCGGTTCAACCTCGAGTACGTCGCCGCCGACGGTTCCCGGCAGCAGCCGGTGATGATCCACTCGGCCAAGTTCGGCTCCATCGAGCGGTTCATGGGCGTCCTGGTCGAGCATTACGCCGGCGCGTTCCCGCCCTGGCTGGCTCCGGTCCAGGTCACCGGCATCCCGATCGCCGAGCGGCATGAGGACTACCTGCTCGACCTGGCCGCGCGGATGAAGGCGCAGGGCATCCGGGTCGAGGTGGACCTCTCCGATGACCGGATGCAGAAGAAGATCCGCAACGCGCAACTGCAGAAGGTGCCGTTCATGATCATCGCCGGGGACGACGACATGGCAGCCGGAGCGGTCTCGTTCCGCTATCGCGACGGACGCCAGGACAACGGCGTACCGATCGACGAGGCGATCGCGCGGGTGGCCGAGGCCGTCGAGTCGCGCAGCCAGGTCTGAGGCCGACGATGAGCGACGAGGTGCACGCCCAGGGCCCCGGCGAGCTCGATGGACTGGAGCGGATCTGGACGCCGCACCGGATGGCCTACGTGCGCTCGGCGGTGGGCGGGGACGGGTGCCCGTTCTGCATCATCCCGGCCAAGCCGGACGAGGACTCCCTGGTCGTCGCCCGCGGCGAGCACTGCTATGTCGTGCTCAACCTGCACCCCTACAACCCCGGGCACCTGATGGTGCTGCCCTACCGGCACGTGGCCGGCCTGGAGGAGTTGACGCCGGAGGAGTCCGGCGAACTGATGGCGTTCACCCAGCGCGCGGTGGTGGTGATCCGCTCGATCAGCTCACCGCATGCCTTCAACGTCGGCCTCAACCTGGGCAGCGCGGCAGGGGGATCGCTGGCCCAGCACCTGCACCAGCACGTCGTACCGCGCTGGTCGGGCGACGCGAACTTCATCACCGTGGTCGGCGGCACGAAGACGCTGCCCCAGTTGCTCGCCGTCACCCGGGACCTGATCGCCACCGCGTGGAGCACGGCCCCGTGACCACGACGCTCGATGAGGATGCCGAACTGGCCGCACGGCTGGTCCGTGCGGCCGGCAAGCTCGCCTCGCGGATGCGCGCCAAGGGCCTGGACTCGCGGCAGAAGTCGAACGTGGCCGACATCGCCACCGCGGCCGACGACGCGGCCGAGGCGCTCATCGTCGCCACCCTGCGCGCCGAACGCCCCGAGGACTCGATCGTCGGCGAGGAGGGCACCGACCATGTCGGGACCTCGGGCCGCACCTGGGTGATCGACCCGGTCGACGGCACCTACAACTTCTTCCGCGGGATGGACTGGTGGTGCTCGGCGATGGCGCTGGTCACCGAGGACGACCTGACGCTCGGCGCAGTCCACCACCCGGCCACCGACCAGGTGTACGTCGGTGGGCCCGGGCGCCCGGCCACCTGCAACGGGGAAGCCCTGCCGCCGCTGCACGACGTACCGGCGGAGCAGGCGTGTGCCGCGACGTACCTGCACCCGCCGTTCGTCAGCGGGGAGATCGGTACCGCCTTCGGGCGGGCCGCGAACCGGATGGCCACGGTGCGGATGCTCGGCTCGGGGACGATGGACTGCGTGGGCCTGTTGCGCGGCTTCAACGACGTGGTCTTCCAGCACTCGGTGGCCGACTGGGACCGGTTGCCCGGAGCGGCGCTGATCCGCAGCCTGGGCGGGGAGTCGGTGGTGGTCCCGGCGGCCGGTGTCGACTGGCACGTGACGGGTCGCCCGGGGCCGGTGGCAGCGGTGGTGGATGCGCTCGGTGCCGGGTCCGGGGCCGGGGACCGGTAACCTTCGGCGCGTGCTGAGCAATTCCGTCCTCGACCGGTTCAAGGGATTCTGGCAGGGCGTCCTGCTGGCTCCCTTCGTCAACCTCTTCCTCAAGCTGGGGATCAGCCCCGACACGGTGACCCTGGTGGGCACCATCGGGGTGGTCGCCGGCGCGGTGATCTTCTTCCCCCAGGGGATGCTCCTGACCGGGGTGCTGGTGATCACCGCGTTCGTCTTCAGTGACCTGATCGACGGGCAGATGGCGCGCAAGCTCGGCCGGCAGAGCAAGTTTGGTGCCTTCTGGGACTCGACGCTGGACCGCTTCGGCGACGCTGCGATCTTCGGTGGGCTGGCGATGTATTACGTCGGGCCCGGCGACAACGACTGGTTCGCCGCGCTGGCCATCTACTGCCTCTCGATGGGGTCGGTGACCTCCTATGCGCGGGCGCGGGCCCAGTCGCTCGGGCTGGAGGCGAAGGTCGGCATCGCCGAGCGGGCCGACCGGCTGGTCTCGATCCTGGTGATCACCGGCGTGGCCGATCTGGTCAACGTGCTCGGGGCGGGGGAGAAGGCGCTGTGGGCGATCCCGATCACCCTGGGCGTGCTGGCCCTGGCCAGCACGTTGACGGTGGTGCAGCGGGTGGTGCACGTACGACGTCTGGCGCTCGCCGAGGAAGGCCCGCGCTGAGGGTTACTGACCCGTGGGTGGACAGGTGAACCCGGACAATCCGCCCGGTACTAGGCTTGAGGCATGGCAACTGAATCCGGAGAGAACACTGGTGCTGCGACGGGTACGTCGCGTGTGAAGCGGGGCATGGCCGAGATGCTCAAGGGCGGCGTGATCATGGACGTGGTCACCCCCGAGCAGGCGAAGATCGCCGAGGATGCCGGCGCCGTCGCCGTGATGGCCCTCGAGCGGGTTCCCGCTGACATCCGCGCCCAGGGCGGCGTCTCCCGGATGAGCGACCCGGACATGATCGACGGCATCATCGAGGCCGTCTCCATCCCGGTGATGGCCAAGGCCCGGATCGGCCACTTCGCCGAGGCGCAGATCCTGCAGAGCCTGGGTGTCGACTACATCGACGAGTCCGAGGTGCTGACCCCGGCCGACTATGCCAACCACATCGACAAGTGGAACTTCACGGTCCCGTTCGTGTGCGGCGCCACCAACCTGGGTGAGGCGCTGCGCCGGATCACCGAGGGCGCGGCGATGATCCGCTCCAAGGGCGAGGCCGGCACTGGTGACGTGTCCAATGCGGTGACCCACATGCGCACCATCGGCGGCGAGATCCGTCGGCTGGGTGCCCTGTCGGCCGACGAGCTGTACGTCGCGGCCAAGGAGCTGCAGGCGCCGTACGAGCTGGTCCGGGAAGTCGCCGCGAACGGCAAGCTCCCCGTGGTCCTCTTCACCGCCGGCGGCATCGCCACCCCGGCCGACGCAGCGATGATGATGCAGCTCGGCGCCGAGGGTGTCTTCGTCGGCTCCGGCATCTTCAAGTCGGGCAACCCGGCGCAACGTGCCGAGGCGATCGTCAAGGCCACCACGTTCTATGACGACCCGGACGTGGTCGCCAAGGTGTCGCGGGGCCTGGGTGAGGCCATGGTCGGGATCAACGTCGAGGAGATTCCGCAGCCGCACCGGCTTGCCGAGCGCGGTTGGTGAGCGCACGCTCGATCATCTGGTGGCCCTGCGCCTCGAAGGCCTCGTCACCGACCTGGTGAGCCCAGACGGCCGTGTTCACGGCCTCGCGTAGCCGTTCGCGGAACCACGCCTCGGGTTCGCGCGGATCACTGCCGTAGCCCTCGACGAAGGCGGCCTCGCGTGAAGGGTCTGCACGGAAGTCGCGCGCGTCGAGGCGCAGCCAGTCGGTGATGGCCGGTCGCATGGCGGCCCGTCCGAAGTCGATCGCGCTCACCTGGCCGTCGGCGATCAGCCAGTTGCGCGGCTGCCAGTCACCGTGTGTCGGCACGACCACGACCGGTGGTGTTGCCCACGACTCGATGGTGCGGCGGAGCCTTGTCGCGACCTCGGGTGCGATGCGATGTGGCTTCTCCAGGTTCTGCAGGACCTTGCGGTTCTCCCTCGCCTCGTAGTCGCGGTCGATGCCGCCCTGTTGGGCGTGTAGCGCCGCAAGGAGCGCACCTGCCTGGCGAAAGACGTCGGGTTCCTCCTGTGCGGGGGAGTCGAGGACGAGCGCCCCGGGAAGGTATTCGCTGAGCAGGATCTTTGCTGCGCGATCCCCGGCGATGAGTTGCGGTGCTCTGCCAGCGGACACCCAGGGTTCGAGCCATTGTTCGTGGGCGGTGAGTTCGCGCGCGACATGGTGGTTGGTCGGGCCGTCGGCCTTGACCACGTAGTGCTTGCCGCCCGATTCGACCTCGAGCACGACGCTGTCGACCAGTCCCCAGCCAAGGTCACGCACGACCCGGTGTCCCGGCAGCCAGCGTGCCAGCAGGGTCGACTGGGACGCACTCAATGAACCGATGCTGGGCATGCCTCGAACCTATGTCACGGGTTCAGAGGGCGAGGAGTTGTTCTTCGAGTTCGGCGAGGTGTTCGGGGTCGGGTGGGAGT